>CAILYI010000275.1 GCA_903838415.1 uncultured Anaerolineae bacterium | reverse complement strand
CACTACGATTCAGGGTCTGCTGCCCGCTTGCGCTGGTCTGGTTATGATGGTTTGATTTTCAAAGGCAAGGCTGAAAAACCTGTTTACGTCTACATTCACGATGATCAGTTTGAGATTTTGGATGCTGCCGAAGTCTGGGGCAAGGGCGTTCACGATACCGTCAAACATTTCAAAGAAAAATATGGCGAAAAAGACCTGACGGTCATCACCATCGGCCCAGCCGGTGAAAAACTAGTCAAGTTTGCTTGCTGGATGAATGAAAACGATCGCGCCAGCGGACGCGGCGGCACGGGCTGCGTTGGTGGCTCGAAGAACCTCAAAGCTATCGTCATCAAGGCTGAGAAGAAAATCACCAAAGCCGCTGATCGCGATGCCTGGAAAGCTGCACACGAACGTGCCCTCAAAGTCATCATGGCTGAAGAGAATATCACCAGCCCACGCAAGGGTGGTCTCTCCGTCTATGGCACAAACGTGCTCATGAACATTACCAACAGCATCGGCGGCCTGCCGACGAAAAACAGCATGTTCACCGCCTTTGGCGAACATGCCGAGAAGATCAGCGGCGAATACTTCAAGGAAAACCTGCTGGTCAACGATCCCACCTGCCACGCCTGCCCGGTCGCTTGCAAGAAGGAAGTTGAAGTCAAAGACGGGCCGTATGCCGGTCTGCGGATGGAATCGGTCGAATACGAACCAGCCTGGTCGGTTGGCGCAAATGTCGGAAATGACGATGCCCGCGTTGTCGCAAAAATGATCGACGTGTGCAATGACTACGGCATGGATGCCATCGAAATCGGCCATCCCATTTCGATCTTCATGGAAGCCAGCGAAAAGGGCTATACCAGCGCCGCCGATGGCAAACTTGCCTGGGGCGATAACGACAACATGGTCGCGCTCGGTGAGAAAATTGGCAAACGCGAAGGGATTGGCGAAGTCATGGGCGAAGGTGCCGATGCCACTGCCAAACATTTCGGTCACCCCGAACTGGCCATGACGGTCAAGGGCCAGGGCATCCCGGCTTATGATCCACGCGGTATCAAGGGCATTGGCCTTGGCTATGCCACCAGCAACCGCGGCGCCTGCCACCTGCGCGCTTACACCCCTGCTTCCGAATTGGGCGTTATGCCCTTCGGCACCCTCAAAACCGACCCGTTGGCCTGGGAAGGCAAGGGCGGCCTGGTCAAGATCTTCCAGGACATCCACGCTTTCTCTGACAGCATGGACCTGTGCAAATTCAGCGCCTTTGCCATGGGCACCGATGAATATGCCCAGCAATACTCTGCCATGGTCGGCGTGCCGTTCACCACTGCCGACGTGCTGAAGACTGGCGAGCGCATTTACAACCTGGAACGTCTCTACAACAACCAGGCTGGTTTTGGCGAAGGCAGCGACTATCTCCCCAAGCGCTTCACCGAAGAACCTTCCACCATGCCCGGCTCCCTCGGACAGGTCAGTGAACTGGCAAAGATGCTGGCCGATTACTACGAAGCCCGCGGCTGGAATAATGGTCTCGTGACCGAAGCCAAGCTCAAGGAATTGGATCTCGCGTAGGATTTACTTTCTGCGCCACACGGTAAATAAAGGACGCGCCCCAAAAAGGCGCGTCCTTTCATATTTTTAGCGAAAACCGAGTTTTGATGATTTAGGCCCCGGCGCGCAAAGTTTTCATACCAAAACGCTGAAGAAAATCATCGGCAACGTGATCTTCCAATTCCATTTCCAAGCGTGTCTGACCGACTTGCAACGAATGGAATTTGTATGGCTCCATTTTCGTCAAACGCACGCTCCAGCCATCACCCCGGACGAAATTCTCTTCAACGAGCGCGCCGCCCAACTCCTGTAAATATTCTTTTAGCAAGAAGTAAGGGATACCACGCATCTCGCGCGAAATGATCTGCATCTATCCGCCACCCACTGCCGGGAAAATATCCAACTTGTCGCCCGCGGAAATGCGTGTTTCGAGCACATCCGCCAGATAGGGCACATCGCGGCCGTTGACAAAGACATGCACATGCCCGTGCAAATCATTTTCAGCCGTCATCAGTTCCTTGCGCAATGGCGGATAAGCTTCAAAAGCCTTTTCCAGCATCTCGCGCACCGTAATACCATCCGGCAGATCCAGTTCAACGGTCTTTTTACCAGTAATCAGGCGCAGCGTGGCATAAAAATTAATATTCATCTTCTCGCTCCTTGTGAATGCTACTATTCAATTTTTATCATCTTTTTAACAAAAATTCAAGCGGTTCGCCGGAAATAAACCAATCATCCCGAGTCAGCCAGCACTTCATAATGCAGAACTGTCGGGAACGGGTCGTAAAAATGGTGCAACAACTGCTTCCATTGCTGGTATTGTGGCGATTGGCGGAACCCGATTTGGTGATCTTCAAGGCTTCGCCAACGCACAAGCAGGATGTACTCATCCGGCCGCTCAACACAGCGTTGCAGTTCATGCGAAATATAACCAGGCATTGAAGCGATAATGGCCCTGGCAATCCGAAAAGCGCTCTCAAAATCAGCGGATTGGCCAGGGCGAATCTTCAGGGGCGCAACTTCGAGGATCATCAACATGCCTCCCGACGAAACCATGGTCTCATTGGATCGAATCAACCCCACCGCCCAGGATGAAATTAATTACCAGGCTGTTCGTCACCCATTCAACCGGCGAGCGGTCGTCGGTGTAGATTTCACCGCCAGTTGGATCAGGCTGAAGGTTGGTAAAAGCCACCTGTGCCGCAGTCCGCAGCAGCGGCGACGATTGCGGATCAGCCAGTAAAGCCGCCAGATTGGCAGAAAGATTCTCGGCGCTGGTATGCTGTTTGGTGGCATAAAGCATCGAGTTAAAAGTACCCGGAATATCCATGACATGCGTGGACGGCAGCACCGTGCCGATCGTCGCCGCCAGGTCATTGATCAGCCGCCGGTCATTGGGAGCGCGGCCAACATTGACCGCCAGCACGCCATTTTCCGTCAAATGGGCGGCGCAAATCTCAAAAAATTCACGCGTCGTCAGATGCGGCGGAATATAAGGCGGGCGATAGGCGTCAATGGCGATGATGTCATATTTATAGGGACTGTGATCCAAGCCCCAGCGACCATCGACGGCATAGACGTTAAGATTGGCCATGGTCATGGCGAAATATTTCTGTCCCACCTCGACGATTTTTGGATCGATTTCATACCCGTCAATTGGGATCCCGCCATAGACGGCTGTCGCCTGTCTGGCAGTTGTCCCGGCAGCCAGGCCAACAATGGCAATCCGCTGAACAGTGGATGGTTGAAAAGCAACATTGAACATTGGCCCAACCAGGAATTCTTCCCAGGGACCGCCATAAAATAGCTCACTGGGGCTGTACTGGGAGTGAATCCCCTGCCCTTCATTCAGCCGTAAATAAGTGCTGTCGCCGCCTTTCAAGACTTCGATGTAGTTGTAGGCTGATTCCGTTTCGTAAATCTGTCCCGGCGTGGATTTGATGCGGTTATCGCTGTCCAACGGCAGAAGCAACAATATCACGAGCAGCAGCAAGAGCAGGGAAAAAGACTTTTTCCCTGAGGTATGCTTGAGGCCAACCAGCGCAACCAACAGCAGCGTCCCGGCAAAAGCCCAAATGGTGAGTTTCGCCCCAATTAACGGAAAAAGGATCAGGGTCGGTAAAAATGACCCCAGCACCGATCCAATTGTCGAAATGGCAGAAACCTGCCCGGCCACGTCACCCGCTTTGGCGGGGTCATCCATTAAAAGACGAACCGCGAACGGCGAAGCCATCGCCAGCAAGGTAATGGGGATGCTGAACAAAATCAGGATGGCCGCGAAGGAACCGAGCACCACACCCAGGCTGAGTACATCAAAGGCAGACGCAGCGGCGCGCAAAACCGGCGCGGCGATGAAAGGGACGATACCCAGCGTGGCCGCGCCCCAGCCTAAAATGAGAAAAAAGGTGTGCGGATTGGGTGAGCGGTCTGCCCAACGACCGCCGAGACGGTATCCAACGGCAAAATAGACCATGATCAGGCCGATGACGCTGGCCCAAACCAGGTTGCTGGAGCCGTAGCTGAATTGCAGCAGGCGCGAGGCGCCAAATTCGGCGGCCAGGGCGGTCATGCCAGAAATGAAAACGGTAAAGTAGATGTATCGTCGCATGACAGGTATTATAAAGGATGAAATGCTTATGGGATTGGTGTGCCGATGGCATCAATTTTGACAGCAGTGACCAGGATGGAATTGCAGCCTTCATCCTGCCAGTAGGAAGTGAATTTTCCGGCGGAGTCAAACAGCTCGATGCGATAAATCTCGCGCCCGCTGATGGTGACCAGATTCCAGTCGCGCACTTCGAGCAGCTGACGGTAAATTTCCTCCGTTTTGGGGACGATATGAAGCAAATTGATGCTGCCCTTCGGCTTGGGACCGGAATCCCACTGGTAGTAGAAAGTATGGTTATTCACGCGCGTTGAAACGCGGGAGGGAGTCGAAAATTCGCCGGTCGTGACCAGAATATCGTGAGTGGCAAACGGAATTGGCTCATCGCGCCAGTTGGAGACATGTCGCACCACGCCATGAAAGGTGGAAAAAGGGAGGCTTTCGTAGGTGATTTTCCAGGAACGGTTATCCTTGGTGTCACGCACACTACTGAAATCGGGCGAAAAGGTCAATTCAGCGAAGGGTGGAGCCGCCAAACCAAAAAAATCGGTATTGAGAGAGTAATATAAAAATCCGCAAATGGAAACTGCCAGAATCATCAGGGTTGCGGCCCAGGCCGCAGACATATGCAGAATAAAGCCAAATGGCACGAGAATAATTTCTTTGAGGGAGAGTGGAGAATTTTTCATGAAGTAAGAGCCGTGAGAGAGGTGATTTGCCAGGCAAATTATACCCTGTCAGTTTTTTCCTTGACGATTCACTCTCCAAAGGCTAAAATTGATTCTTGGTTTGCCCGTCGCCTCCACCGGAGGCGTCTTTATTCCTGACGGTGAGCCCGGAGGACGTAATGGCCACAACCCAACCCGAAGAGACCGAACTGCCGCAGATTGTAAATCTGTCACAGGTTAGCGTTGAGAATCTCGAAGCTGAGTTGGTTCGCGCCAGGCAGAGCGCAATTTATCTGCTAAACGCGGAAGAAGTTGAGCTGCAAATGTCTGCGGCGGCCACCATCCAAACCGGCGACTTGCAAGTCCGCGATTCTGTCGTTTTAACGGTTGCGAGCCAGCAAGCCACATTACGGGATAGCATTGTCGGCGGAGCCCGGGCCGAAACGCTCACTTTGAACGGTTTTGCGGGCGTAGCGTTGGCGAATACCATGTCAATTAAGGATGTGGATGCTCTCGTCGTCGCGGCTACAGATGTGCAGGCGGATTACATCCGCACCGGCGTTTTGATTGGCCGCAATGTGAATGGCAACGTCACCACCATGGTGGACGGACGCACCGCCCTTCTGGCGGGACTGGCAGGCGGCGCTGTCGCCGGGCTGATCCTGCTGGCAGGAAAACTTCTGTTCGGACGTAAAAAATAGTCAATATGTGCGGCGATCCTGCCGTCATAAATTTTTAGGGCGAAGGTAATCCTGTGCTTTGAAAGGTTCAGGGTGAGAGGCGCCAAGGAGCATACCAAGATGGAAAAAGTAGTTTTGAAAGCCACCAAACGCACCGTTATCGGCAAACAGGTCGGCCAGTTGCGCCGCGCGGGCCAACTTCCGGGCGTTATCTATGGAAATAAAATCGAGCCGACCCCCATCACCATGGAAGCCCATAACGCCGGGCTGGTCATCCCCCACCTCACATCTTCCAGCATCGTCAACATCGACCTTGACGGCAAGATAATCCCTGCCCTGGTTCGCGAGAAACAGAAGAACTACATCAGAAACGTCTACACCCACATCGATTTCCAGGCCATCTCGTTGACCGAAACCATCCGCGCTGAAGTGAGCCTGCATTTCCACGGCACCGCCCCGGCCATCAAGGAATACAGCGCCGCCATCGTCAACAACATCGAATCGATCGAAGTGGAAGCGCTGCCGAACGATCTGCCCGAACGCATCGAAGTCGACCTGGCCGTCCTGGTCAAGATTGGCGATGCCATCCACGTGCGCGACCTGGTCATCCCGGCCGGCGTCACCCTTCTTTCCAATGCCGACGAAATGGTAGCCGTTGCCACTGCGACCCATGACGAGACCGCCGCGTCCATGGGCATCGAAGTTGCTGAGCCCGAAGTCATTGAAAAGGGTAAGAAAGAAGAAGAAGATACTAAGTAATTTGCTTGAAACAAAGAGCGGCCTCACGGCCGCTCTTTTTATTTGACTCGTCAGAATGAGAAGTACTATAATATTTCAGGAGGACACTATGCAAACCCTTGATCTAAAGAAAATCCTGAAACCCCTTTATGACGCCAAACCGGCGCCAGCCTTTGTTGAAGTCCCAACAATGAACTTCCTGATGATCGACGGCACAGGCAACCCCAACACCTCCGCAGATTATGCCGCGGTACTTCAGACATTATATTCAGTGGCGTACACGCTCAAATTCAAAGTCAAAAAAGAAATGGCAATCGACTACCCCGTCATGGCGCTTGAAGGATTATGGTGGGGCGAAAATATGAATTTGTTCAGCGCCGAAAAGAAGGATGACTGGCTGTGGACGATGATGATCTCCACGCCGGACTTTGTCACCCAGGAATTGGTCGATACCGCCAAAACGGAAGCTGGGAAAAAGAAACCCTTATCCGCCCTGCCGCGACTGAGATTTGGAACTTACGCTGAAGGGTTATCGGCGCAACTCATGCACATTGGACCCTATTCCGCTGAAGCCGAAAATATCCAACGTCTGCACGATTTTATCCACGCCAACGGGCACAGCTTTGACGGAAAGCAGCAAAAACACCACGAAATTTATCTGTCCGACCCGAACAAGTCAGCACCGGAGAAGTTAAAAACCATCATCCGCCAGTCGGTAAAAAAATAACCAACGTGACTAACCCGGGTAGTTGTCTTTGACTTTTGGGGAATTCAGCAACCAGCCAGAGAAAAGTGAAAAAACGGCCACCACCCCAAGAATAATAGCGGATGCTGTCCAGGAACGACTTTCCAGGATGCGCACCTGGATAATTTCGTTTAGCGCGCCAAGCCAGAGCAAGGCAAATAAAACCGTCAGGGTTTGAACAACGCGTAGACTCCAGCGCTTTTTAATCAGCAGCAAAAAGGGCAGCGCGAGACACAATAACACTTGCAAAAGGCTGTTGCTTCGCAGAAAGTGAGCAGCCATCACCACGGCAGAGAGAATCAGGGGGACAATTCGTAGTTTCATTGGAAAACCTTCCTTGTTTTGATGGCCAAATTATGCCCCACAGTTCGTTTTCCGGCTGTAATTTTTGTCACAGTTTGAGCCGCTGATCCAAAGATTCCCTGCTACAGCCTGATTTCCATCGAAATATCATCCTCATATGGAAGTTCGTTATAGGCGGGCACTTCAACAAATCCCATGCGCTGATAAAAAGCGATGGCGCGCTGTTGTTGCAAACTGGTTTGTAAAACAAGACGCTGATAACCATTTTGACGGGCAAAATCAAACAACTGACTTACCACGCGGTAACCGATGCCCTGCCCGTGATAGGGTTCCAGCAGCCATAAACGCTTCAACTCAGCCAGATCATTTTCCAATTTTCTGATCGCCCCCGTTCCTATGACTTTCCCATCATCGAGCACCACCAGAAACAACCCGCCATTTTCAGCATACACCTTGCTGACCTGATCCACATCATCCAGTTCATGTTCTTCGATCAGCGCGTCCAAAAATTCTTGCGGAGATAACCCCGGCTCAAAAATTCGCTGGGCCACCGCGGCAATGATCGATTTTGCAGCTTCAATTTGGTGGGGTTGGATCGGGACAATGGTCAGCATGCGTCAATAACTCCAAGAGGGGCATTATAATCGACAGAACTCTGGCATCGCTAAAAAACCATGACACTGCAGACACCTGAAACCCAAAAACGTAATTTTCGCTATGTGTTGATCGACGCTGTTGGCGTCAGTATTTCCAATGTAGCCGCGCCATTTCTGCCCGTTTTTCTGACTCGCATGGGGGCAAGCAATTTCCAAGTGGGCTTGCTTTCCTCCATGCCCGGCGTCACCGGGTTGATTCTCGCCATCATCGCGGGCCGCTTTCTTCAAACACGACGCAATATTATCCCGTGGTACAGTCTTTCACGGCTGCTGGTCATTTCCTGTTACGCGCTGACCGGCCTGATTACGCTTTTCTTTCCCAAAGAAAACGTGATCTTCTCCACGCTGGCGATTTGGGCTTTCGCCACCCTGCCATCAACGGTGTTGGCTGTCGGGTTTTCGGTAGTGATGAATACCATCGCCGGGCCGGATGGCCGCTACACGCTGCTCAGCCGTCGCTGGACGATTTTCGGCCTGACCAGCGTTGTTTTCACCTTTGCCGTCACGCGCGTGATTAACCTGGTAGCTTTTCCGCTCAATTACGGGATTATGTTTCTGGGACTCTCGCTGGGTGGATTAATCAGTTTCTACTTTTCGAGCCGCATTTCCCTCCCCGACCAGACTCCCCCGCCACTGGTGGCTGGTCAATCGCTATCTTCCACGCTGAAAAATTTCTCAGCGCTCATGCGCAGCGCCCCGGCTTTCGTCTCGTTTTCGAATAAGCGTTTTGTGTACCTTTCAGCGCTGGCATTGAGCGCGCCTATCATGCCATTGTTTTTTGTACGGCAGGTCGGCGCAACAGACAGTCAGATCGGCACAATCAACATGACCATGACCTCTGTGATGTTAATCGGCTATTTCTTCTGGCCCTGGGTTTCAAGGAAATGGGGCGGCCGCCTGGTTCTGCTGGCGACGACCCTGGGAGTAGCGCTTTATCCGGCGCTGACAGCCACCTTCCCCCACGTAGGCTGGATTTACGTATTTGCGGCCATCGCCGGTCTGTTCCAGGGCGGGCTCGACCTGGTCTTCTTTGACGAGCTGATGAAAACTGTGCCACCCGAATACAGCGCCACCTTCGTCTCGCTGGCGCAGTCGATGCAATATCTCTCAACCATCATCGCGCCCATGGCCGGGACCTTCCTGGCAGATTATATCGGCCTGGGTGGCGCACTCTGGCTGAGCGCTGGCCTCCGGTTAATCGGCTTTTTGTTGTTCCTGAAAAAAGATTCAAAATAATGGATTTCCCGCCACTTCACAAAAAAGCCGGGCAAACTTTTACAAGTTCGCCCGGCTTTTTTTCTACTTGCCTAATCGTGCCATTTCTTCCTCGATCACTTTTTCTTCCAACTTCTTGAAGAGTGGTCCAGGCTGATTAAGCGCGTGACCGGGCTTCAGGCTGCTGGGTTTCCAAAAAAGCTGACTGGCAGTTTGTCCTGCGCGATAACGCAGGACAGTATGTTCGCCCAGCGAGTCAGTTGCGGTTTCGGTGTATTGCTCACCAAAGAGCAGCGCTTCATAGCCAAAAAAGCTGTGCAGTTTGGCGCTCGTAAAAGGTAAAACGGGGGCCAAAAGCACTTTGAGCGAGTCAATCGCTTTCAGGGCGGTGAAGATCGTCAGGGCTGCGGCATCCCGGTCGGTTTTGATGGCGGTCCAGGGAGCGTTTGCGTCAAGATAACGGTTGACTTCCGTCGCCAGGCGCAGGGATTCGCGCAAAGCGTCGCGCAGTTTCACCGTGTTATAGAGCTCGCCCACAGTGTTGAATCCTTCGTCGATGGCGGAAAGCAGGCTCAAGTCCGCGGGTCGCAGGGCAGATTCGTCAATCGCCGGGACAAATCCTTCCCAATGTTTGTATGCAAAGGACAGCACGCGATTCGCCAGGTTGCCCCAGGTCGCCACCAGCTCGCCGTTATTGCGCGCCACAAACTCATTCCAGTCCCAGTCGCTGTCTTTGGATTCTGGCATGTTGACGGTCAGATAATAGCGCAGCGCATCAGGGTCGTAACGGGTCAGGGCGTCACGCCCCCAAACCGCCCAGTTGCGCGAACCGCTGATTTTATCGCCTTGCAGGTTCATAAACTGGTTGGCGGGCACATCATATGGCAGGGTCAGTTTGACTCCCTTTTCGCCGTTGAAAATTTCCGCGAATTTTTCACCTACGCCCATCAATTCGGCCGGCCACAGCGAAGTATGGAAGAAAATATTATCCTTGCCGATAAAGTGGAATTGTCTGGCAGACGGATCGGCCCACCATTTTTTCCAGGCATTTTTATCACCCGTCAGCTGACTCCACTCAATTGGGGCGGAGAGGTAGCCGATAACGGCCTCAAACCACACATACAGGCACTTGCCTTCCCATTTTTTAACCGGGACCGGAATGCCCCAATCCAAATCGCGGGTGATGGGCCGCGGCTTAAGGCCCTCGGCTTCGATCTTGCCGAGCGACTCTCCCAAAACGGTATCGCGCATGTGACTGGCGCGGGCGCGCAGAAAATCCTTCACATCTGGCTCAAGCTTGGACAGGTCAATGTAAAAATGTTCGGTATCGCGCAGTTCAGGCGTCGAGCCATCCACTTTCGAGCGCGGATTGATCAACTTGGCCGGTTCCAGCACGTTGCCGCACTTGTCGCACTGGTCCGAACGGGCGTTATCATCGCCACAAATGTAGCAGGTACCTTCCACGTATCGATCGGGCAGGAATTTCCCGGCAGCGGGCGAATACCATTGTTCTTCCACTTTGGTGAACAGAAATCCGTTCTCTTTAAGCGCCAGGAAAATGCTCTGTGAGACTTTGAAATGGTTTTCCGTATGCGTGGAAGTGTACAAATCGTAAGAAATTCCGATTTGCTGAAAAAGCTCAATAAAGCCCTCGTGATATTTTTTATAAACAGTTTCGACAGGTACGCCTTCTTTGTCGGCGGCAATGGTGACAGGTGTACCGTGCGAATCGGTTCCAGTGATCATCAGGACGTTGTCACCATTTAAACGGTGATACCGGGCGACAATATCCCCCGGTAAATGCGAGCCGGTGATATTGCCGACATGGATTTCGGCATTGGCATATGGCCAGGCGATGGCAATCAGGATGTTTTCGGGCATTAGGACCTCCGGTGAATTTCGGCACAGAAACGCAAAGGATGCTTTTGAACCACTGAAATCTCTTTTCTGTGTGGAAAGGTTGCAGGTTTGGAAATAAAAATGCTGGCGATCTGCCAGCATTCATTCAGGCGGCATAAACCGTCAGCAGTTCATCTGGCGTTGAACTGCAGGTATTGCCGTGGCATGAGCATCCACATTGACGGTGTAAACATAGGGATATTTTACTACAAGGTAAACAGATTGCGCGCCCCAGTCAGGTTTATTTCAACTGTTACAGATAATCCTTCAACTGCCTGGAGCGGCGCGGATGGCGCAGGCGCCGTAGTGCATCCCCTTCAATCTGGCGAATACGCTCGCGAGTCAAGCCAAATTTCTGGCCAACCTCTTCAAGGGTATAGACATTCCCATCAACCAGGCCAAAACGCATTTGCAAAACATGCGCCTCACGCGGCGAAAGCGTGGAAAGGACCTCGGTCAACTTTTCCTTCAACATCGACTGGTAAGCGGTTTGCAGCGGCGTGGGGCTGAACTCGTCTTCGATGAACATCCCCAGCTCTGACTCTTCGTCATCGCCCACCGGGCTTTCAAGCGAAAGCGGCAGCCATGAAACCTTCAAAATCCAGCGCACTTTTTTAACGCTTAAATTCAATTCAGCCGCCAGTTCGTCGGCATCGGGTGCGCGCCCCAGTTTTTGTTCCAATTCATGGGTAGTTTTATACACCTGGCGGATACGATCAATCATGTGGACCGGCACGCGAATGGTTCGCGCCTGATCGGCAATCGAGCGTGAAATGGTCTGCCGAATCCACCAGGTGGCATAGGTTGAAAAGCGAAAGCCGCGCTTATAGTCGAATTTTGCCACCGCTTTCATCAACCCCAGGTTGCCTTCTTGAATCAAATCCAAAAACGCGATGCCGCGCCCCATATAATGCTTGGCTATGCTCACCACCAGCCGGGTATTGGCTTTGATCAGATGATCACGGGCGTTTTGCCCGTCCGCCACTTCAAATTCCAGGTCACGGAGGCGAGCCACCGGTAAGTGCCTTTCTTGCAACAAATCCCTGGCGGCCAAGATTCCGGCCTCAATGCGGCGGGCAATATCCAGTTCTTCTTCATGAGACAAGAGGGGAACCCGCGCCATCTCCTTGAGATACATCCCAACGATATCATTCGCCAAACCCGATTCAGCCAGGCTGGATTGGGATTCGAAATCATGCTCTGGCAACGTATTCTCATCCGTAGAGACATCATACTCTTCGTCTGTATCCAGGATGTCCACCCCGCGACGCTTGAGTACCGTTAAAATAACCGATAACCGCTCCGAATCGAAATCCGGTGCGGCTTCCATTAAATCATCCGTGGTTAAATAGCCCTGAATGCCTGCTTTCTCAAGCAAGGTATTCAGAACTTCATTTCGATGGGTGCGTCCGGGATATACCACGCCTCTCCTCCGGCTGTTGCTTCAATAAAACCGATAAATATTAGTCCAACTCGTCGTTATGTTGATTTTCCAAAAGACCCTTCAGCGCTAAAAAGGGTGTATCGACTTCCGGACTGTGCCCACAATCCCCTTGATTCAGATTCTGACCACACTCTGCGCACAAACCCTCGCAGTCTTCCCGACATAGCGGCTTGATGGGAAATTCCAGCAGAGCATATTCCCGAAATAATAGCTGCAGGTCGATTTGCGCGTCGTCAGGAACCAGGAGCCCAGAATCAGTGACGTTGTCTTGAGTAAATGCATACAACTCAGCAAATTCCCAACGAATTAAGTGCTCGTAATCCGTCAGACATCGGACACATTCCAACGTCACCTTGCCGCTAAAATTTCCCTGAACGATCAGACCCTGAGGGGTACGCCCAACATTTACCACACCACCTGCTTCAGCGATAACCAGATCGTCATCTTGATATTTTGGAAAATAAATATCAAAATCGCGGTTGGTCCCAATCGAAGAATTGATGATGAAACCGACATTTAACCGCAAAGGTTTACGAGGATTTGCCACCTGATTCACTTTTTTGAATGGATTTTGTATTAATTCGTACAAGTTGTGTACATTTTAGCACGGGCGAATCGGCAAGTCAATCAATTTTTTGCATAAGTAGACATAAAATGTGACGAATATGCCCCTAACAATTATGTAATCAGGTCGAGCAGCTTGTAATAGGCCCCGGCCAGCGGTAGAAACCAGGGCGTGCCGTTGTAAAGTGGGATTTTCGGAAAAAGCAGCCCGTCGAGCGGATTTTCAACATCGCGGCCAAGCATTTTTTCAGCGACAAGTTGGCCCAATTGCGTGGCAAAGGCCACGCCATGCCCAGCGTACCCAATTGCGTGATGGTAACCGTCGAGCACGCCGGCATGCGGCATCAGGTCGGATGCAAAATCGAGCGAACCGCCCCACACATATTCCACCGGGACATCTTTGAGCTGGGGATAAACCTGCAGCATGCCCTGACGCAATATCGGAGCGCTATCGCGCACGGAGCTGGGCGTTTCGGGAAGGAATGCGGCGCGCCCACCGAATAGCATGCGGTTATCTGGCGTCAGGCGAAAATAATACAGGTAGTTTTTCGAGTCAAAAATCATCCGGTTGCGCGGACTAACTTCCCGGGCCAATTCGCCAGACAACGGCGCGGTGGCAATGATGTAGGAGCCAATCGGAATAATCCGTTTTTGCACAGACGGTGTGGCCCGCCCGGTATAACCGCTCGTCCCAACGAAGACTTTCCCAGCACGAACCAGGCCGCGAGCGGTGTGAACCACAAATTCCGCGCCGAGACTTTCAATTTGCAGCACCCTGGTTTTCTCATGCAGCTGCGCCCCGGCTTTTGCGGCAGCCTGCCCCAAGCCCATGACAAATTGCGCCGGGTTAAGTCCAGCACTGACTTCATCGACCAACCCGCCATGGTACAGATCAGAACCAATTTCGGCGTGCTGCTCTGCGCGCGGAATCATGCGCACGCTGTGACCGAGCTCGCGCTCCATGATCTCGGCCGCGCGGGCGTAGCTGTCAAAATGGGATGGTTTCCAGGCCATTTCAAGGTGCCCGCAGCGGCTGAAGGCGCAGTCAATATTTTCGTCTCGGACAATTTCTTCAACGGTGGCAATGGACGCCAACGAAAGCGCAAACATGCGCCGGGCGCGTTCTTTCCCATAGCGCTGGATGAGAGTTTCCAGGCCCAACTTCATCCCGGTCAGCACCATGCCGCCGTTTCGACTGGAAGCGCCCCAACCGATCGTCTCCGCTTCGAGCACCGCCACAGATAAACCGGCTTTCGCCAGGGTCAGCGCTGCCGAAAGCCCGCTGAAGCCTGCGCCAATCACAGCGACATCCACTTTGGCGGGCAACGGCGTTTCAGGGAAAATTGCCGGTTTAAGGGTCGTCAGCCAATAATTTGATTCGATCAGCATCTGAATCTCCTTGAGCTTTTAACCAAAAGACACAGAGTACACTGAGTTTTTGTCTCTGTGATCTCTGTGTCCTGGATATGTCCGTGAATTCTTTTAGAAGGTGCGGTCGACGATATATCGCGCCAGCCCCATCAAGGCCGGGTATTCCGTCGATGTGTGGAAAGGCTTAATCGCTTCCAGCGCTTTCTCGACGTGTTCTGTAGCTTCATCCATGGCGTGCCTGACGGCATTACTGGATTGAATGGACGCAACCAGTTTCTCCATTTTTTCCGTATTTCCCCAACCGCCTTCTGCCAGCAATTTCACTTCGGGATCATCGGGATGACTCTCAGCGTAATAGATCGCCGGGAGCGTCACCAATCCATTCAGTAAATCGGAACCGACCGGTTTACCGATCGTGGCCTGTTCGCCGGTAAAGTCCAGCACATCATCCACGATCTGAAAGGCCATGCCGATTTCATAGCCATACGTTTTCATCGCAGCGCGAATTTGTTCGTCTTCTGTCCCAATCATCGCGGCAGAAAGTGCACTCATCTCAAACAATGAAGCCGTTTTGGCGTAAATACGAGAGTAGTAATTCTTGCGTTCAATGATGCCCTTGGCGGCGAACATTTGCGTCAATTCACCGTTGACAATCACGGTCAGCGTTTCAGCAAATAATTTCATCAGCGGCAGGTAATCCGCTTCAGCGGCCAGCTTGGCGGCGCGCCCAAACAAAAAATCACCGGTCAGCACCGTGGCAGCCGGAGACCAGCGTGCGTTCAGCGTGGGAATGCCACGTCGCAGCAGCGATCCATCAATCAGGTCATCATGGACAAGCGTGGCGGTATGCAGCATTTCCACCGCAGCGCCCAGCGTGACCAGCTTTTCGTGCGGAGCAGCCAGCATATTCCCAATCAGAAAAACAATTGTCGGGCGCACGCGTTTCCCACCCGCAACAAGCAGGTGTTCCAAAGCGGCGCGCAAATCGGGATGATGGTCATTCCCCGCCTGCGAACGCATCAATTGTTCAACTTCTTTGACACCATCTTGTACCGGGGCAAAAAACGGAGTACTCAAAAATCAGCCTCCCCAGGAAAAAAGCCGCGCTGCATTTGCAGTGGTCAGTGCCGCAAGCTCCTCCGGGTTTTTATTATGGATTTCTGCAATTTTATCAGCAATATGCCGCACAAAAGCAGGTTCGTTGCGTCGCCCCCGTTGTGGAACGGGGGCGAGAAAAGGCGCGTCAGTCTCAATCAAGATGCGATCCAGCGGCAGCGATTTTACCACTTCGCGCTTGAAATCCGCATTTTTATAGGTCACCGGGCCGGTAATGCCAATCAGGAAATTTAAATCGATAACTATTTTGGCCGTTGAGCTGCTCCCGCTAAAGGAGTGTAACACACCCGGGCGCGCTACCAGCGGATTATGATCCACCCGCAGCTTTTCCACCCAATTCTCCAAAATTTGGAGCAAATCCCGGGCGCAGTCCCCGTCTGTGGCATCGCCCGCTTCCCGCAGGTGAAGCACCACCGGGAGCTGTAATTCGGCTGCCAGGTTCAACTGCTCCGAAAGCGCCAGTTGTTGGACAGGGTGCGGGGCATCGTCCCAGTAATAATCCAGGCCAATTTCACCGATCGCTTTGACTTTGGGATGAGCCGCCAGTTTGCGGAATTCGTCCAACTGCCCGGGTTGATAACCCAAAGTCTCCGACGGATGAATGCCAATCGCGGCGAACATGTTGGGGTGCGAATCCGCCAATTTGACGGCGCGCCGGCTGGAGGCCAGGTCAAGTCCCGGAACCAGGATACGGGTCAGGCCAGCCGTCCAGGCGCGATCCAGCACTTCGTGGCGATCGGCGTCGAATTTCTCCAGATCCAAATGGCAATGCGTATCGGTAAGGTTCACAGGAGCAAAAAAGTTCTCCCCTTTCCTCTTTTGAAAAGCAGAAAGGGGCAGGAATTCTACTTGATACCGGCAACTTTGAGGCCGTCTTGCAAGATGGCCTGTACTTTATCGCCGTGACGGGTTTCACAGTAAACCCGCAAAATCGGCTCGGTGCCGCTGAAACGGATCAGCAGCCAGCCGCCGTCTTCCAACCGAAACTGGAAGCCATCAATAGTGACCAGATTGGTGACTTTCAGGCCGCCGATGGTGGCCGGTTTCGCGTCAAGGATGATCTGTTCGCGATCTTTGCGGTCGCCGCTGAAGGCGCTGTCAATTCGGTCATAGAAAAACTCGCCGCCGACTTTTTCAAACAGCATTTTGAGCAGTTCGGTGGGTTTCTTACCAGTACGCACCATAAAATCGAGCATGTAAAGGCCTGCCAGAATGCCATCGCGCTCGGGAACATTGCCGCGGAAAGCGTAGCCGCCGCTTTCTTCGCCGCCGATCAGCGCGTCGGTCTCAATCATCTTGGGAGCCACAAACTTGAATCCCACGCCGGTCTCATGGACGGGAACGCCGTACAATTCGCCCAGAATATTGAGCATGCCGGTCGTTGAAAGCGTCTTGACAATGTCGCCGCGCAAGCCGCGCAGGTCGAGCAAATAAAAAGCCAGCAGCCCGTACACGCGCAGCTGGTTGATGAACTCGCCGTTTTCGTCGCCCACTCCCAATCGGTCGGCATCGCCATCCGTAATCAGCAGGATGTCAGCGTGATTATCAACGGTGGCTTTCAAGCCAACATTGATGTTCGGCGGAATAGGCTCGGGGCGTTTCATTTCAGGGAAGGAAGGATTGCGCTGATTGTGAATTTCGATCACGCGCGTCTTGCCGCCATCCAGCAGGCGCGGGAGCCAACCGGCGCCGTTACCCCACATGGCATCGACCATCACTGTCAGCCCGGCGTCTTTGATGGGTTGAAGATCGATCAAGTCTTTGAGATGTTCAATGTAAGCAACGGCAGCGTCAAATTTGACGATTTTCCCAGCGCTGACAGCTTCGGCGTAGCCGAGGCTTTTGACCGATTCCACCGCATCCGGGATGCCGTTTTCGATCTGCTTCAACCCTTCAGGATCAATCGCGCCGCCCGTCTCGTTGCGGACTTTGAATCCATTATCGCTGGGCGGGTTATGACTGGCGGTAATGTTGATCGCGCCAGCAGCTTTTTTATCGACGACGGCATAAGCGATGACCGGTGTGGGCGTGGCCCCATCCGTCAACCAGACTTTCAGGCCATTTCCGGCCAGAACTTCGGCCACAGTTGCGGCAAAATGTTCACTGGCAAAGCGCTTGTCATGTCCGACAATCACCCACTGCCCGGACTTACCCTGTGAAAGCATGTAAGATGCAAAACCCTGGGCACAGCGACGAACATTGTCGAAGGTATAATCATCGGCAATCACGCCACGCCAGCCATCCGTACCAAATTTAATTTTAAAAGTCATGATCTTCTCCCGAGTAGTGTGATGACTTCGGCATTATATCAGAATAGAAAGTATAAGAATAATTTCGTTTTTCAGCTCCAATTTACCCAAAATATCCCGGGAAAACCAGACCATGCCGAACTCGATTGCTGAACAAAAAAGCCAATTACGCAAAGAATGCCGCCAACTGCGCAAAGCGCTGGGCGAGGCAGCCCGCCTGAAATCCAGCCACGCCATTGGCGGGTTGATCGAGAACTGGCCAGAGTTTCAGCGCGCGCAAACCATCCTGACGTACATGCCCATTCCAACCGAGGTGGATTTGCGCCCTCTGCTGGAAAGCCATCCGCAAAAACGCTGGATTCTGCCGCGCATCATTCCCGAGGCCGATCACAGCATGATTTTTCATCCCTACGACCCCAACCGCCTGATTCGCCATCCATTCGGCATGGCAGAGCCGGCCCCTGATTCGCCGACTATCTCAGCTGCTGAAATTCAACTCAGCCTTGTACCAGGGTTGGCCTTCGACCGCTTCGGCTGGCGGCTGGGATATGGTGGCGGTTATTTTGACCGGTTTCTGAAAGATTTCAACGGAACCAGTCTGGGCGTCGTTTATGACGAATTAATGCTCGAAAACCTGCCGCGCAACCAATTCGACGTAGCGATGAAGTGGCTTGTGACGGAAAAAGGTCTCTTCAAGACCGGCGGAGATTGCTAAACAGCATTTTTTCCGGCCAATTCGACGACCAGTTCTCCCAGCCGCCGCACCGCGCGCTCAATCGGATAAGTCCATGCCGCAGCATTCAGGCGGATAAAGTTATAAAACTGATTGGTGGGGGAAAACAAGTAGCCGGGTGTGATGGTAATGCTATTTTTCAAAGCCAATGCATACAATTCCAAAGAATCGACGGTTTCCGGCAGCTGCACCCACAGCACGAATCCGCCCGATGGACGGGTGACACGCGTCCCGGCAGGGAAATTCCGCGTTACAGCTTGCGAGAGTAAAGCCACGTTACTGGCATATTCACGCCGGATGCGGCGCAATTGATGGTCATATCCGCCACTCTCCAGAAATTGCGCAATCGCCATCTGTGGAAGTGTGGCCGTAGCGACACTGGTGGTAAATTTCAGCCATTCGACTGTGTTTTTATGCCGTCCGGGAGCCACCCAGCCCACCCGCAAGGATGGACTGATATCCTTCGAAAAAGACGAACACAACATCACCAAACCCTTTTTATCGTAGGCTTTGGTTACCCAGGGGCGTTTTTCAGTGAAATAAATCTCACCTGAAACATCATTATCAATCAGCGGGATATCGTAACGCGCCAGGAGTTCCACCAGTTCCTTCTTTTTCTCGTCCGGGATGCAACTTCCGAGCGGATTATTGAAGTTGGAAATCGTCAGCACTGCTTTGATGGGATTATGCTCAATGGCGAACTGCAGCGCTTCCAGGCTGATGCCATCGCGAGGATTGGTTGGAATTTCCAGCGCCCGCAGTCCGTGCACTTCCAAAATTTGCAGAGTCCCAAAATACATGGGGGACTCGATCGCCACGATATCCCCCGGGTTACAGACGGCATGCAGGCACAGATCAATACCTTCCACGCCGCCCGAAGTGATGACAATCTCATTCGGAGATAGCTGGCAGCCACTGTTGACGGCATGACGGGCAATCTGCACGCGCAACTCTTCGAGGCCTGGAGGCAGCTCATAACGATGAGTGCCCTTGCTGGCAGTCCGCGCCAGCCCGGCCATGATACGATTGATGCGTTCCGTGGGCAGCAATTCCAAATTGGGCATGGCCGCTCCAAGCTGGACAAGGCCGGGATTGAGCGAATCGCGCATCGCCATCATCATCAAGTCATGCAGATTGACATGATTGGGATCAAGCCCCGGAGACGAAATCTCCGGCTCCGGCAGATTATCGATGGGAGCCGCGCGCACGTAATAGCCTGATTGTGGACGAACCTCGATCAGGCCGCGGTTTTCCAACAATAAATAAGCCTGCAAAACCGAGCTGATACTAGCTCCCTGCTGCTGGCTCATCTGCCGCACGGACGGGATACGCTCACCTGAACGGTAAGTTCCCTGCTCAATCAGCTGGATCACATCACCGGCAATTTGTTCGTAACGAAACACTTCCTGTTTTTTGGGAGTTTTTTTCTCTTCCATCATGATGCCAATCCATAATAAGATACAGTTATAACTGAAATCAACCAGTACAATTTATCATAACACAGATTGTACTGGTTACAATATGTGTTTACTGCATCTGTACTTATTACTATTTGGTGGGAAAATATGAATAAGAAACTTCACAATGGTACAAGGAGATTAATAATGACCACTACCCTAAATTTAAATGGAAATATTGAAATTCAGCTCCACCCTCATAACGTTCTTCCCGTTATCGAAAACCAATCTGGCACCACCGTGGTATGCGAAAATGGTATTCTTTGGCTGACTCAGCCGGATGACATGAAAGATTACATGCTGGAATCAGGCGAACAGATGATTTTGGGCACACATGGCAAAGTGGTAATTGAAGCCATGTCTGAAACCACGCTGATGATCATTTCCCCCAACTAAAGCCATCTTCCCGGCCGGGTGATTTCCGAAAATTCACCCAACTGTTAGCTCCTCCTTCTTGAATATACAACGCGCCCTCTTTATTGGACGCGTTGTATTGTTAATTCAGGCACGCTTTAGCGGCGCATATTCTCTTCAAATTCACCCACGCCACCGTAATAACGCTTGACCTGCTCCAATTGAACATCCGGATTGGTGTAGATTTCAGCCTGGGGATGGTCGATCAATTCTATCATAGCGGCAACAACTTCTTCAGGAGTTTGCGCCATGGGGACAGGGCCTGAATCGGCAGGTGCATGCAAAGAATTGACGGCAAATCCCGTCGAAACGGCGCCCGGCATCACCAATGAAACGTGGATATTCGGATATTCCGCCCGTAAATCCATGCGCAGATTGGCTGTCAGCGAGTTGAGCGCGCTTTTGGAGGCACTGTAAGCCGAGCGGAATGAAGCGAAGGGGATTCTGCCCAAAAACGACGAGACATTGATCAGGTGCCCTTCACCACGCTCCTTGAAGTGCGGCAGAATGGCCTGCATGCCATATAACGCCGATTTAACGTTGACCGCCATCATTTCATCCAAATCCTCGTCGGTCAGCTCCAGCACGTTGCGCGTGATGCCACGCCCGGCGTTGTTAATCCACACATCCACATTCCCAAACGTCCGCAGCGCTTCATCGCGCAGACGGTTTACATCCTGCCTGCGGGTCACGTCGGTGGCGTAATAATAAGCTTCCCGGCCGCAGGAACGAGCCACTTGTCGCAACACATCCGCGCTGCGGGCCGCCAACATCAACGCATCGCCACGCGCCGCGAGCTGCTTTGCCAACACCATTCCAATTCCGGCACTTGCACCGGTAATTACAATCGTTTTGCTCATTTCTTGCTCCTGATTCGATTAATTTACAACACCGCATCCAAGCCGGACGCTGACACCACCGTTCACCATCCCCAGCGAGGAATCCAACTTCAGGCCAACCTGCCCCAGCAGCGCCAGATCGCTGGAAAGCACCGCCACCTTCCAACCGGTGCAGTGAACGCGCAGAACATTGCCCAATTGTGCATACAGATTACGCAAATCCTTGCCTTCGCTCACGCGCAGGCCATAAGGCGGATTTGTCACCAACCAACCGGGTTTCTTGGGCGGATGAATGGCCGAAACTGCCTGACATTCAAACTGGATGAAATCCGCCACACCGGCGCGAGCGGCATTTTCCCGCGCCATTTTGACCGCACCCGCATCCCGATCTGAGGCAAAAATAGGCAGCGCAAGCGCTGATGACGGCTTGACTTCGGCCAGGATGGCTTTCCAGCGTTTTTCGTCGTAACCCGGCCAATCCATAAAGGCGAAGCGTCGCTTCAAACCCGGTGGAATTCCCAGCGCCAGCAACGCCGCTTCGATGGGAATCGTCCCGGAGCCGCAAAAAGGATCAACGAGCGGCGAAACCCGGTCCCAGCCGGAAGCCAACAGCATCGCCGCCGCCAGCGTCTCGCGCAGGGGCGCTTTGGCAACCGCCAGCCGATAGCCGCGCCGGTGCAGCAGTTCCCCCGAAGAATCAACGCTGACAGTGACCTTGTCCCTGTCCACCAGCACGACGATTAACTGCGCCGTACTGGCTGATTCTTCGTCACCGGGCTTTTGCAACGGGGATTCTTTGCCCAGCCGGTCATAAATTCCCCCGGCAATACGTTCGGCCACGCCGCCAGAATGCATCAACTTCGATTTATGGCAGGTGACGCGGATGGCGATGGGCTGTCCGGCAGTCAGAAAGCGTTCCCAGGGCAGGCGACTCGCTTTTTCACGCAAATCCGCAAAAGTGGTCGCGTAGAAAAACTGTCCAAGCCGCGCCAGGATCCGGCTGGCGGTGCGTAAATGCAAATTGACACGGTACAAAGTTTCCAGGTCGGCCTTAAAAGTCACGCCGCCGGGTTCCATCTGCACGGGTAAATCCAGTTGGCGCAATTCGTCAGCAGCCAAAACATCCAAACCAGGGGCAGTTACGGCAAAATATGAATCCATGCGGGTATTATAGTGTAGAAAGCAGAAGTATAATCGTGCGTTATGGATAAGATTTATCTGGACTTCGCTGCCACCACCCCGCTGGACAGGCGCGCGCTTGATGCGATGCGGCCTTATTTCGACGAAACTTTCGGCAACCCGTCATCGGTACACCGTTTTGGACAGCAAGCCGAGGCCGCAGTGGATGCCGCCCGTGAAACGGTATCCACCGTTTTGAACTGCCGCCCCGACGAAGTGATTTTCACTTCCTGCGGCTCTGAATCTGACAATTTGGCCCTGCGCGGCACGGCGTTGGCCATGCGCGCCAAAAACGGCGCGAATCGAATTGTCAGCTCGAAAGCCGAGCATCACGCCGTCAGCAAGACCGCCGAACAACTGGAGAAGTTTTACGGTTTCCAGGTCAATTGGCTGGAGCTGGACGAAAACGGGATGGTCACGCCCGCAGCGGTTGAAAAAGCGCTCAGCACTGGAACGGCGATCGTTTCCGTTATGTATGCCAACAACGAAATCGGCACGATCAATCCCATCAAGGAAATCGCTGAAGTCTGCCACCGGCATGGCGTCCTATTCCACACGGATGCCGTCCAGGCGGCCGCCTACCTATTCGTAGATGTTCAAGCGCTCGGCGTGGATTTGCTCTCGCTGGGTGGGCACAAATTTTACGGGCCGAAGGGCGTCGGCGCATTGTACGTTCGCAAGGGAACAGCGCTGATTCCGTCCCAAACCGGCGGCGGGCAGGAATTTGGTTTGCGCGCCGGGACGCAGAATGTGCCCTACCTGGTGGGATTTGCCGAGGCGCTACGCCTGACAGCCCAAGAGCGCGAGGCGCGGGTGGCGCACGTCAGGCCGCTGCGCGACCGGATGATCGGCACCATTTTGGAAGAAATTCCCGATTCGCAGCTGACAGGTCATCCTGAGAAGCGGCTTCCACAGCACGCCAGCTTTGTGTTCAAAAACCTGGATGGCAACCTGCTGCTGACGCTGCTCGACTCAGCCGGATTCGCCTGTTCATCCGGTTCGGCCTGCAAGACGGGCAACCCTGAACCAAGCGAAGTGATGTCCGCCATTGGCCTTTCGCGTGAATGGGGCCTGGGCTCGCTGCGGGTGACGCTTGGCAACAGCACCACTCCCGCCCAGGTAGATGCTTTCTTGAATGCGCTGCCGGGCTTGGTGGAACAAACCCGGTTACTTGGAAAAAAGTAAAAAGGGAGCAGCCAAAAGTGTCCGACCAGATGGTTTTCCTTATTTCTGTTTACTTTTTACTCGATCTCCATGCCTAAAGTCGTCGTTGCCATGTCTGGTGGAGTGGATAGCTCCGTTGCCGCGGCCCTGCTCAAACAGCTGGGCTATGATGTGATCGGCATGATGCTGCGCCTGTGGAGCGAGCCTGGCAAGGAAGACTCCAACCGCTGCTGTACCCCCGATTCAATGACTCAGGCGCGGCGCGTCGCGGCGAAATTGGATATCCCCTTTTACGTCATCGACGCGAAAGAGATTTTCCGCAAGACAATCGTTTCTTATTTCCTGGAAGGGTATGCCAAAGGCGAGACGCCCAATCCGTGCCTGGCTTGCAACCGCCACATCCGCTGGGAATTTTTGCTGAACCATGCCCTGGCGCTGGGCGCGGATTTTATGTCCACCGGGCATTATGTGCGCAAACAGGTGGCCGAGGATGGACGGCAAATCCTATTAAAAGGGATTGACCCGACCAAAGACCAATCGTACGTGCTGCATGTGCTGACGCAGGAGAAGCTGACAAAGGCGCTTTTTCCAGTCGGCGATTACCCCAAAGCGGAAATCCGCAAAATTGCCGAGTCGTATGGGCTTTCAGTAGCCCGGCGGCCTGACAGCCAGGATTTGTGCTTTCTGGCGGGCGAAGACTACCGCGAATTTATCCAGCGCAACGCGCAGGACATGCTCAAACCGGGAGCCATCGTCAACCACGAGGGCAAAGTGCTCGGCCAGCATGACGGGCTGCCCAATTACACCATCGGACAGCGCAAAGGTTTGGGGCTGGCTTCGCCGGATCCGTTGTATGTGCTGGCAAAAAATGCGGAAACGAATACCCTGATCGTTGGGCTGGCGAATGAATTAGGGCAAAGCGAGCTGCTCGCCTTTAACGTCAACTGGACGTGCGGTGTGGTTCCATCCGCGCCGTTCCGGGCTGAAATCAAGACGCGCTATACGGCCAAACCCGCCGCGGGCGAGGTGACACCTGTCGATAACGGGACGAAGGCAACGGTGAGATTTGACCTTCCTCAACGCGATCTGACTACGGGTCAGGCTGCCGTCTTCTATGACGGCGACATGGTCATCGGCGGCGGCCTCATTATTCAATCAAAATAGGAGGTTTTATGACGTATCCAGCCATTCTACTGGGAGTGTTGCTTTCCACGCTGTACGGCGCAGCCTTTCATTTTTTCCGTGGTGGCTCGACGAAAAAGCTATTGGTTGACCTTGTGCTTTCCTGGCTCGGATTCTGGCTGGGCGATTCTCTGGCGGCTTATATGACCTGGTCGTTTGGAAGTGTGGGGGTTTTGAACGTGGGGACCGGCACGGTTTTGAGTTTTGCATTGATGTTTATCGCCGAACTGATCGACCGTTTTCGCCAGAACCAAACGGCTGAATAAAAAAATCCCCCGCTCTTGCGGGGGATCCATTTTCGTGGCGGTTAATTAGAGTGGGCGCACGTCAGCGGCTTGTAATCCTTTGGGACCATTTTCGATGGAAAATTCAACTTTCTGGCCTTCAGTGAGGGCTTTGTAACCGCCCATCTGAATCGCAGAGAAATGGACGAACACATCCGGGCCGCCATCGCGCTGGATGAAGCCAAAGCCCTTGCTGCTGTTGAACCACTTGACCGTGCCTACTACACGTTCGCTCATGTTACATTTGCTCCTTGTTGCTTGTGAAAAACGGATGAGATAGTTGGCCGGGTTCCGACTTAACAAAAAAAGGCAGGCCTGACGCGCCTGGCTTTCTTACTTGTCGAGCAAGAACACGTACAATGAATTAAGTTTATCAAATGGGTAAATGGGTGTCAAGGATTGAATTTTGAGCTTCGTGGTAAGATTAACTTCCTGTTCAATGAGCCAGAAAGGTGTTTTATGTCCCCACGCATCGAGTCATTGCTTTCAGCACGTTTATTCATGTTTCCTCAATTGGTGGGAGACCGCATCTTCTTTTTGAGCAATCTTTCGGGCCATCTCAGCCTGTATGCCATGAATTACGGCGGCAGTGTGCCCGAACCGCTGCTCCCGCCCAATATCGCCTTGCAAAACCCCGAGTTAATTGGCGGCTATTCCTTTCATGTTTTCCCCAATATCGGCAAAATATTGGTCATGATCGATCAGAACGGCGATGAAAACTACCAGCCGATGCTGATTCCGCTGGACGGTGGTTTTCCTGAACCAGCTTTCGACAATTTTTTCGTCAATCATCGCGTTCACCTGACACTCTGCGACATCAGCAGTGACATGGTGTATTTTTCGGCTGAACGGCGCGATAAACCCGTCAGCGAAGCCTACCGCGGCGATCTGGCGGCGAGCAAACTGACCAAACTGGCCGAATCTGAATGGGGCGCATACCCGACCGCCCACAGCGCCGACCACAGCCAGGTCCTGCTCAGCGATGGTTACACCGTCGGCGACAGTGTTCTGACTTTGCTGAATGGCAAGAAAAAGACGGTTCTTTTTGGAACGCCCCTTGAAAAGCGCAAAAAAGGGGAAACGGTGCCGCTCAACGGCCTGGGAGCGGCAGTTTTGACGGAAAGCGGACGCGGGGTGCTGGTCACGTCATCCGTTTTTGAAGATACCTACTCGCTGGGATATATTCCGCTCGACCAACCCGGGAAATTAAATCCCGTCACAATTAAAGGGATGCAGCACTCGGGCGTGGGAGAATTGACCGGCGTGGAGCATCTGCATGACTCGCATTATGCCGTCACCTATAACATCGATGGCTGCTCCTGGCTGTATGACGGAAAATTCGACGAAGACAAGCTGGTAATGAAGCTGAAATTTGCGGTGGTGGGCGAAAAACCGCTCGAAGGTGGCACGCTGGAACACGCCAGCTACAACAAGGAAATGGACGTTTTCACGATCTCGTTTTCGACCGCCACTTCCCCCTGCCAGATCTACAGCGTGGAAAATAAAAAACGCGACTTTATCGTGCTGCACACCAACGAAAAAGTGCTCGGAATTCCCGAAGAAACGCTTTCAAAGGGCGAAGACGCCTCCTTCACCTCCTTTGACGGGCTGCGCATTTCGGCGCGGCTGTACTTACCGGCCGAATCGCTCGGATTCAAGGGTCCGCGCCCGCTGGTGTACTACATCCACGGCGGCCCGCAGGGACAGGAACGCCCGAACTTTGCCTGGTTCTCCATGCCGCTGATCCAGTTTCTGACCTTGCGCGGATTCGCGGTCTTCGTCCCGAATGCGCGCGGCTCCACGGGCTATGGACTGTCGTACACCAAGCACGTTGACCGGGATTGGGGCGGGAAAGATCGCCTCGACCACGTCCACGCCATGACGGAATTTCTGCCTAAAGACAAACGGCTGGATGTCTCACGCGCCGCTGTCGTGGGGCGTTCGTATGGCGGTTATATGACTCTGATGCAAGCAGGGATGCACTCCGATCTATGGAAAGCCGCCTGTGACATGTTTGGCCCGTATGACCTGCTGACTTTCTGCGAGCGCATCCCTGAAACCTGGAAACCTTATTTCAAGATGTCGCTCGGTGACCCGGAAATCGCCGCGGAAAAGCAGTTCCTGATCGAGCGTTCTCCCAAAAGCCATCTGCATCAACTGGCCTGCCCGATGCTCGTCATCCAGGGACGCAATGACCCGCGCGTGGTGGCGGCAGAATCAGAAGACCTTGTCCGCACGCTGCGCGCCCAGGGCAAGGATGTTGAAATCCTAATTTTCGAAGACGAAGGCCATGACGTGTTGAAATATGACAATCGCGTCACCTGTTACAACGCCATTGTCGACTTTTTCGCGAAGGTGCTTAATCCGTAAGAAGCCGGTTTCCGGCTCGCAATTTCCTCCCTGTTTATTCTTCAACTAACCAATCTCACACTGAGAACTCATGCCCTGGAATCTGACATCAACTCACGCACAAGCAGGCGACATCGTGCAACTGGTCGGCCTGCGCCACAAACATTTTATTTTCACCCTGGTCCCCACCGGGGAAATGCACACGCATCGCGGCATCGTCAAACACGATGATTTGATCGGCCTGCCGTGGGGCACGCAGATCTTCAGCCACCTCGGCAGCCCATTTTTTCTGCTCCAGCCCATGCTGGGCGATATTTTGACAAATTTACCGCGCAACACGCAGATTCTCTATCCCAAAGAAATCGGCTTCATCATGGTCACGATGGGCATCGGGCCGGGACAGCGCGTCATCGAAGCGGGAACCGGCTCCGGGTCGATGACCGTCGCCCTGGCGCACTCCGTCGGGGATGAGGGGAAAGTCATCTCCTACGAGCGCCGCCCCGAATTCCAGGCGCTGGCCCGCAAGAATCTGACCCGCCTCGGGCTGGAACATCGCGTCGATTTCAAGTTGAAGGATATCGGCGAAGGCCTGGACGACACCAACGCCGACGCCTTTTTCCTGGATGTGCCCAATCCGTACGATTATATTGAGCAGGTGCGGGCGGCGCTCAAACCCGGCGGCTTTTTCTGCGCCCTGATCCCAACCTTTAACCAGGTTGAAAAGCTGCTGCATGCTTTACAGCGCAACAAATTCGCTTTCCTTGAGATGTGCGAAGTGCTGCTGCGCTACTACAAAACTGAACCTAGCCGCCTGCGGCCCACCGACCGCATGGTGGCGCATACCGGCTTCCTGATCTTTGGCCGCCGGATTGAACCCAGCGAAGATCCGCGCGCGCTCGACCTGTTGGCCGAAGTTGGCATGATCAGCAAGCTGGGACGAAAAAACGCCGAGGACGAAATTCCGGAAGTCGAAACGGAACCCGAGGAGGCTTGATGCGTAGACGCGGATTTGGCTTGCGCCGCTTATTCCAACGAAATACCGGGGAACTGGCCGACAATCCCAATATTCCCCCGGCCCTGCAGCATGCCCATGAATTGATGCGACTCGGCTACTACGGCGAAGCGGCCTCTGCCTTTGAAGAATTGGCCAGCGCCGCGGCAGACCGCCAGGGACCGCGCGCGCCGTTCCTGTTCATCCAGGCCGGACGCGCCCGCATTATGTCCGGAAAGAACCAGGCTGGCATGGCGCACCTGCGGCACGGATTGGAGCTTTTTGCCGCCAGCGGACGCTATCCCCAACTGTATCGCGCCGGAACGCGCCTGATCGAAGAACTACAGGCGCGCCATTTGACCAAAGAAGCGCAGGAAATCGCCGGGCTGATTCAACACAACGCTTCTGCCAGCGCTGAAAGCCCCACCCAGCGCTATCCCGACCCGGCCAAAGTCAGCCTGCCCACCCACTGCCCCTCCTGCGGTGGCCCGCTTCGCGCCGACGAAGTCGAATGGATCGATCCGCTCAGCGCGGAATGTTCCTTCTGCGGCAGCCCGGTGCGGGCTGATCTCTGAGAAAATTCTCCACAGACGCCATGCCCAATTCCCTGACCGAAACGGAAATTATCGCCCGGCTCGACCGGGCTGAGCACCAATCCTTCCACGAAACGCCGTTCCCGCAGTTTGCGGAGCGCAGACCGCGCGCCGCGTCTGTGCTGATTCCACTCACCAGGGTCGGCGCGGAATGGCACATCATCTACACCCGCCGCACCGATATCGTGGAGCATCACAAGGGGCAGGTTTCTTTTCCAGGCGGCGCCGCTGATCCACAGGATGCCAGCCCCGAAGATACCGCCCTGCGCGAAGCGGAAGAAGAAATCGGCCTGCACCGCGGCGATGTGCGCGTGCTGGGACGGCTGGCTACCATGCTGACAGTCACCAACTTCATCATCACGCCGGTGGTGGGCATCTTCCAATGGCCTTACGCCTTCACCGTCCACACCATCGAAGTCGATCGCGTTTTCACCCTGCCGCTGGCCTGGCTGGCAGACCGTCAGAACTGGCAGGAATTCATTCGCCAGGAAACCGGGCGCACAGTCATCACTTATTTTCCGTATGACGGGGAATTGCTATGGGGCGCAACCGCGCGTATGACGGTGGAATTTATCCGCGCGATGGGCTTGCTGCCGCTTTAATCGACCTCACCCGCAGCTTCGATCCAGCTATCCAACTGAGCGACCAGCCGCTGCATGATTTCCGCCGTCCGCTGACGGAATAACTCAACATTCCCGTAGGCTTCCCCACCCCCCACACCGACCAGGTCACTCACCCCACGCAGGATCAAACACCTGACGCGGTTTTTGTCTGCCACCCAGGCAATCGCGCCCGATTCCCAATCCGCGGCCACCGCCCCAAAGCGGCTGACCAGCATCGGAATGTCGGTTGGCACAATATCACGGTCACCCGAAACCAGCAGCCCGCGGACGACGGCTGGCCCGTTCTGAATGGGTTTCAGCCACGAAAGGTCGATGTCCGTCGAATAATGGACAATCGCCTCGTCCGGGTCAGTCATCTGCTCGATGATGTCATAGACAATCGTTTTTTCGACCAGGATGATCGTTCCGGCGGCGATGCGGCCTTCAAACCCACCGCAAGTTCCCAGGTTCACCAGAAAGTCCGGTTGAAAGTGGTCAAGCGCATATTGGGTCGTGGCCGCCGCCGAGATTTTTCCCCAGCCGCCATGAAAAAATGTAATGTCGTTGGCGTCAAACCACTCCCCAAAAGGGGATGTATACATTTGGACTAACGAAAAAAGCGCTTTCACCGCGCGCCATTCAGAGTTGGCAGAAATCAAGACAACCGTTTTCATCCAAAACCCCTTTCGCGTACATCGGCGTCGAGGGTGCGCCCGCCGTTGAGATAATCCAATACAAATTGCAGGGCTGCCTCGGCAGAGTCGGATTTGTTCTGTTCACGATCGCCAGCAAAGCCATATACCCGCGCCCAGTCGCCATCGCTGGCAGACAAGCCCAACCAGACCGTGCCGACAGGTTTCCCCGGCAGCCCGCCGCCTGGCCCGGCAATTCCGCTGACGCTGACAGCCAGATCGGCGCTGAGCGCTTTTCGCGCGCCGCGCGCCATTTTCAGCACAGTCTCACGGCTGACCGCGCCACAGGCCTGCAGAGTGTCCCAGGAGACATTCAGGAGCGCCACTTTGGCTTCGTAGGCATAAGCGATGATTCCGCCCAGGTAATATTCCGAGCTGCCGGGGACATTGGTCAGGCGGTGTCCGATCAAGCCGCCAGTGCAGGATTCGGCGGTCGCCAGTTTTTGACCGCTTAAGCAGAGCAAGCTCCCAATCCGCATTTCCAGAGATTCTTCCACACAATTCTCCTCGTCGCCAGAAAATGAAGGCTGTCAGGGGCGGGTAAACAACATCACAGCGTAGACGATTGAAATCAACACACCGAAAATGGATACCGCGATCCCGATCATCGCCATATTCCGATTTTCGGAGCGCAAGCCCAGCAGGCCCAGCCCAATGCCAGCCAGGCTGATGGCGCCGCCGCAAATTGGAATCATGGCGGCGCACAGGCTGATGATCCCCAGCGCAATTGAAAACAAGGCCATAAATTTATTGGTGCGTTCTTCAGGATCGAGACTGTTGTAATCTGGTTCTTGCATGAGCCGCTCCAGTTGCAGGATGGACCAAAGTATAGCGGTCATCGCGTGAACACGCAACCAGCATCTCTTTGGCCATTTTCCTTATAGGATCGCTTGCATTTCCTTATAGGATCTCTTGCGTTTCCTTATAGGATCTCTTGCGTTTCCTTATAGGATCTCTCACGTTTCCTTATAGGATTTCCATCGAATCCTTATAGGATTCTGATCTGACAAAATCTCTGCCTGCGCCTCATCCATAAAACGCTTTTCCTGGCGTCTTGGCCTCTTGACCGCTTGGCCCCCCGAAGTGCAGGAGGGTGGCGGTTAGCTTTTACGATGGAACCTGCATGCTTAACACAAATTTCTCGCATATTTTCGCGTTTATTCACGGTAGAATCTCCCCAGCAAACCCCAAAATTCAATTGAGAGTAAAATGAGACCCTATGACCTTCATCATCCGCACCGCCCGCTTTACTGACGCGCCCGCCCTGGCAGAACTGCTGCGTGAAGTGGGCTGGTTCCAGGCCATTAACGACAAAACCCCTGAAGAAGCCACCATCCATATCGAAGCCCACCTGGCCGAATGCCTGGCCGATGAAAGCCATTCCGTCTATGTCGGCGTGGACGAAATCGGTCGCGTGATTGGATACGTCAGCGTGCACTGGCTGGCGTACCTGTTCATGCCCGGCCCGGAGGGCTTCATCTCAGAGTTGTTCATCAGCCCCTCGGCGCGTGGACAAGGTTACGGGGCGGAACTGCTCGAAACGGTCAAGGCCGAAGCGCAGCAGCGCGACGTCTATCGCCTATCCCTGCTGAACAGAAAACAGCGCGAATCTTACGAACGCGGCTTTTACCAAAAACATGGCTGGGAAGAACGCCCCACCATGGCCAACTTTATCTACCGCATGCCCAACGACTGAAAAGGAACCTGCCATGCCCAAAATCAAACACCTTAACCATGTTGCCATCGTCGTCGAAGACATTGACGATGCGCTTTCCTTCTGGCGCGATGCGCTCGGCATTAAAATGCACGAACTTCGCGACGTGCCCGCCGAAAAATCCAAAGTCGCCTTCCTGCCAGTGTCAGGCAGCGAAATCGAACTGGTCCAGCCCACCACCGACGACTCGGGCATTGCCAAATATCTCGCCAAGCGCGGCCAGGGCATGCACCACGTCTGCCTGGAGGTCGATGACATTGACGGCATGCTGGCCCAACTTAAATCCAAGGGCGTGCGCCTGATCACCGAAGAAGCCAAAACCGGGGCCGATGGCAGGCGGTACGCCTTCGTCCACCCTGAAAGCGCCAGCGGCGTGCTGGTGGAACTGTACCAACTCTAATGCTGACGCTTTCTGGCCTGGAATCGGGAAAAATTCTGGCTGTGGGCGTCTCGGGCGGAGCGGATTCGCTCGCCCTTTTGCATTTTCTGCACGGACTCAACTACCCGCTGCTGGTCTGCCATTTCAACCACCGACTCCGCCCTGAAGCTGATTCCGACCAGGCCTTCGTGCGCGATTTCGCCGCAAAACTGGGCCTGCCTTTTGAAACAGACTCGGCTGACGTGGCGGCGCATGCCGCAGCCGCAGGCCTATCCGTGGAAGAAGCGGCGCGGGAATTACGCTATCGCTTTCTCTTTCGCGCCGCTCGAAAGGCTGGGGCGCAAGCTGTCGCCACCGGTCACACCGCCGATGACCAGGCCGAAACCGTGCTGATGCACTTTCTGCGCGGCGCAGGTCTTTCGGGCCTGAAAGGGATGACGCCGCGCGTCCTGCTCCCGGCCTTCGACGCTGAAATTCCGCTCGTGCGTCCGCTGCTAAGCTGGGCACGCGCCGACACCGAAAATTATTGCCGCGAACACGAAATCGCTTACCTGATCGACGCCAGCAATGCCGACACCGCCTATTTCAGAAACCGTCTGCGCCACGAATTGCTGCCGGAACTTAAAAAATACAATCCGCAGATCCGGCAGACTCTCGCCAAAACAGCGCTAGCATTACAGGGCGACTACGAGCTTCTCTCGGACCTGGTGGATTCCGCCTGGACGAAAACAGTCACCGCCACCGGCAGCGGCTTCATCGCCTTTGAGCGGACTCAACTAGAAGGTCTTTCCCCGGCCCTACGCCGGAATCTGTTTCGAAAAGCCGCCTTCACCCTGAAACCCGGCATCCGCGACGTGGATTTTGAAGCCCTGGAGCGCGCCGCCGCCCTCAAACCGGTCGACATTGGCGCGGGACTAAAAACCCTGCTCGAAGGAACGACTCTGTATTTGGCAAAGAACGGATCCGCGCTGCCCAATGCAGATTGGCCGCAGATCACCGCACAAATCGAAATCGTCCCTGGGCAAATGGAACTCGGAAACGGCTGGCAGCTCGACTTTGAATTGTTGGGTATTGAACACTGGCAAAAAACACCCGATCCCTGGTCCGCCTGGCTGGACGCCGATTTGACGGAATCCAGGCTGCGCATCCGCGCTTTTCGCTCGGGAGACCGGTTCGAACAACTGGGCATGCGCGGGCAGACCGTCAAACTGACTGACCTGTTTGTCAATCTCAAAATCCCCAAAAGACTGCGCCCCAAATGGCCGGTGGTCTGCGTGGACGATGAAATCGCCTGGGTGACAGGCCTGCGCCTGGGCCACAAATTCCGGGTGACGGAAATGACGCAGCGCGTCGTAAAATTGCAAATAAAAAGGCTTCCATGACTGGAAGCCTTTTTGTCTACTTATTTCCCGAAAGTTGCCGCAGCTTGAGATTCAACTCGCGCCACTGAATTTTAGAGACACCCATGTTCTGACGGATTTTGTCGTTTTCTGTGCCATGCCGGTATTCAGACAACGCGTACGTCCAGCGGCACATGTCAAATGATAAATGCTTGTTAAGAGCGGCGTCTTCGCCAATATCTTCCAGCAAATACTCCAGGCGGCGCGGCGACCAGGGAAACAACTTATCCACCGGCGTATACTGGGCTGTATATTCTTCGTAGACGGGCAGCCAATCTTCAGCCAGGGCCAGTTTGCGCTCCTTGTAACGATTGGTCGGGCTGGCGTACCGAATAAATAGGATCGGCCCTTCAGGTGCTTCAAGGTCAATGTGATTAAGGTGGATGCCCAAGCATTCACTCTTTTTTATGCCGGTGGTCAGCAATAAATAGAGCAACGCATACGGACGGGCGTCCGGCTTGGGCTTACGGCGGTAGCGATCTGCCGCCAGCATGATGCCCTGGATTTCATCCTCGCTGAGAATTTTCGGCAGCGGACTCATAACCGAGTGCTGGACGACTTTTTCCGCGGGATCGAGCATGAGCACGCCATTTCGGTGGAGCCAGCGGAAAAATGACTTGGTGGTGGTAATACGCCGCGCCAGGGTTTTGGGGCTGCACGGCACGCCGCGTTCTTTTTGCATCCAGGCGAAATAATTATTCAAATCGGCCGTGATGATGGTTCCCAGCTCTCTATCTGGCTGAAAGAAAGAGGCCATCAAGCGCAAATCCGAAAGGAAGGCTTTTACCGTATAAGGTGATCGTCCCTGGTCGTTTAAATAAATCTCATACGCCGTTACAGCGGGGATAATTGTAGTATTCGCGGTGATATGCGCAGTGACAGTGGTATTGGCTGTCATATTTTCTCCTAATGGTAACACGAAATTAATCGCTACGCGCATAGTGTAGCACAATTAATTCATAATTTAGCAGCTTGAATCGGTTTGAAATGGATCTGTTACAAAGTCCCCCAACACCCGAAAGGTAGCTTTAGGGCGTCATGGCAGCCGGGTCGAAACAGGGATTGTAATCTGCGCCGGCGATGATGGCATATGAAACCTTGCTATTCTTGCTGGGCACAGAGACAAGTGCGCTCTCGGGCAGTCCCAGAACAGCCAACAGACTGGATGAACGCGTGCGATCCTGATCCGCTGTCAGGTCGTAGAGCAGGCTAACAGCGTGCGATCGATTGTCCGCAGGCTGGAAGGAGGTCTGGTATCCGGCGTAGTTCAACCTTTCAGCGACGAGGGCATCCCAGCCATCATTGGGTGAACCATTCTGGATTTCGACGCTGATTTTCTCCCGCTCCTGCTGGCGCGGCGAAGCAGACATGGCCTGCGTAAGCATCTGCTGAATAAGCTCGGTATTGGGCAAGAGCACATACGCCCCACCGGGTGTAATCCACGAGGTGACGAGGTCACCCGCAATGTAGTAAGAACGGATATCAGCGTTGCTCAGGTGCAGCGCCAGGGGCGAGAGCTTCAAGACATCCGCCAGGCCAAGGTCAGTGGTGAAGGAACTGGAAAGATCGGAATAAAGTTGGGGGATGCGGGAAATGGAATCGGTGCGCAACGCCTGTCCATAAATGGAGCGGATGACTTCCTGCTGACGGCGACCACGGTCGAAATCGTTGGAACGTTTCCGCGAGCGAGCGTACCACAGCGCCAGATCGCCATCCATGTGCAACAGCCCCGGTCCGGCGGTGTAGAGAAACCAGTTATTCTCGTTTTCAGGGTCATAGGAGGGATCAAGCATACGCCAGTCGGTGTAGGGACACGAAATCGGTAAATCTATGCCGCCGATGGTATCGACGGTTTTGCGAAATCCATTGAAGTCGACCATAACGGTATGGTCAATTTGCACACCGAAGTTGTAAAGGATCGTGTCCTTGAGCAGGCCAGCCCCGGCGCCAGGATAACCGCTATATTCACCGTACTGGTAAGCGGTATTGATGCGCTGCATCCCAACCGTGGGAATGTTGACCCATAAATCACGCGGAATGGAAACGAGCGAAACCTGTCCATCACCCGGGCGGACGATGGCAATCAGCAGGGTGTCAGTTCGGAAAGAGGCGCCGCTGCGCACATCCGAGCCAAGCAGCAGAAACGTGACCGCTTCCGGCACATCAACGAGCACCGGCTGGGGCTGTGTGACAACGTCCGCGGCAGGTTGGGCGCTGGATGGCTGCGTAGCCGTCGGGAACGGCGTTGCAGTCACCAGCGGCGGAGGCAGTGTGGGCAGTGTTTGAGTGGCTTGAGAATTAGCCAGAGAAATCGGTTGATAGGGTTGAAACGGCGTGGGAGTGGCGGTCGCATCTGGTGCGGCAGTGACAAAGTAGTACGGGGAATATGGCGCCGGTTCCGGGAAAAGGGCGCAGGATGAAAGGAAAAATGTCAGGATGACAGTAGTGATTAATTGGCGTCGGGGCATAAATAAATAACAGGGGCGCACATAAGTGCGCCCTCCTGGTAAGGGATTCTTACCCGCTGGAAGGTGGAGGAGAAACGTCCGTGGGCGGAGTGACAATCGTTGACGTCGGAGGGGGAACATCCGTCGGAGGAGGAGCGGTCGTCGCGGTGGCTGGCGGGCTGAGGGTGGCCGTGGGCAGAATCACCGGCGTGGCACTCGCCGTCCAAACGGAAGTCGGCGTGTTCGCGATGGGTGCCACATTGGGGACTTTCAGGAGTTTTCCAACTTGCAAGGTTGTTGTCCCTAGGCAGTTGGCTCGCTGCAATTCCGCGATGGTTGACCGATAGCGCACGCTGAGATCATAGAGCGTATCCCCGGATACAACGTAATAATTGATCCATCCAACTGGTGCGCCACAGTTTGTCGCGGATGCGGACGATTTAGCGGGAACGTAAAGAACTGAACCGCTGACAAGCTGATCGCTGGCCAGGCAATTCCCTTGTTTGATGGAAGTTGTAGTCACCTGGTAAGTTTGGGCGAGAGATGAAAGGCTGTCGCTGGCCTGCAGAACAATCGAAACCCAACCCGTGGGGTGGACACAAGCGGCAGAGGTAGACAGAGTAGTATTTGAGGGAATAGCAGTCGCCGTTTGTGCGGGAGTTTCCGTGGAAGTGGCGACGATGATTGGCAGCGGCGTATTCGTCTGGGTGGAAATGGTGGGGATGCTCGTGGGGATAATGACAGGTGTGACAGTTTGAATAACTGGCTTGAATTCAACGGTCGGCGGAAGGCTTTTGGCGATGCCCCCCTCAGCAAGCGAGAGGGCAAAGGCTCCCAGGATTACGATGATTGATATTCCCCCGAGCAGGAATCCTTCACTGATCTGTCGCCGTGAATCCATGCCTCAGGCCTCTTGCGAAGATTCGCTCAAAACGGGTTTCAGCGGCAGCGAAACACTAAATGTAGAGCCGGAACCCATTTCAGTATCAACCCAAATGCGTCCTTTTTGGGCGTCCGTCAAAGTCTTGGCGATCGATAACCCGACGCCGGTATCCCCCACCCCTTGAATCAACGCATTGTCAGCGCGATACAGGCGGGAGAATACACGTCCCAAATCGTCCTTGGGGATTCCGCCACCCGTATCAGTGACCTGGATAACGACCTTTTCGCCATCCTTATCCTTTTTCGCGCGAACACGCAACGTGACCGATCCTTCAATAGGCGAGACCGCCCCGGCATTTTGCAGAAGATAAATGAGAATCTGCTGAAGAAATTCGCGATCTGCCTGCAACGGGGGCAGACTCTCGGGAATGTCAATCCGCAGAGTGATGTTCTTCTCGCGCAATTGACCGGAGGTATACGCCATGGCATTGTCAATAATCAGGTTTAAATCCACGGTCTCGAGCATGAGCGCCCTCGAGCCGGTATCCTGCGTAGTGATATGGATCAAATCATCGATCAGGCTGCCGATCCGCTCAGTAGAGGCGCGCACACGCTCAATGAATTTACGCTGCAGCGCACCCAGGATGCCGACAGATTCGCCCAAAAGCAAGTCGGTATATCCGATAATGGAGGACATCGGCTGGCGTAATTCCTGCGAAATGGAGGTAACCACTTCGGCCTGATCCGTTGACAGGCTGCCCAACGGCTTATTGCTCAGTTCCATAATTTTTAGATTGGAAGCAGCCAGCACATTCTGTAAACGCGCCGTTTCTTCCAAAGCCAGGCGCAATTCACCTTCCAACTGGTTATTTGACGAGACAGGAGTGCCCAGCCCGGCACTGTCAACCCGCAAGGCCAGCTTTTCCTTCTCTTTTTCCAATTCTTCGATGCGCTTAATCAGTTCCTTCTGCCCATCATTGGCAGGGACTTGTTCCAACTGGGTTTTCAGCGAAACCAGCTGATTATTCAAATCGATATTCGCGGCCTGCAGGCGCATCCCCTGTGTGATAGCATCTTCAGCGGAGTGACGGGCTTGCTCGCGGTCATGCTCCATTTCAGAGATGAGCCGTCCACGCTCAATGATCGGCACAAAGGAGGCGGCAATACTAGTCACAAACGTCTGATCATCGGCATTCCAAAGACGATTGGAGTAGGGCGAAAGCAACAAGATGCTGCCAATGGTGCCTTTCTCGGAAGAAATGGGCACGTTCAGCAAATTCCCCGGATTTGGCAGGCCGAGCAAATCGCCCAAGCCTTTTAAATCTGACGAGGTGGTACTGGCTGGCAGTCGCAACGAACGCCCACGCATGACGGCATTCGCCAACAGCGGAACGCTATCCTTGTTCATCGGGCCGCCGTCAAGGATTTCTTCGCGGATCAAGTCATATCCGGTGGCAACAAACAGGGTATTCTTGTCTTCACCGACATAGATCAGGAAGCATAAATCCGCCAGCAAGGCTTGTGCCACCGAGCGGGCGATATACTGATTGATCTTGGTTACATCGGTTTCAGCGGCAAGCGCCAACAGGGACTGCAGGGTTTTTGGGTCTGTGCTGTAGCGACGTCGTTCGCGGGCAGGTTTACCGGGATGATCTTCTTCCTCGGATGATTGAGCTTTAGCGTTCTTTTGCTGAAAAACGGCCACTGTGCGCGGCAAAGGCGAGCTGACCGGCGTGGGGAAACGCATCGGCAGAGTCAGCAAAAGCGAGAAAGATGTTAACATAAAGAAGCGCGCAACGCCCGAAAAATCGCCTTTGGCCGCCGGAAGCAACATGTCAAGGACAAAACCGAGCATGGCTAACACAACCACAGCCAGTCCTGTCCCCCAATTCGCCGGTTTGCGCGTTAAAAGCAGCAGAATTCCCGCCCACAATATGATCGCGGCGCCCAAACTCCAATAGAAGGATTGGGCGGCGGCATTAAACGTCCCCGGCAGCGGATTCTCCCCCAGGCGCGCCACCGTCCCAAAGGCCAGCGCCGCAACCACCAACAAACTCAATGACCCGGCCGCCACATCACCAGTTTCTGAAGGCTCAGGGAAAACCCAGATCCAGATAATCCAGATCAGGCTGATCAGCATTGCGGCGCGGTCAATCACCGGTAAAAGGATCGTGCCCTGAATCACATGCTGTTCAATCAGGCCGCCTACAATAAACAGCACCAATTGAATCGCAAACAATAAGGACAGTCCAAAAACCATGCGGCGCGCTTGAGGATATCCCGAAGCACGCAACTGACTGATGGCACCCTGCAAAGAACCGCTTAAAGCAATAATTACCGCCAGGATATAGATCAGATTCCCGGGCGGATTTGCAAGAAAAGTGACAAGATCGTTGAGCAATTGCATAGTTCTTTCTTGAGATTATAGCACGGCTTCCCTGAAACCTGCGACGAGGGACTTATAATACACAACGATGAAACAGCTCTCCAAAATTCTGATTTTGCTCCTGCTGACTGCCCTGATCGTCATTCCGCCAATGCTGGCGGGAGCTGTCAACCTGTCGCTGGCGCGGAGTGCGCAAAACCCAGCTGAAGCGTCAAAATACTACGAAATGGCGGCAAAATTCCTGTTTTGGCGCTCAGATTTGTATGAACAAGCCGGTCTGCAGGCTTTCGCTGACCCGCCGCGCGCCATCCAGTTGCTGATAAAAGCCCGTCAAAAAGGGAGCCTCCATCCAAACGGACAACTCTCTCTCGGCGACGCCTATCTCAACAGCGGGGAAACGGATCAAGCCATCAGCGAATGGGAAAATCTGTTAAACGGAAAGCAGGAAACGGGTCAGATCAGTCCACGCCTGGCGCTGGTGTACCATGCCCAGGGCCAGATTCCCGACGAAACGCGGGTACTGCGTCAATGGTTAGATTTTGACAAAAATAATGCGGACGCCAGCGAACGGCTTGGACGCATCCTGGCGGCCGAGGCCGCCCCCGAAGCGCTCCCGTTGTTGGAAACAGCCGCCGCAGCCTCCCCGGAAGCCGCCTCCCGTCTCGCCGGGTTGATCGCTACCCTGAAAACATCCCAGACACAACCCGCCTACGGCCTGACCCTGTGCGGACAGGCGCTGGCCCGCCTGGATGAGTGGCCACTGGCTGAACAAGCCCTGCTGCGCGCCGTTGAGGCCCAGCCCGAATATGCTCCCGCCTGGGCCTGGCTTGGACTGGCGCGCCAGCACAATCAAAGCGCCAACGCGCTGGAAGCGCTCGAACGAGCCATCCAACTGGACGGGCAATCTGCGCCCATGCATGCCATGCTCGGCACCTACTGGCAGCAAAGCGGCAACGCTGATAAAGCCCGCACGGAATTCGATATAGCCACAAAACTAGAAGCGACTAACCCGGCCTGGTGGCTGGCGTTGGCTGAGGCCGAATCGCAATCTGACCTGCCCGCCGCATTGACGGCGTATTCCCAGGCAATCAAGCTGGCTCCGCAGGATGCCGGAAACTGGTACGCGCTGGCAGCCTTTTGCGTGGAAAATAACGTCTACCTGGATGATTACGGTTTGAATGCCGCCCTGCGCGCCTTTGCGCTGCAACCCGATAACCCGGCCTACATGGATATGCTCGGGCGCGCGCAAATGGGCCTCGAAGACTGGACTGCCGCCGAAGTGATATTCAAGAAAGCGCTGGAAGCGCAGTCGGCGTCTTCAGGTTTCATCCAGCACTATCATCTGGGCTTGCTTTATTTGCAAACCAACCGCACAAGCCAGGCGAAATTTGAATTTGAACAAACCGCGGCGCTTGACCCGCAAGGTCCGTATGGCGGACAGGCGAAAAAACTACTCGAACGCTATTTTAAGTAATTTTTGCCAATTTTGGGTACAATTCAACTACTGTGAAAAAATTATCCCTGATTTTCGCCCTACTCCTTATTCCCGCGCTGGCGTGCAGCACATCCAGCATTGCGGAAAGCCTTGTCAGTTCAGGCGACGTGCTTTACCAGGATATTTTCAGTAATCCGCAGAGTGGATGGGGCGAGATTACCGTCCCTGCGGGCAAAGCCGGTTACGAAAACGGAGCCTACCACATCGTCGTCGAGCAGCCGAATGTCAACCTGTGGTCGCATCCCGGCATGGACTTCAGCACCACCCGGATGGAAGTCAGCCTGATGGCCGCTGCGGGACCACTGGAAAACCGCATGGGGCTGATTTGCCGCCTGCAGGACGATAAAAACTATTACTTTTTCACCATCAGCGCCGACGGGTATTACGGAATCGGCAAAATGAAGGCAGGTCAGGTTAGCCTGCTGACCGGCGACCAGATGCAGCCCAGCGAGTCCATCCTTACCGGCAACCAGATTAACCATCTGCGCGCAGACTGTATCGGGAATTTGTTAATCCTGTATGTCAACAACGCGCTGGTGACTTCTGCCAAAGACGATGACTTCACTTCCGGCGATGCGGGCATCCTGGTAGGAACTTTCGACCAGCCCGGCGCAGACGTCTATTTTGACAATTTCATGGTCATCAAACCCTGACAAGCTCAGACAGCCACAACGCGCGATTGCCCAACTTCCCTTTTACAGGTAAGCAATGAAGATCTTCCTCGACATGGTCGGCTGTCGCTTGAATCAGGCCGAAATTGAACAAATGGCCCGCCAATTCCGTGCTGAGGGACACAACATTGTCGCGGCGGCGGGCGAGGCTGATTTTGTGGTGGTCAATACTTGCTCAGTCACCGCCCAGGCCGCCTCCGATTCGCGCCAGAAAATCCGCCGGGCGGCCAAAGCTGGCGCGGCAGAAATCATTGTCACCGGCTGCTGGTCAACGCTCCAACCGGCGCAAGCCGCCGAACTTCCCCACGTCATCCACGTCATCTCAAACGAACAAAAAGATCAGCTCGTCGCAAATTTACCGAATTTGCCAGGCGAGCTGCATGATCTGGAACCCATCTCCCGCCTGCCCATCCCCGGTTTGCGGCAGCGCACCCGCGCCTTCATCAAGGTGCAGGATGGCTGCGAAAACGCCTGCACCTTCTGCATCACCACCATCGCGCGCGGAGCCAGCCGCTCACGGCCCGTCGAACAGGTACTGACCGAAATCCGCGCCGCGCTGGCCGGGGGTGCGCAGGAAATCGTCCTGACGGGCGTTCATCTCGGCTCCTGGGGGCAGGATTTGAACCAGCATTTGCGACACCTGATCGCCCAAATCTTGATGGAAACGGATGTGCCGCGCCTGCGGCTTTCCTCACTCGAACCCTGGGATTTGGACGAAGACTTTTTCTCGCTTTGGGCGGATGCGCGGCTGCTGCCCCACCTGCACCTGCCGCTGCAAGCTGGCAGCGCCACCACCCTCAAACGGATGCTGCGCAAAACCAGCCCTGAGTCATTCCGTCAACTGGTCCAGGCGGCGCGAAAGGCGATTCCCAACGCTGCCATCACCACCGATATCATCGCCGGGTTTCCTGCCGAAACGGAAGCCGAATTCAGCGAAACCCTGACCTTCATCAACGAGATGCGGTTTGCGGGTGGCCATGTCTTCACCTATTCCGCACGGCCCGGCACGCCCGCCGCCCGCATTCGGGAGCAAATTCCGCCCGAAATCCGCAAACGGCGCAGCACCATGCTGCACGAAGCCTTTGCCAAAATGAGCGCCGCCTACCGCGCGCAATTTATCGGCCAAAACCTACCGGTGCTGTGGGAAGCTTCCGCCGAAAGGAATGAACGCGGCTGGAAAATCGCCGGGCTGACAGGAAATTACATCCGCGTGACGGCCAACGCGCCCGAACTGAGATGGAATCAGATCGACAGCGTGCGGTTGCTGAATTTGACCGAAGACGGTTTGAGCGGAGAGATTTTGTAAGGGCGGGCGTCCATGCGCCACCCTTTTTGTTATACAATTATCGTATGAAAGCCTACCAGCTCAACGCCCCTGCGCCAATCGAAACCAACCCGCTTGAATTGACTGACCTGGATTTGCCCGAACCGGGGCCGGGACAGGTGCGCATCAAGGTCTCAACCTGCGGCGTCTGTCACACCGATTTGCACACTGCGGAAGGGGAAATCCAGCCGCCAAGCCTGCCGATCACGTTGGGGCATCAGGTTGTCGGCGTGGTGGATGCGGTTGGGGAAAAGCTGTCCGACGAGACGACGCCCAATACCCGTGCAGAACCGGGTACCAATACCCGTGCAGAACCGGGTACCAATACCCGTGCAGAACCGGGTACCAATACCCGTGCAGAACCGGGTACCAATAATATCGCGGCTATCGGTCAGCGCGTGGGGGTGGCGTGGCTGTTTTCCGCCTGCGGACAGTGCGCTCCCTGCCTGCGCGGCGAGGAAAATCTGTGTACGAACGCGCGCTTTACCGGTTTCCATGAAAATGGCGGCTACGCTGAGTACATGCTGGCCGATACGCGTTATGTGCTGCCCATTCCAAAAGGGATTTCCAACGAGCGGGCCGCACCGCTGTTATGCGCCGGGATCGTCGGCTACCGTTCGCTCAAAAAAGCGGATATCCAGCCGGGTGAACACGTAGGATTATTCGGATTCGGAGCCAGCGCGCATCTGTGCATTCAAATCCTGTTGTATTGGGGCTGCCGGGTGTCCGTTTTCACGCGCGCCATCGCCCACCAGGAACACGCCCGTGAGTTGGGAGCGGCCTGGGCGGGCAGCGCAGGCCAAAACCCGGACCAGGTTTTGGATCGGGCGGTGATCTTCGCTCCCAGCGGCGGGTTGGTCATCCGGGCGCTGGAGACAACCCGTCCGGGCGGCACAGTCGCGATTAATGCCATCCACATGAGCGATATCCCGGCTTTTCCGTACAAAACCCTGTATGGGGAAAGGACGCTGCGCTCGGTGGCGAACGCTACCTACCGGGATGGACAGGAATTCCTGGCCCTGGCCGCTGCCGCGGGGCTGCAAGCCACCGTCAGCCTGTATCCGTTAAAAGACGCCAACCTGGCCCTGCAAGATTTAAAGGCCAGCCGATTTAATGGGGAAGCCGTGCTGAAGGTTAATTGACATTTGTCACTATGGAAGCCAGCAGGCTGGATATATAATTAGATTGTTATCCTTTTCACAACCTATAACCGGAGAAAAAAATATGACCGCTCAACTCATTGATGGAAAACTGATCGCCCAGCAGGTACGCGACGACGTGGCCGCTGAAGTAGCAAAACGCACTGCCGCTGGCAAGCCCCAGCCGGTGCTGGCCACCGTCCTGGTCGGCGAACGCGTGGATTCAGCCACTTATGTGGCCGCCAAGGGCAAAGCCTGCCAGGATCTGGGCATGGGTTCCGTCAATCACCACCTGCCCGCCAATATCAACCAGGAAGACCTGGAAAAAGTCATCAGCGATTTGAACGCTGACAAATCCATCAGCGGCATTCTCGTGCAACTGCCTCTGCCGTCCCATTTGAACGAGGAGCGTGTCCTGCAGCTGATCAGCATTGAAAAAGACGTGGACGGTTTCTCACCGATCAATATTGGCCGCCTGGCGCAGAAGGGCCGCGAACCGCTGTTCGTGCCGTGCACTCCTTACGGCTGCATTTACCTGCTCGAACAGGCTGGCGTAAAAATTGAAGGCGCAAATGCCGTCGTACTGGGACGCTCAAATATCGTGGGCATGCCCGCCGCCCTGCTGCTGATCGGCAAGAATGCCACCGTCACAGTTTGCCATTCCAAGACCAAGGATTTACCCGGCGTCATTCGGCAGGCTGATATTTTGATCGCGGCCATCGGACGAACTGAAATGGTGCGCGGCGACTGGATCAAGCCCGGCGCGGCGATCATCGATGTCGGCATTAACTCCAAACCGGATGCCAGCAAGAAGAGCGGCTACCGCCTGGTGGGTGATGTTAACTTTGACGAGGCCAAGGAAGTGGCCGGTTTCATCACCCCCGTTCCCGGCGGCGTTGGCCCGATGACGATTGCCATGCTAATGAAAAACACACTGCGCGCAGCGCAAATCCAGCAGGGCGAGATTTAGTCAACCCGAAATAACACACAGGCCCGTTCCGAGATTTTCGGAACGGGCCTGATGATTTAATCCGGCCGATCGCACAAAGCGGGTCTCACTCGGAGGCGAAACGCTGTTCTTCCTGCGAACCGATCGGCACCACGCGCACAAAGGTATTGCTCCAATCCACGAGCAGATCGCGGGCGGTTTGAGCTTCCTCCGCCTGATGGTTGCGGGAAAGTTCGTCAGCGTAGGTTGTGAGCAGTTCATGCAGATTTTTCATATCGCGCTCGCCCACCGGCTGCACCACCACTTTAGCGCCCTTCGCCAGTCGGCGCTGGATGGCGGCGCGGTCAAAATTGAGATGCGGCTGAATGCGCAGATAAAGCACACCGCCCGTCATCCCGGCGCACATCCATGGACCGGGATCGCCAAGCACCAGCACGCGCCCGGAAGTCATATATTCGCACAGAAAACCCTTGATATTGGCGCGGGCTGCGATAAAGCCCAGGCTGTCGTTGAGCGGCTGATTGATCTCGCCGCCGATGATAACATCCGCACCCGAAAGACGGATGCAGGCGCGCGAATCTGCGCTGCCCTGCACGATGACCGTGCCGCCCATGCCGCCATAGGCCAGGCTTTTCCCAACAGACCCATCGATCAGCTTCCCGTCGTGGTTATAGCCTTTCAGGATGATCACGCTTCCACCGGAGATGCCTTTTGCGACGCCATCCTGCGCGCCGCCTTCCACCAGGATGTGTACCGGATCGGCGTTGTAGGCGCCCAGTCCATTGCCAGGGACAGAACTGCTGAAGAAACGCAGTTCCGTTTTCGGTATGGTAGGCGACTCAATCCCATTCAAAGGCTGTCGCCAGGTTTCCTGGCGCCCGCCCACACCGCCATGACCGGGCATCCAGCCCCAGCTGCGGCGATAACGCGTCAGCGCGCCGGTCAGATGCGTCCCCAGGGCGCGATCCACCGGGGTGACTTTGTCATCTTCAAAATGGATGACTTCCTGCCGGTAAGTGGTAAAGTTTTCCATGACCAGGTTGGAAATCACCGTGGTCAGATGGTTGCGCGGACGGCGCAGCGGGCCGCGATCTACAAACGCCATCTCACTCACCGGCAGCGCCAGCGGGATGGGTTTCGCCGCCAGATACTGATCCACCGGGATAAGCAGATCGGACAGATCCATGCGCTGCTGGTGCGTAACCTGCTCCAACAAATCAGATCGGCCGACCAGATCCTGGGCACGCTCAAATCCGAGGCGGCCTACAATTTCACGCACACCGTCAGCCAGCCCGTTGAAAACGCGCATCAAAGCTTGAGTGGCCTGTTCAAAGTCGCGCGGGACGAAATGCTTAATGCCCTGCTCCTGGGCTTCTTCTAGAGTCTCAATTTGCGTGGTGATGCCGACGTGACAGGTTCCCAGCTGACAGCCGCGGCAGATGGTGCAGCCCAGCGAAACCATCGCCAGCGTGGCAAATCCAACCCGGTTCGCCCCCATACACATCAATTTGACGGCATCCGCCGCACAACGCACGCCGCCATCTGTCCAGATTTCGACTTTGCTGCGCAAACCGGCTTCACTCAAAGCACGATGCGCTTCGATCACGCCAATTTCTGCGGGCAGGCCCACATAACGCAATGAATGCTGGCGGGCCGCGCCGGTACCGCCGTCATACCCGGCCAGGTAGATGATATCGGCATCCGCCTTGGCAATTCCCACGGCAATGATGCCAATCCCGGGCACAACCGGCACTTTAACAGCCACACGCGCCTTCGGGTTGGTGGTTTTTAGTTCTTCGATGAACTGCGCCAGGTCTTCAATCGAGTAAATATCGTGATTATTGGAGGGCGAAATCAAATCCACCCCCTGCCGGGCATGCCGCGCCTCCGCCACCTTGGCGGTCACTTTGCGAGCTGGCAGATGACCGCCTTCGCCGGGTTTCGCGCCCTGTCCGACCTTGATTTCGAGTAAGTTGGAGGCATTGATCAATTCTGACGAGATGCCAAAGCGGCCGGACGCAATCTGAATGCCGCGATTGTGGGGATAGCGCCCCATCATATCTGGAATTTCGCCGCCTTCGCCGTTTAAGGAGAGCATATTCAGGCGATAGGCCGCCTCCGCATAAGCCCGGAAAGCCACTTCGCCCTGCGAACCAAAAGACATGGAGGCGATCAGGAAAGGGATGGCGTGCCCGGTGATGCCCAGGTCAACATTTCCGGCTGGCACCGCATCAGATATGGAATAACGAAAATCGAGGGTATGCCGCAGGGAGGTTGGATTGGCCCTGGCAGTTGTCTCGGCGTGGGCTTCATAAGCCGCCCAGTCGATATCGCCTTTGCCAACCTGCCCAGCCATTTTCCAGACTTTTGGATAAAGGTGATTGACGCGGGTCAATTGGGCGCGTCCAGCTCCATTGATGATCTCGGAGCGCAGCGCCACGTCAGCATCCAGATCTTCCCAGCGCAAGCCGCTTTGGGATGAACCGGCGTAGTTGACCGTTCCCAGCGCGGCGGCAATTTCGGTACTCAGGCCAATGCTGGCAAACAAACGTCCATAGCCGCGCATTTCGTGAATGCCCATGGTGCTGGTACATTTCTCAATACCGCTTCGCAAGGCTTTGAGTGTATTGGCCACCCTCGCCGCCTGTTCCGAGGCGTTGCGAACGCGCCCGGCATCGTCCAGGGCCACTTCAAACAGCAGGTGCGGCGCAATCGCATCAGCGCCGAGGCCAATGCACATAATCAGGTCATGCAGGTTGCGGATGGCGCCCGAGCGCAGCACCAACCCGGTTTGACGGCGCAAATTGACGGGGCGCTGGGCAGCCATCAGCGACAGGTCAATTTTGCCGGTGTCGTTCAAAGGCAAAGGCGTGGAGGTTTTTGAATTCTCAGTAATGGAAAAACTCAGGCGCAGCGCGCGGTCGACCATGCCCAGGGCCAGGATCGGGTCAATCCAACCGGAATCGTTCTGAAAAGCCTGCGCATCATCCAACAGGACGAGTTGTGCGCCCTGCCGCACAGCTTCCACCGCCGTTTGGGACAGCCGTTCCAGACCTTGCTGAATGGTTTCACCTGGCCGGGTGACCATTTGCAGATGAGCCGCCTTCGACCCGCCAAAATGATCCAAAAGTTCTGCAAGAGAAAGGCAACCCGATTGGTGCGCGACCTGCTGAAATTGCTTCTCAGGCATCAAGGGATGTCCCTTGTGATAATCCAGCAAAATCGGCGCATCGAGGCTGACATGCAAATTGCTATTCAACTGGCTCGGAGCCAGCGGCGGGCGCTGTCCAATGATGACCTGCGTGGAGAAATGCTCCATCTCACGCTCACGGTCAATGGCCGGATTGGTGACCACGGCCACCGCTTCCTTGAAGTAATCAGCAATATTTTGACGTTCGGTGGAAAGCGGCGGCAGCGGCCCATCAAAACCAAGCGAACCGAGCGGTTCGCTGCCATCCGTCGCCAGGTCATGCAGCCATTCGCGGTCTTCGCGGCCCCAACCGAAGGCGGCCAACGATTGATCCAACTCCGTCACCGGGATGGGGATGAGCGGTGCGGAGACCGGGCTGGTATCGAATCCATCCTGCAGCGCCGGGGCGTGCAAAGCCACACCCGAAAAAAGCGGGCGCAGCGTGGCGAGTCGTTCTTTCAGGGTTTGCAGGGAACCGAAGCGGCGGCGCGTCAAATTGAGCATGCGCTGCTGGATGGCCGGGTAATCGGACACTTCCACCGTTTGCCCGCGACGAATACGCAGACGCATTTTCTCGCCGGGCGAAAGCGGCACAGGATCGATGTGCATCGTATCCAGGTGGTAGACGCCCTTTTCGGAAGAAAAGAAATATTCTTTTTCGGTATCGCCAAACCAGAGCGGACGTAGCCCGAGCGCATCCACGCTGAAAACGCATTCATCCCCGAAACGTGAAATAATCCCGGCCGGGCCTTGAGAAAACGGTCCAAAAGCCTGACGGTAATACTTGTAAATAACCTGCAATTCCGGCGATAGTTTTTCCACTTCGCTGAGGATGGGTGGAAAAACCAGTTCCATCGCTTCGGCCAGTGTGAAATGAAATTGGTGGATCAAGGCCGCCAGCAGCCGGTCCACATCCTGAGAGTCACTGCCGCTTTTGACCAGTTCCACGCCCAACATTTGGGCCTGTTCCCGCAGCCGGGCGATGGTATTGATCTCACCATTGTGTCCCAGCAAGCTGAATGGTTGGACGCGCTCAAAACTGGTGGCGGTATTGGTCGAATAGCGCGCGTGGCCAATCGTGATGGCGGTAGTGAAATCGGGATTACGCAGCTCCGGGTAGTATTGATACAGGGTCTCGATCGCGCCGCGCACCTTGTAGACGGCCACATAACTTGAAAGCGAGGCCACATGCACATTGGTATGGCGCTCAATCTTCAAGGCCAGCTCAAATAAGGCGCGTTCCACATTCTCAAGCGGACCAGTTCGTACCAATCCAGCCACCTGCCAGAGCAGCGGCACCTGTTGGCGCGCCATTTTCCCCAAAGCCTGCGGCCTCGTCTGGATTGGTCGCTCCAGGAGCAGGTCGAAACCGGCATCCTGAATCATTTTCAGAATCTCGGCCTGTACGGTAGAAATATCTGGCACACTGTTGGAAATCATCAAATGACCGACAAAAAAGCGGCGATCCTCAGCCAACCAACCCGGCTTTCCCTCCTGTTCCAGCGCCTGTGCCCACAAACGGCGCGGAATATCTGTCAGCACGCCGCAGCCATCACCTTCACCGTTCACTTCGCCGCTGCGATGGCCCATAATGCTCAACGCCGCCAACGCGCGTTTCAAATTGCCGTGCGAGGCATCCCCACTTTTACGAACCGAAGCGACAATCGCGCAGGCATCATGTTCTTCCAGCCAGGCATTGGGCTCGGACACAGTTAACCAATTGAGCGCTTGACGGCGCTGGTCATCATCCGCAGCTGAATTATCTTGATAATTTTCGTCCATTTCGGCCTTCTTTCCAAAGCAATAAGGAAGTAATTCCATATATGATAAGGAATTTGGGCGTTGACGCTACTACCCAAATGGGTAATATTTATAGAAATAATCTTGTTCTCGTCCCGCGCCTGGGCGAAATTAGATTTTCAGACGGGTATCCACCGCCACCGCGCCCTGCGCAAGGGCACGCAGCGGGTTGATCTCAATTTCAGAAATTTCCGGATGTTCAACAGCCAGCCACGAAAGGCGGATTAACGCCTGGATGACGGCAGATTTGTCGACGGGCGGAATGCTGCGAAAACCTGCCAGTTTTTGACCGGCCCACGTTTTCTGAATCATTTTCTCAGCCTGGGCCTGATTCAGCGGCGCCAACGCGAAAGCGACATCCTTCAACCCTTCTGCTTCGATTCCGCCCGAGCCGAACATCATCAGCGGCCCAAATTGCGGATCACGTACACAGCCGATAATGACATCCTGTCCATCAGCGATCTGCCGCTGCAGCGTGATTCCGTCCAGACGGGCATGCGGCCGGGCAGCCTGGGCGCGCTCCATCAATGTGGCGTAGGCGCTGACAACTTCAGCGACAGAATTCAGGTTGAGCAGCACGCCGCCAATATCCGACTTGTGCAAAATGTCGGGGCTGGCGATCTTGGCAACCACGGGGAAAGTCATATCCGCTACCAGCCGGGCAGCGTCATCCGGGCTGGCAGCCAGTTTCAGCGGCGAAGTGGGAATGCCATAAGCGGCGACCAAATCGTCCGCACTGAGGCTTTCCACCGGAGCGACAGGGAATTCCCTTTGGTCAACCGGCTCGGTTTCTGTGGCCAAAAATTCCGCGCGACGAGCGAGTACACCCAGCGCAGACGCCGCCCGCTCCGGGAAAGGATAAACCGGAATTCCCGCCTGCGTAAAATGCTCAAACGCAGCCGCAGTCAGAAATGCGCCCATTTGCGCGACCAGTACCGGCTTGGTTGCCGCCTTGATGAGCGGAATCAGGGCATCGGCTATGTCTTCGGCTCTGTGACTCGGCGGTGGCAGGGTAATCACCATCACGCCATCAATGGCGGGATCACTCAACAGAACGCTGAGACAACTCGCATATTGCTGCGGGGAGCCGGAGGCCAGCATATCGACCGGATTGTGGGTGCTGGCGGCTGCCGGAAGCAGTTCCTTTAAACGGGCATCGGTTTCAGCGGAGATGGGAGCGAGAGTCAGGCCCTCCGCTTCCAACGCGTCGGCAGCGATCACGCCCGGCCCACCGGCGCTGGTCACAATCGCAATCTTTTTCCCGACTGGTAGTGGGCAGGCAGAAAGCGCCCGGGCCCAGTCGAACAATTGCTCGGCGCTGGCCGCCCGCAAAACTCCGGCCTTTTCAAAGGTGGCGTTCAGCGCGGATTCGGATCCAGCCAGGGCACCGGTGTGTGACGCGGCGGCCTTCTGCCCGGAAGCGGTGCGGCCAACTTTGAGCGCCACGATCGGCTTATGCGGGGTGATGCGGCGCGCAGCTTCGAGAAAAAGCTGTCCGTTTGAAATGGTTTCGAGGTACAGACAGATGGTTTTGGTATTGGGATCGTCGGCGATGATCGGCAGCAGGTCGGTTTCGGTCAAGTCGGCCTGGTTGCCAAGCGAAACCAGCCGCGAAAAACCGAAACCCTGTCCGCGCGACCAGTCGATGACGGCAGCGCAAAAAGCGCCGGAGTGCGAAAGAAAGGCCAGTTCGCCCCTGGCAGGCATCGGCAGCGGCAGGAAAGTGGTGTCAAACGGCAAATGTGTATCGAGCAGCCCCACGCAGTTCGGGCCGATCAGGCGCAGGCCGAATTCCTGGCAGACTTGCATCACCTCGGCCTCCAGCTTGGCACCCTGCGGGCCGACTTCGCGGAATCCGCCCGAAGTGAGAATGGCCGCGCGGATTCCGCGCTGGCCAAGTTCACGCATAGCTTGTGGCGCGGAGGAAGCCGGGACGATGACAATCGCCAGGTCAACCGGATCCGGGATTTCGCTCACAGATGTGACCATTACGTGGCCAAACAGCGCGCCACCTTTGGGGTTGACGAGATGTACAGCGCCCAGGTAGCCGCTTTCGACCAGATTGCGAGCCACGGCGTAGCCGAGCTTGGATGGATCGCTGGATGCGCCCAAAATGGCGATACCGCGCGGGTTGAAGAATCCGTTCAGAGTCATGAAGTTGTTTTCCTGTTTTCTGGCTAGCCCGATTTACCAACGATCCCAATGCACGACATCGTCAAATTCACGCCGCCCACCTTTTTTCGGCGGTGCTGTGAGGACGCCCGCATCGAGGGGAAATCCAAACGACAGCGCAATCCGTAAATGCCATTCCGTGGGGAATTTAAGAATCTCACGCGCTTTATCAGGCTGATAGATGGAAGCCGGGCACGAGCCGACGCCCAACTCCCAGGCAGCCAGCTGCATAAACGCCGCCGCCTGACCACAATCAATCAGATGCTGAAATTTCTCATTGGGATCCGGAATCAGGATCGCCACTGCCAGCGCCGCCCCGGCGATATGCCCGGCCCATTCCCCACAGGTGGAGAGGCCTTTCAAGGTTTCTTTATCCTGAATAGCAATGAACTGCCAGGCCTGGGTATTTTTGGAGGATTGGGAGCGCCGCCCGGCGTTGAGAATGGCGTGTACGGTTTCTTCGGGTAGCGGCTTATCTTGAAATTCGCGCACAGCTCGCTTGGTGCGGATGGCTTCGAATACGTTCATGGCAGCAACTCCTTGAATGATGATGGGCAAGGATAAAAAAAGGCCTCGCTTGGCAAGCGCAAACCGTTTCGGCTCGTGAAATTATACCGGATAGCCATTGGAATTCGCGCAATCTTGCAATGCGCCATGTGTCAACGAAGGGAAAATATTTCTGTCATCATTTCGTTATTTTTAATCCACGCTTGAGATGATAAAAATTAGTCATCACTTCTAATGAGGAGCATTGCATGATTGACTTCAATAAATATTCTCAGGCAACTGATTTGAAACAGGAATTGGCTTCAACGCAGGTCAGTGACATTGCGACCGCCGAATACACCTACTTTACTGCCCATCAGATTAGAACCTGGTATACCTGGGTAGATCCCCAAGAAGAACTCAGTTACGTGATCGACTGTCCACGTTTTATGAACGCAGAAGAGTCCGCTGATGTATAATGAATATCAATTCCATTCAAGCAAGTCAAAAGCGGATCAATGGTTAAATCAGTTCGGAAAAATACGCGCTCATACCCACTCGATCCCTTTGACGATCGGGTTGATATGCTTTTCGATGAGCTTGAATTAGCGGTAAAGTGGAATCGTCCTTCAATTTTACTGGCAGTTTACAAATCAGAATTTGTCCGCGCCGACATAGAGAGGGTTTTGAACAAGCGGCTCGCCGATATTGCGATAAAAATCGTCCATTTGCAAGTCAGTGAAAACCAATACGACATCCCGCTGGAATTAATCAAACAACACGATTTAGAGAAAACCATCTTTTTTATTTCCGGACTGGCTTGGGGCGGGGGAAAATCAGGAGGAAACGCCTATCGAGCGCTCAACATTCGCCGGGAATACCTGGTAGATTATAAAATCCGCGCAATCTTCTGGATTACCGAAAAAGAGGCGATTGAATTGCCCTTCCGCGCACCGGATTTTTGGGCCTTCAGGCACCGGGTTTTTGAATTCATTGACAAACCTTCAGCGTTATTTTCCACCCCCATCAGTCAGACCCAACCCGCAAAAGAACCCATCCCGCAATCCGATGACATTATCGAAAAAATAGAATCGCGCGAAAACCTGCTGGCGCAGCTTCCTGACAACAATGAAACCAATGCCGACCGGCTGGATATTCTCTTGCGCCTGGGCAATCTCTATTGGATGAATGGCGAGCTTGAAAAGGCGCGCGGCTTGCTTTCCAGCGCATGTGTCCTGGCGCGCTCAATCGGTTCGCGGGATATGCAATTTCGAGCATACATGGGGCTGGGAGGAGTAACTTATGGCTTGGGCGTGCTGGAAGAATCCACTTCAGCTTATCAACAAGCCATCAAAATTGACCCATCCAGCTTTATCCCCTGGTTGGATTTAAGTATCATTTATGGCAAGCTTGGAAAAACCCGCAGATCGATTTATGCCGCCAAAAAAGCGACTGTATTGAACCCGTACAACGCTGAAGTCTGGTTCACGCTCGGGGATATTTACTTTGAAAAGGGTCGACTTGCCGACGCCCTGCCCGCCTACAAAAATTCGCTGGCGTTGGACAAGAAAAATGCCTGCATTTGGAAGAGATTGGGAGATGTTTACCAGAAAACCGATCACATCCCGGATGCCATTGCCGCTTTTGAAAAATCTGCCAAGCTTGCTCCCACAGATGCTGACGCTTTGACCAGACTAGCCATCCTTTATCGTAATTCAGGCGAGCTTCAGACGGCGCTAAAGCTCGCCCAAAAAGCGGTCAAAAAAGCCCCAGCTGATGCCAATAACTGGATTACCCTGGGGAGTATTTTGGGAGTTCAAGAACGTTATCTGGATGCAATCGCAGCCTATTTCCAGGTCGTTGCTTCTAAAGCCCCCACCCCACTGGCCGAAATTTCGCTGGCGGATTGCTTCCAGAAAATCGGAAACACCGACCAATTTCTCCATTGGCGTTCGTTGGCTGCGGATCGTCTCGCCGCAGTTGATGATTATGCGGCGGCCTGTTTTTATGCGATCTCTGACGATGGTCGCGCCGCCCTAAAGTCTTTACGAATTGCCATTCGGAAAAAACAGGTAAGTATCAACTGGCTGAGTCAAGACCCGTTATTTGCTGCCATCCGTCAGGACAAACGCTTTCAGAAACTGATTCAGACTCAACCATCCCAATGATTTTTCCCGCAGAGAGGGGCTTTCTCCAGCCCACCTGCACCCACACTTTTTGGGGGAGACTCAACAATTCCTTGCCCTTTATTGGGGTACTCTGATTGGCGCCACCAAAAAAAGTTAATATGAATGCTCAAATCGAACGCAATGGAGTGCATCCGGGTATAATTACACGACACGTTGCGTAATCTGCGATTGTTTGCACTTCAGGTCAAGATTATTCTTGGGGCGCCCCCGAACAGGCAGTAATAAATCCTTCACTGACAGGCTATTTATGCCAAAGCTCTTACTTACTCCAGCATCCATCAGTTATCTTGCTCAACTTATTTTAGCTTTCAGTATGACCGGTTACCTTGCTTTGCGCCTGGCCTCGCGTAAAGCTGGCGAACCTCATTTGATTCATTTGACCATTTCACTATTTTGCATCACAATGTTTTCGGGTCTGCTTTTTCTGGATGGCGCTTTACTGCCAACGCCGCGCCTGGTTGCCGTTTATCTCGAAAATACTTTTCTTGGATTGGTTTTGGCATTTTTCATCCAATTTGCCTACCATTTTCCCAATAGATTTCCTCAGCGAAAGTGGGAAGCGCGGTTCGCCTTTGCGCTGAGCATGGTATACGTTTTTTATGAAGTCTTCTTTGCCATCTACCGCTTCATCCTGTTACAACAAGGCACCGTCGAATACCGCTCGCAAGGAGCTGATTATGCCCTGATTTTATTGGTGTTGTGCATCCCTATTGCATTTGCGCGTCAATGTGTGCTTGCGGACGAGCAACCGGTAGCGCAGTTAAAAAAACTATGGAACCCTCAGGGGATAAGTGCACGGGCTTTGCGAAATTTTGCGATGGTTTTTACCATGCCAATCGTCTTGGGGGTTGCCAATATTCTGCGTGGAGAAAGTGGAATTTCCACGAGCCTTTTCAACATGATTTTATCCCTGGGCTTTCTGGCGATTTTGGAACTTCTTGCCATCGTCTATATCAATTCCATGCCGCCCATGGCCACATCGTTCCTGGTAAAAATATCCGGTACCACTCTCACCCTTCTGCTGGCTATTTTGGGGTCATCTAGCTGGGTATTGGCACCAAACTACATCGCTGAATACCGTCCGATGCTGAAGAATCAGCAGTCACTCCGTTTTACGCCCAATGCCCAGGGTGGTTATGACATCGCCGAAATTCCGTTTTATTATGAGGCCGACTTGGGCCAAAAGCTGCCGGTCACCTCGCGCGGAGGCGAACGCGACTATAAGGTTAATTTTATCTTTCCATTTTATGGCAGGATTCATTCCGAAATTTACGTTACCAGCGTGGGACTCGTCAAAATGGGCGAAAGCCTCGAGCACGCCAATCTCCAAAACAATTACGGGCGGTTTCCCGGGATTTTTCCGCTGTTGATCGATTTGGAGCCCACTTCGGCTGGAGGGGTGTTTGCCCGCCTGGCCCAGGATCGCTTGGTTGTCACATGGAACAAATTGCCATCCGTTCAACAGCCTGAATCCCTTTTCACTTTTCAAACCATCCTTTTCAGCGACGGTCGTTTTGATATTAATTATATCGATTTACCATCAAGGGCGGTTTTCAACCCCGATGCGACGCCCTCCGCCAATATCTGGCTGCGCGGCGCTACCCCTGGTACGGCTGAACCGGTGCTGCAAGTCGCCGACTTATCCCAGGCTACTCAGAGCGGGCCAAATGGAATCCTGCAAGATTTCAACATTAGCTTTCGGGAATACCTGAACAAGTTCGTCTTGCCGTTGTTTTGGTTGCTGATTATCAGCGCCGTCCTTCTTTTTGTCGGTGTGCCACTATTATTAAATGCGAGCCTTGTCCGTCCATTGAACGCGCTTTTGGCAGGTGTGGAACAAGTTGATCAAGGCAATCTGGATGTGGTCATCCCCACTCGGGATTTCGATGAATTCGGCGTTTTAACCCGCTCCTTCAACAAAATGATCGCCTGGCTGAAATCGCTGGTGACAGGATTGGAACAACGGATTAATGAACGCACTTTTGAATTGGAGTTAACCAATTCACTTTGGCAAGAAGAAATGAGCATTCGCCAGAAATCCCAGGCTCAGCTGGTTGAACAACAACGTACGCTGGCAGCGTTGGACGAACGCGAACGCATGAGCCGCGATTTACACGATGGGCTGGCACAGGTGATGAGTTCCATCAACCTGCAAACCCAGGCCGCCCAAGCCTACTTCGCCCAGGGACAGGCTGAATCGGCAAATGCCAGCCTCGAGCGCATCCTGATCCTGTCGCGCGATGCCAACGCCAGCATCCGACATTTTATTCTCGGGTTGCGCACCCAGCAACAACCTACAGCAGACTTTTTTTCCGCGCTGGTTGAATATCTGCGGGAATATAGCAATGAAACCGGCATCCAGGCCAGGTTGAGTACGCCCTCCGACTACTCACTTCCCATGCTTGCCCCGGCAGCAGAAGCACAGGTTTTGCATATTGTTCAGGAAGCGCTTGCCAATATCCGCAAACATGCCCAGGCACACCGCGCAGAAGTTATTTTCATTGCGGACGAACGCGGCATCCAAATTGCCATCCTGGATGATGGGATTGGCTTTGACACCCGGCAGCGTTTCAGCGAAGACCTGCCCCACTTCGGCTTGAGTATGATGCGTGAACGTGTAAAAATTCTCGGCGGCAGGCTGGATGTCCGCTCTGCGCCGGGACAGGGCACCAAAGTTTTGGTTTTCATCCCGCAACAAATGGTGGAAACCGCCCCGTCCGTCACGAAAACCCTGCTGGATTTGCGCCTGCTGTTGGTGGATGATTCTCCCATCTTCCTGGAAGGTCTGCGCAACCTGCTCAGCGCCCGCGGGATGACGGTGGTTGGGATGGCCTTCGACGGGCTGGAAGCGCAGGAAAAGGTCCGTCAACTTCGCCCAGACGTAGTCGTGATGGATGTACTCATGCCGCGCTGTAACGGTATCGAAGCGACATTTGCCATCAAGACCGAGTTTCCAGATATCAAGGTGGTCATGTTAACCACCTCCGAAAAAGAAGAGCATCTGTTTGACGCCATCAAAAACGGCGCTTCCGGCTTCCTATTAAAGGGTACGGATGCCAATGAATTTTGTGCCGCACTCGAAAAGTTGGCAAATGGAGAAACGATCCTTTCGCCCCACATTGCGGCAAGCCTGATTACCGAATTTTCGCGCAGTGGACAGGAACTCACCGCCGCCAGCATTGCCGCCGATGAGTATTTATCGGATGTGCAATCGCAAATCCTCGAACTGGTGGCAAGCGGAAATACATACAAAGAGATTGGCGCCAAGCTGAATCTCACCGAACGCACCATAAAATATCATATGAAGCAAATATTGGAGCGCCTGCACTTGAAGAATCGCGCCGACATGCTTAACTATTTGAAAGCACGGGCCAAAGAAAAATAACGAGAATCAAGGGAACAATTTGATCAACAAAACCAGCCGCCATGGGCTGGTTTTGTCTTCTACCAGAGAATTTTATCGACAAATCTGCCCATCATTTTCCTCCGGGGCTGGAGTGGGTCTGTTCTTCAAGATATCAGTATGATCCAAAGCTTTTTCTCTAAGAGCGCATGGAACACCACTAACACATTTGTTATTATGTACTTTTTATGTACTTTTTACGGGTCAAAGTACAGTGACAGGCGATTGCGCATAGAGTATGATATGGGGACGTTTACTTCTGTTTATTTTTGATAAATTCTTCGTTTAGATTGGATCACCACCCATTGGCCGTTTCAATGCTCCTTTGATCCTCCATTCGCTTACAACATTGATAACCAGCCCGTAAACTTGCAATTTTACATATAATACTGATGCCCTTACACATTTTTATTGAGAGCCTGCGCGAACAACAGGCGGTACGAATATTGGCGATAAATGCGCCTGGAAGTTCGGCAAAAGATTGATATTGATTGAAACACAACGTTGAAACCAGCGTAAACCAAGCTGAAAGATGCTCAATTCACGTTCTGAACCAGGGTCTATGGTTCGGCGAGTGGATTTGCCACCAGCAAGAACTTGCTCGCCTAATTCATGACACCACAGTTTGGCAATTGCCAAGGCTAAAAGCAACCGTTCTAATCTTTCAGCGTGCATCAAATGAGTATCCGCCATGTCAAATCCACCGGATTTATCATCTCGGAAACTTTGTTCCGTATCCATCCGAACATGATATTCGCGCAACCGATTTCGACAAGCTCTTTGGTCAGATACGATTGCTAATAATTCT
>CAILYI010000274.1 GCA_903838415.1 uncultured Anaerolineae bacterium | reverse complement strand
AGCACGTACTTTGCTTTGTTCTCAGCTGTAAATTTCCGTCTCGTTGCCATAGCGGACCTCGATTCTGGTTACTAATTCTACCCCTAAGCGGGGTGTCCAGTTTTATGGGTCCACTACAGTCAAATTCACTGGTCAGCGCTGCAGAAAAGTCTTCAACTGGAATTGGTACAATTAGCGGGTGTTCGGGCTGCAAAAGCTTTTATGCCGATCGTAGGATCTTCAACCCAAGTCGAATAAGGATAAAAATGCGCAAACACATCTTACTGGTACTTGTTCTGACGCTTCTGCATGTGAACTGTGGCGGCGCACCTCAACAGGCCTCCACACCGACAGTTTTTCCCGCCACTCAAACTCCCACGCTGTTACCGCCAACCGCCACGACGATTCCCAATACCGCCACGCCAACCATCATTCCCACCGCCACTCCGATCCCCAATCCGATGAGCATCACCTTCATGCGGGCGGGTTCTTATCCCGGCAGCGAGATTGTGATTGAGAAAGAGCTGGCGATCGGCTCCAACTATCGGCGCTATTATGCTTATTATTTGTCCGAAGGGCTGAAAATCTACGGCTTGCTGACCATCCCCAACGGCGAAATGCCGCAGGGCGGCTGGCCTGCGATCGTCTTCAACCACGGCTATATTCATCCGGATGTTTACAAAACCACCGAACGCTATATTGCTTATGTCGATTTGCTGGCACGGGCCGGATACATTATTTTCCGCATCGATTATCGTGGCCATGACCGTTCCGAGGGGGAAGCCAGTGGCGCCTATGGCAGCCCCGGCTATACCATCGACGTGCTGAATGCCGTTGCCGCGTTGAAAAAACATCCGCAGGTCAATCCAGAAAAAATTGGCATGTGGGGTCACTCAATGGGCGGATTTTTGACGCTGCGCGCCATGGTCATTTTGAAGGAAATCAAAGTGGGCGTGATTTGGGCCGGGGTGGTGGCTTCGTACCCTGAGATGTACTACAACTGGCATCACAGCGGCTCTTTTACCCCCTCGCCCGGTTCGCGTAGCGCAGGCTGGCGCACCGGCTGGGTCGACTTGTATGGCGCGCCCGACCAGAATTCGGAGTTTTGGGCTTCCATTTCGGCTAATTCATATCTTGCCGACCTTTCCGGACCCATCCAACTGCATCATGGCACCGCGGATCAGGATGTCCCGCTCGATTTCTCCATCCGACTGGCTGAACAGGCCCGCGCCGCGGGTAAAACCGTCGAGTTATTCACCTACGAGGGCGATAATCACAACATTTCAAAAAATTTCAACACTGCCATGCAGCGCACAATCGCCTTTTTTGACCGCTACTTGAAGTAGCGGGGTCTTCCTCGTTTATCGTTCTGTCCGACCTGCCAATCCGCTCAGCGCCGCAAATGGAAGCGCCTGCGTCTGCTCGCCGTTTCTGCCTGAATTCCAGGTCATGATCAGGTCACACTTGGCGCGGGTGATGCCCACGTACAGCAGGCGCAAGCGCTCGCGGACATAATCATTGCGCGCGCGCAGCGTGGCTTCGCCCTCCGCCTGCCAATCATACTCGCTGGCTGTCAGCGCATTCTGCAACTGCGCCAGCGCCTCTGCTTCCAGGTTTAGCCGGATGGCCGGATTGGTCGAAACTCCGCGCACGTACCACTTCTCTGAAATATAGCGATCGTTTGCCATCCCCGACGGAAAATCGTAATTATTGACTGACATCAGGTAAACCCGATCCCATTCCAGCCCTTTGGCCTTGTGCATGGTCGAAACCACCACTTTGCCGCGATGCCGCCCGGGGTCAAACCCGGAATCGTCGGAACTGAATCCCAAAAAGCGGCGCTCGTTCTTGGCAACCACGCCCAATTCCGCGGTCAGTTCGGGCAGGCGCCAATCATGATGATCGTTGGCTACCGTTCGCAGCACCAGCGCCAGTTTATGCGCCAACGCCAGGTCAGCGGGTTCTGTGAAAAGGTCCTGGGCCAGGGTCAGGATCATCTGATCGATGGGGAGCAGCGTCGTACCCTGCCAGCGGCGGACGACACCCCGGAACGCTTCCAGCTCCATTGTTACCTCAGCTGATTCTGTCTCCCCGATACTGGCCAGCCAATCCCGGTCGGGACGCGGCGCCAGGAAGGTTTCCACTTCCGTACATTTGTGAATTAATTCCGTTAAGTGGGCGTAGAACGCCTTTTGAGCATCATCCTCGCGCCAGGCCCTGCGCCAGACCTGATAGACTTTCGCCAGCTTTAGGGCTGATGATGGGTCCGCGAGATAGGCGGCCAGGTTGCCCAGCGCGCCTGCAGCCGCGCGCGTGGTAGCTGTGCTGGAAAGATATTCCACGTAATCGATTTTGCGTTCCTTGAGCCTGGCGATCACATCCACGCCGCGGGTATTGCGCGGCACCAGCACAGCGATGGTTTTATCCTGGTTTTCGGGCAGCCACTTTTCAATGGATTTGATGACCGCTTCCACTTCTTCGTCCGGGGTGTATTTCTTGCCGATCAGCTTGATTCCAGCCGGGTCGTCAGCTGGGTTGGGCTGAGGGTCATCCGGTTCGGTCGCCCGGATGTAGGGCGTGGTCAACGCATTTCTGGCTTCAGGCAGCGGGTGTTCCGTCCGGGTCCAGTCGATCATCGCGTTGGCGAGGTCAATGATCGAGGCCTGCGACCGCCCGGAAACGGGCAAATCCTGCTGATATTGCGCTTCCGCGATGAACCGGAGTAAATATTCCGGTTTGGCGGTGGTGAAGGTTTCGAAAATCGCCTGATTGGGGTCGCCGACACGCACCCAACCGCGCCCCGCTGTTTTTGCGGGATTTCCGCCCGCAAGCAAGCCCAGGATTTGTTCCTGCAGCGCGCTCGAATCCTGTGCTTCGTCCTCCAGAATGTATGGGAAGCGGGCGCGCAGGCGCTCGAGCAGTTCGGGAGAAATAGTCAGGGCGTCGAGTGCCAGGCGGATCAAGTCGTCGAAATCGACTGCGCCGCGGTAGGTCAGCGCGCGCTGGTAGTTGGTGTATATGTCCCAGCCCATTTCGGCCAGCGGCAGCGGGGCGGCGGCTGAATCGAGCCGGGCGCGCAAGCTTTCGGGCGTCTGACGGTTATCCTTGGCCGAGCGGATGAAGGCCAGCGCCAGGCTGTTGATCAGTTCAGGGAGCTGCTGTCGGTGAATCCAGCCAAGTTTGGACTGATCGAGCGCCGGATCGAGAATCTCATCAAGATCGTAGGGATGAGCGGCCAGCCAGGCGTTGGCGGCTTCCTTGCGGATGAATTCGGCCTCGCGTTCGTCGATGATCGCAAAACGGTTGTCCAGCCCGACCAGCGCCGGATTTTCGCGCACGATGTCGTGCGCCAACCCATGCAGGGTGCGGACGCGATATCCCAGGTGCGGAATCAGGCCGCTGGCGCGGATGAAGCCGCTGATGCGGCTGGAGAAGTTATCTACGGCTGAATTGACCAGCGTGACAATCAGCACTTCCTGATCCACGCCCATTACGCCACTGGAGATGATCTGCGCGGCTAGCGCGCTCAGAATATGGGTTTTTCCGCTGCCAGGAACGGCCGAAATGCCCATTGTGCCGCCGCGATAGCGGAGAATGTCGGATTGGGAAGGGCGAGGAGTAAAAGGTAACATCGTCAGGTTTAATTTAGTTGAATGAGAGAGTTCGAAAGTAAGCGGAGATCGTTCGCTGATTATAACGTTCACCCCAATCGTATCACGTCAGGTTCTCACGATTAGAATTTCAAGGTTATGATAGCCGATTCTGCTGGGCGAAAGGAAAAACTCAATTAACAAAATTGACCAAGATTCACCGATTGATTGATTTTACTCGCAGATTACCCTATAATGGTCTTCAACCATTCAGTGGTATCAATTCGTATCCATTCATTTTCGGGAGGTTCCAGTGATTAATTCAGCTTCGCTTGCCAGTTTTCCTTTGTTCCACAATGTTTCGCCAGCTGTATTAGAAAAAATTGTTGCGATTAGCGAAGAGCTTGCCATCAGCGAAGGTCAGACCGTTTTTCGTGAAGGCGAAAAAGCTGACAAGTTGCACTTCCTGATCAGCGGAAGCATCGCCTTGCGGGTTAATATCATGTCCAAACCGGACAGCGTCACGGTTTCCTTTGTGACAAAAGCCAGTGAGTGCTTTGGGTGGTCCGGACTGGTTTCTCCGCATTACTATACCGCCTCGGCCTATTGCGAAGAAGACAGCAAGATCCTGGCAATCTCAGGAAATGAACTGATGGAAATCCTTACTACAAATCCTGATGCGGGCTTCAAAGTAATGCATCGTGTGGCCGAACTTGTCTCAGATCGTTTGCGCAACAGCCGGCAGGCCTTGTTAAAAACGCTATAAAGGTTATTTTCTTCGTATTGCTACTTATATTGTCGACAAAAGTCGATTTT
>CAILYI010000273.1 GCA_903838415.1 uncultured Anaerolineae bacterium | reverse complement strand
TTTTGCAGATTGCGAAAGAACAGAAAATTTACATAGAGCCTGTTGCCATCGAGCGTTTCATTCCTTTGCCTGATGGCAGCGAAGAAAGAACCATACGCATTGGCCAATTTGGGAATCTCGAAGTGTTTGTTGCCGATCCGTATAGTATTGCCTTGAGCAAACTGGACCGTGGTTTTGATACGGATTTTGATGATCTTGTTTTTCTCGTCCAGCAAAATCTCGTGGAAATCCAGTTGCTCGAGCGAATGACAGAGATTGCATTATCCCGGGCGCGTGAATTTGATATGAATCCGACTGAGGTGCTTGCTCATCTTCGGGAATTGAAGAACCGCCTGACCTGATGACAGTTCACAAAATAGCGATTAATTTTCAGTAGTCTCCATGAAAATCTATTTTTAGATCAGACAAGTAATCTGCTCGCCCAGGCGGCAAAACCATTTTTGCTCAACCATTGATCGGGAAAACAAAATTAAACCACCCACAAAATAACCAACAAATCACCACTAATGGATTTAATTTACAGCGAATAGGTGTTTTGGTGCAAGCGAAATTAGAAATCCTGGTTTTCAAAATCACCCATCCCACCTACCGCTTTCTCGCCCCCCGATAACTGCTCCTGACATAGTTTGACAACTTCATTCCCCTGTGCTTATCTGCTCGTGCGTGCTCTGGAATTCCAGCGGGATACAGGAGTCGCATCTCTTTCTCGTCGAATAACTCCACTTTCATCAAGCTGTATCGTGTTTCAAAATCATGTCGCCACTTTTTGCAGCATGCTCAATTTTTTCGTGGTTTTTACAGCAATTTCTTTCCGTGTATAATTAATTTAGTGTTTCCGATGTGCAGGATTGTTGCATACATGCTGCACCACATCAATTTATCGCTGGAATATTTGACAACCATTGATGTTGAAATTTGGAGTTGTCGATATAATTCAGTTCGGAACGGTAATTTGCTAAAATTGTTTATGGAGATGTGCCATGCTTTCTCAACAGATGACAAAAGACTTTATTTTACGCCAACTGGAAAATTTGCCCCCTGATGGATTGGTTGAAGTGGCCCAATTTATCGAGTTTTTGCAATTTCAGGCGAAACAACCGGGCAAGCGCGTCAGAGCAGTGCGCAAACACGTCTCTTTTGGTATTTGGGCAGACCGGCCTGAAGTTCAGGATCCGGCAGGCTTTTCTCAAAACCTTCGCCAACAAATAGAAAAGAGACAGGATGCCTGATATTTCTATTTCGCGGCTGGTGGATACTTCCATCCTGGTTGATTTTCTACGTGGCAATAAAACTGCCGAGAACTGGCTGGACAGTTTTGCGCCAGGCGAATTAGCTATCTCTGTTGTTACTTCTGCAGAACTCGCGGCCGGTTGCCGCAATCGACGTGAACAAAATAAGGTTGAAAAAGACCTGGCGCTGTATCCCATGCTATGGATTTCTAGTGCAACCTCATCAACTGCTTAGGACTGGTACCGACAATATCATCTCAGTGATGGTGTCGTTTTTTTAGACTGTCTGGTTGGCGCCAGCGCTTACAACTCGGTATGACGGTCTGTACCTTGAATGATAAGCATTTTCGGCCTTTTCCGAATATGCAGGTGGAGCGCCCCTATTAAATGAGTCAAAGGCTTTCCCAATCCTTGGCCGTCAGAGCTTTCTGGCGGTTTTTTGTTTCTCGTAGACAGCCTTGGAAGTCGTTGGGCTACCACTTTTGAACGGAATATTTGGGAACTTGGAAATTTTAAAAACTTTAATCGCGGTCAGTATCCCAAATGCGAGCAAAATCGAAACGGATTTTGAAGGCACTTTCAATCAAATTAAATCATCCCACCCGCCGCTTTCTCGCCCTCTGATAACTGCTCCTGACATAGTTTGACACCGTCATTCCCCTGTGCTTATCTGCTCGTGCGTGCTCTGGAATTCCAGCGGGATACAGGAGTCGCATCTCTTTCTCGTCGAATAACTCCACTTTCATCAAGCTCCAGTCCAAGATTCTTTT
>CAILYI010000272.1 GCA_903838415.1 uncultured Anaerolineae bacterium | reverse complement strand
GGGGCTGTTTCTGTTTTATCTGCTAATTTTGCTGCGCTGGACGATTGCGACTGCGCCAGGCTGCTGATATCAACTGCTGTTGTGCTGCGGATTGCATCGATTCCCATAAAGACTCCTTCGTTGCTCGGAATTAACACACAGAATGTTTGAAATGTTCACTCATTATTATCGTCAAAGCGTAGTCGAACCATATGGATTTCCTCGCTAAAACGGACATCTACATATTCTTGCCATAATTGAAAAAAATAGCCGTTGTGCTGGAAATCATTGTCAGCGAATTCTCCCAATCGAAAAACGGCATATATTTGTATGGTTTTATCCACTATTTACGCCAAATATATTTGCTATTTACGCTTTTCACACAAATTGCACACCTTGTTAACCAGGAAGTTTATATAATGCAATGACATAAGCCAATTTTAAAAACCGCGAAAAGGAGAACAAAATGAACTCAATATCTGGAATAGGTTCAACGCAAGGCATGCTGGGCATGGGGCGCATGGGAGGCCCGCGTGGTGGACCGGCGTTGACGGATGAGCAGAAAACAAAGGTCCAGGATATCCTTTCCAATTATGACCCTAACAGCATCACCGAAACCACCGCGAAGGAAATTTTTCAGAAATTTAGCGATGCCGGTCTTCAACCGGGGCGCGGCATGAAAGAAACGATCGAAGCGGCAGGTTTTGACGCCGAAAATCTACGTGAGCTTGGCATGCCGTCAGACTTTGAGATGAAGGGTGGCCGCCATGGAGGCATGCAGCAGCATCCGACCATCACGGATGCTCAGGCAACCACTGTTACGGATATTCTTTCGAATTATAATGCTGCGAATCTTTCGACAACCGATGTCAGCTCGATCCTGTCCGCGTTTCGTGATGCCGGGATTGCTCCAGCCAAGGGGCTCAGGGAAGTCATCGACAGTGCCGGGTTTAATTCCGACTTGATTTTGAAAATTCCCCACAACAGCGGCAGCGAGGGTAATTTTTGGGCTTCGCAAAACGCCAGTCAGAGCATCAATCTGTCCTCTTTGCAGTCGCTCCAGTCGATCCTTAACCAGTACGATTTTTCGAATATTTCCGCCACCGATCAAACCAACTTGATTCAGCAATTGCAGACGACCAACCTTTTTGGTGGCAGTATTAATTTAGCCGCCTGATCGGCATCACCCAAACCGTCAGGGAATTGAATCAACCGACAGTCAAAGCCCGGCTGCTGATTTCTCTATTTATCCGAAGATGAAGAGAAAATTCAGCAGCCGGGCGGATTTTTGCTTCAACCCACGCACAAGTTGGCGGTGGGGTGGTTTTCGCGGACTCGTCAGGGTTGGTTAATTCATTTTATACGGGGGTAAAAGCATTCGTACCCGGCAGCCAACCTGGGAGTCCAAAATCTGCACATCTCCACCCCAGGCGCGCGCATAAGCTCGCGCAATCGTCAGGCCAACGCCCAATCCGCCAAATTCCCGCGTATCTCTCTGGCTGACCTGGTAATAGCGCTCAAACACTTTTTCACGCAGTTCCAGCGCAATTCCGGGTCCTTCATCGAGCACTTCAATTGTGCAGCCTGTTGAGCCATTGGGTTGGACTGAGATGGCAATTCGCCCTTTCTCGGGGCTGAACTTGCAGGCGTTATCCACCAGGTAAGACATCACTTGGCTAAATTCTATGCTGGGGGCGTAGATAACCGCATTCGGGTTGATGAAAAACTGTAGATTTTGCTGCTTCTTTTCCCAGATTTTTAGAATTTGTTCGCTGGGGGTTTTAAGGTAAGAATCAGGGTCAATGATTTGTCGTGAAGTATTTAACTTCCCCTGATCAATATCGTACAACATTTCAAGTTCGTCAACCAGGGTTTTTAATCCGTTGGCACTGTTGAGCGCTCGCTCGATGTAAGTATTAAATTCCGGGTTGGATTCGGTAAATTTGGCTCGAATCAGCTGTTCCAGCGCTGGCAGGATAACGGTCAGCGGCTCGCGCATTTCGTGGCAAAGATTTGTCGAAATACTGGAGCGCAGCTTATCGAGGTCGTTGCTTACTTCTTGCGTTCCAATTTGGAAGCCATAGTCATCGCGCCGCAGTACGTTTTGGACACGTACCAAAAGCTCGTTCACGTCAAATGGCTTGGTGATGTAATCATCTGCTCCAGATTCAAAACCAACCAGTCGATCCACGGGCGCGGTGCGCGCCGTCAGAAAAAGGAAGGGGATACGCCTGGCGTTGGGGTCGTTTTCAAGCTCTTTTTTTAGTTGGATTCCATTGGGAGGCGGCATCATGATATCGCACAGGATGATATCCGGATTTTTATCACGAATTACTTCCAATCCTTCCACGCCGTTATAAGCCGTTATCACCTGATAACCGGCTCTACGTAACACCATCACCAAACCAAAGGAAAACTTTTTGTCATCATCGATGACCAGAATTACCTTTGAACTACTCATTAGGCACCACTTTCTTTGTTTCTTGAAAAAATATGATCGGATGATTTGGATAGACTATTTGGTTTCGGCCTGGATAACAGGATGGCTGGATTGGAAGCTGATTTGTTCCTGGCTGACGGGCAGCCACACATCGAATTGACTGCCCTTGCCAGGTTCACTTGTGACATGGATATTCCCGCCATGTTTATCTAAAATTGCGCGAACAATAAACAACCCGAGACCCGTGCCCTGGATTTCTTCAACGATGGCGTTGGAGCCTCGGAAAAATCGGTTGAACATCATCGGCATATCTTCGCTTGGAATCCCAATCCCCGTGTCGATAATCGAGACTTGCATACCAGAATCCGAGCTTTGCAGTTGAATGTGAACTTTACCTTCAGCTGGCGTGAATTTAATCGCATTGCCGATGATATTGATAAACACCTGGGTAAGCGCGTTTTCATCAGCATTTACCAAATGCGGAGATTTGTCATCTGTCAGCAATGATTCCATGGTGATGACGATATTTTTTTCCCTGGCTGAAAGTTCAAGCTGTCGGATAGTTTCTTTTATTAATTCGTCGATCTCAATGGCGCGAAAATTGAATTGAAACTGGTCGCTTTCCAGGTGGCCTGCGCTAAGGAGAGTCTCAATTAGCAAGCGCTCACGGTTCAATTCGCTTTTTAAGACACCCCAATATTCTTCAAATTCGTCCTGGCTGGCCTGGTTATCGATTAAATTGACCATGAGCAGCATCGTGGTGACGGGAGTTCTCATTTCGTGAGTCGCGCGATTGATAAAGTCGGTTTTCATTTGCTCGAGGCGCATCCGCTCACTGATGTCACGAATGATGGCGATGACCTCATCGACCCCGCTGCTCTTAAAGCGCGATTCATAAAAGCGGGTGGAATTTCCCATTCTCAGGCTGAACTCCATCGATTGTACTTGCTCACTTTCCAGGGCGCGTTCAATACAATCTTTTGCGGTAGCCGCTGAGTCTTCATCCAGAATCGTGTCAATTGAGTATCCAATGATTTTATCGGCGGGGACAATCAGCAGTTCATTGGAGGTCGCCTTGTAATCCAGAATGATCCCTTCGTGGTCAATGCGAAACATCAAGTCGGGAATTGCGCTGAGCAAAGCCAAATTTTGTGACTCGCTCTGACGCAGGTGACCCTCCATGATTTTTCCTTCGGTGATGTTTTCTTTCATTGCCAAAAAATGGGTGATATTCCCGTTTTCGTCCAACATCGGCGAGATGGAGGTTTTTTCCCAGTAAAATTCATGATTCTTCTTGCGGTTGCGGAATTCCCCATACCAGACTTTGCCAGATAAAATGGTTTCCCACATCCTTTTGTATTCTTCCCGCGAGGTATGGTCACTCTTTAAGATGCGCGGATTTTTCCCGATGACATCCGCCAGGCTATACCCGGTCAGCTCGCAGAACTGCGGATTAACGTATTCGATATTCCCGGCAGTATCTGTAATTACGATGGAAACAGGGCTTTGTTCCACGGCCTGCGTCAGCCTGCGGACCATGACCTCCGATTTTTCTTTTTCAAACCATAAACTGAGCAGGCTTACGATGTTTTCGAGCAGATTTTGCTCTTCAAGCAGCCAGATCGGTTTATCTTCCGTGTAATACACCGAAAGCTGCCCAGACTCCAGGCCATTGGCTCGAATCGGGGCGGTCATTTTGTGGGGCTGGATGCCGGTGTAATTTGCAGATTGATAGCGTCTGCCGTCCAATTCGATCACCGCCTCGGCGGTCTGATTAAATTGCATGGCGTCGACGAGCCGCTCAAGGGTTTGCTGGCAAAGTTCTGCTTCCGAGATGCTTTGATTTTCAACCAGGCGTCCCACTTCGTTTAAGCAAGTCAGTTCTTTCACCCGCCCGCTCAGGTGGATTTCCATCTGTTTGCGCGGGGTGAGGTCCCAATTGATCCCATTGACGCGTAAAGGTTTACCGGTGAAATCCCTTTCCACTCTGGCGGCTGCACCGAGATAGCGTACTTCGCCCGTGGAGAGCAGGATGCGGAATTCGGTGTTGAAGGTTGCTTTTCCTTGCGTGGCGTTTTGCAGAAGGGTCTCGGTTGCCTGACGGTCATCAGGGTGGATTGCGTTTCGCCAGGTGTCATAAACCGGCATGATATCGGGCGGCATGTCGTAAATATTGAACATGCGCTCATTCCAGGTTAGAAAATTGGTCGGAACGTGCCAGCTCCAGATGCCGATGCCGCCAGCTTTGGTGGCCATATCCAGACGGGACAATGAGTATTGTAATTCTCCAGCAGTCTGTTGATGTTCCTGGATTTCATCTTCCAGGGCTGTCTTGGTGACGTAGTTTCGCCAGGTTTCTGAGTTTGTCTTCTGAAATAAGCGCACCATATAAGCGACCAGCGCCGATAACAAAAAACCGATCAGCAAGATTATTTCGGAAAAATGATTATTGTTGCGTTCCAGGAAGATTGCCGTAGGTTTGGATTGCACGGCAAAGCGGTGTCCCAAAAATTTTAAGACCGTCGTTGGCGCCAGCAAGTTCGTCTGTAATAAACTGGTGCCAGAGCTATTGTTCAGGCCATCCCAGCCTGCCTGCTTGAAAACCATGGTATCGTCGAGGATGATGGCAGTTCTCAGATTTTCGGTCATATTCTGGGTTTCATTTGTATCCAGAACATACTTGACCCACTCATCCATTTTAAAGACAGCCAATACAAACCCTTCAAACTGTCCGTGAACAATAATGGGGAAGTAGATCAGAAAACCCTGCCCACCTTGAACCAGATTAACCGGAGATGCCATGGAAGGAACGCCTAAATTTTTCGCGGATTCAAGCGCCAGTCGCCTGTTTTCTTCGAAGGCGAGATTCAAACTTTGCGCTGCTTCGTTACCAGCCACAGGGACAACCGTCCGCACATTGTAATTTTGGTCCACCCACTCAATCGCTTGAAAACCGGGCATGTCGTTGATAAAAGCCTGCGCGTCCGCGTTAAATTCTTCCTGCGAAAAACCATTATGAACTTCCCATTGCTTCGCGTAGCGTTGCAGGACCGAAACACGATTATTTAAATCATTTTCAAGGTAGGCAACGATTTTTCCATTTTCAACATCCAGCGTCGCTGCCCGGTTGGTATTCTGCTGATTATTGAGGGACCAGGCGAACAGGCTGATGACGCCAAATAATAATGCCCCGATTAATAAAGGAAGCCAAAATGTATTGAATTTTGGCTCAGTGGTTTTTGGAGAGTTGAATTGCTGTACCATCTTTACCTGCCTGCGAGAGGGAGTTCCGTGTTTCGTTTGATGAGTCGCAGGGAAAATAAATCCATGCGATTTACGGTGTTGTTGAGACGGCTACATTCTGCGGTGTTTGAGCGCAATTGTTGCTGGAATTGAAGAATTTTGTTTTCGCGCCTGGAATCGTTCAACTTGCGTTCAAACTGGGGTAACTAACCGAGTCTACTATCGACCAAAATATATAAAACTTGAGATGTGGGGAATAATATTGATGAAACTGCCTCAAATTGGCTGGATTGCAATATCTAAACTCGATCGATACTGAATGCTTGCCCGGTCAACCCTGGCGGAGAATCTTTGCCTTGAGTCAATCTGACTCATGCGGAATGAAAAAGAGACTGGTGCTGACACTTGGCATGTCATCACCGGTCTCTTACAGCTTATTCCCAGGCGCCTTGCTGCCGACGATCACAGGTGTTATTTATGATCAATTGGCAGCCAGATATCGAATTGGGTGCCCTGGCCTAATTTACTATGTACCTTGATGGTGCCTTTGTGTTTTTCCAGGATGGATTGGACGATGAACAAACCTATGCCGGTTCCCTGGATTTCCTCCTCGATGGCGTTTGTGCCTCTGAAGAATCGATTGAACAGCATCGGGATATCTTCACTGGGAATGCCAATGCCGGTATCAGTAATTGAAATTTCAAGGCCCGTATCGACTCTCTTTAATAGAACATTGACATTGCCACTGGTGGGGGTAAATTTAATGGCATTTCCCAATAAATTTACAAAAACCTGGGTCAGTGCTTTTTCATCGGCCAGAATGACGAATGAGTTTTCATCTACATCGCCCAGCGTCTGTAAAGACATCGCAACCGCTTTTTCGCGGGCGGGCATTTCAAATTGATCCAGCGTTTGTCTTGCAATTTTGGCGATATCAATTGAACGGAATTTCCATTGGGCCTGATCGCTTTCCAGCCGACCGGCACTCAGCAGGTCTTCCACCAGGATGCGTTCGCGCCCCAGTTCGTTTTTCAAGATCTCCCAGTATTCCGCGCGCTCATCGTCGGTGGTTTCTCCATCTAATAGATCAACCATCAGGATCATTGCGGAGATGGGGGTGCGCAGTTCGTGGGTCGCCCGGTTGATGAAATCTGATTTCATCTGTTCCAAACGCGCCCGGTCGCTGATATCCCGCACGATGACGGTGACTTCCTCGGCGCCGCTGTCTTTAAAGCGTGCTTCAAATACACGGGAGGCGTCTTCTTTCTGGAGCTTATATTCCAGGGTTTGGATTTCCTTGCTTTCGAGCACCTTTGTCACACAGGTCATGAATTTTTTGGACAGGGGCTCATCGAGAATATCCATCAGCGCAGCGCCCGCAATTTTTTCGGGAGGCGCCAATAACAGGTCGTTTGAGCTGGCTTTGAAATCCAGAAAAATGCCATCCCGGCGGATGCGGTACATGGTGTCTGGCACGGCGCTGAGCAGCGCCCGGATGCGGAATTCGCTTTCGCGTAGTTCGTTTTCTGCGCGCTTGCGTTCCGAGATTTCTGCCTGGGCCTGCTTGTACAGGGTATGGACCGACATGTGGGTTCGCACCCGCGCCAATACTTCCACTTCTTGAAAGGGCTTGGTGATGTAATCAATGCCGCCCGCCGCGAAACCACGGACTTTGCTGTCCGTGTCATCCAGCGCGCTCATGAAAATGATCGGGATGTCTGCGGTGGTTTGATCGGCTTTGAGTTGGGCCGCAACTTCAAAGCCATTCATGGCGGGCATCATGATATCGAGCAAGATCAAATCGGGGGGCGTGGAGCGGGCTGCCGCCAGGCCAATCGTACCGCTCGGAGCAAGGCGGACTTTGTAATATTGGCTCAATATTTGGTTCAGTAAGCGCAGATTTTCGGGAGTGTCATCCACGATCAGAATGTCGGCTTTGATTTCTGGTATTGAGCTTTTTTTCAAGCTAGATTCTCCAACCATTATTTTTCTTTCGCGGATTCTCACAACGAATCGATCACGGTTGTGATTCTTTCGTAGTCAAAGTTGTAAACCAATTGCGCCAGTTTTTTACTCAAGGTCGGCGATGTTTCTTCAATTTCCTTAATTAATGACTGCATCTCAATCACATCCGCTGCGATGACGGCCTGCCGCATCTTTTCCTGCCAGTTTTCTGGCAGGCTGGCGGCATCTTGTGAATTCGACTGGGAGAGTTTTTCCAGTTCATCAGCCGATGCGGAGACGGGCATGGTCTCGAATTGTACTCCCAGGTGTGTTTGCAGGGCCAGGATGATCTGACTTTCACGAACCGGCTTGCGGATGAAAGCGTCGCCGCCCAAAGCGAGCACTGCAGCGCGGTCTTCGTCAAAGGCGTTTGCGGTCAGGATGACAATGACGGTCTGCTGACCCTGGGGGGTAGCCTTGATGCGGCGCAGAACTTCCAGGCCATCCATCACCGGCATGCGCAGATCCAGGAAAATGAGCTGGGGTTTCCATGACTCCCAAATCTCCATGGCTTCCTGTCCATTGACCGCTTCGCGCAATTCGAATCCGATGGAACTGAGCAAATTGACCAGAAAACGCCGGTTGACTTCGACATCTTCCACAATTAAAAGGCGGAATGGTCCGCCATCGGGAGCTTGCTGTCCGGGGGCCAGTCTGGAAACTCGGCCGTTGGCAGTGAAATTCTCAGGAACAATTCCAGGGCTGACGGGGATGGTAAAGCTGAAGGTTGAGCCCTGGCCCTCTTCACTGGTGACCTGTATCTTGCCGCCCAACAATTCCACTTGCTGGAGGCTGATTGCCAGGCCCAGCCCGGTTCCTTGTTGCAGCCGTTTGCCTTCTTCCAACTGCACAAACGGAGTGAAGATTTGGGGCAAATCCTCGGCAGAAATGCCAACCCCGGTATCTTCCACGAAAAAATTCAGCCAGTATTTAAGAGCTTCCTGTTCGTCCGGCTGATCGCCATCTTCCAACTTTACCCGCAGCGCAACCGATCCACTCCTGGTAAATTTGATGGCGTTTCCGAGCAGGTTGATTAATACCTGGCGCAGCTTGCCCTCGTCCGTGTTGACAAATTGCGGCACATCCGGGGCGCACTCAACGATCAGCGTCAGACTTTTTTGCCTGGCGCGAAAGCCGAACATTTCTCCGATTCCTTCCACCATTCGATACAGGTCAAAGGTGGACATCTGCACATCCACGCGCCCGGCTTCGATTTTGCTGAGATCGAGAATGTCATTAATCAATCCGAGCAGGTGTTCGCCGCTGCGGTTGATGGTCTCAATATTTTCGCGCTGCGATTCGTTCAGGGCGGCATCGCGGGCCATCAGTTCGCTAAAGCCCAAAATGGCGTTGAGCGGCGTGCGCAGTTCGTGGCTCATATTGGCAAGGAAGGCGCTTTTGGCGCGGTTGGCCGATTCGGCCGATTCCTTGGCTTCGACCAATTCCTGCTCGGCCCGGTTTTTCGCTTCCATGCCATTTAGGAACATATTAAACCAGCGCATCATCTCGCCGATTTCGTCGGGGCGATTTTCGTCCAGGCGAATTTGCCAGTTGAAGGTGCCGTTTTGAATTTTCTGGAATAATTCCGTGATCTGTGTCAGCGGGCGAATCACCACGCGGGTTACCCAAAAGACAATCAGCGCAATGAAGGCGAGACTGAAGACCATCACCAGGCCGGTTGTGTTTCGAATCGTGTCTGCGCTGGTGGTCAGGTTTTTGTAGGGTGTCAGGCTTGCCACCAGCCAACCGTTCACTTTTGAGTGAGTATACGTCACCAGCATTTGCTGGCCATTGACATCGATGACCGTGCTGCCATCCACCAATTTTTTCAGGAAAGCTGGCGAGACCAATGATCCGATAAAATCGCGGTTGGGATGATAGACCAGCCGTCCCTGATTGTCGACGATAATGAAATACGCGCCAGTTCCCAGCTTGACGTTGGAAAAGTGGTCGAATAAATTGTCCGTGTTGTAATTTACCAGCAGCAGCGCGCCTTGCTTTTCCTGCAGGGAGTTCACATCCACCACTTGAAACAGGCGCGAGGCAGTGATGACCTTTTTATGGGAGGAGTTGACGTTTACATTGTCAAGCACTCCATCCCAGGTGACCAGGCTGTTGGATGCATCCGTATATGCTTTAATCTGTTCCAGCAAGGGCTGATTGATTTCCTGGACATTTAAGGTGTCGCCGACGTGATAGTGCGCCCCGCTGGGCGTGAAAATATCGAGCGAGACCAGGCCCTTGATGCCGCTGTAGCCACTCAGGATGTACCCAATCCGGGCGTGGGTGGCCAGACGGGTATATTCATCCGGGGAGCTGGCGGCGTCGTCGATGGCGGTTTTGATTTCCTCCACACCCGAGACGTTGATGATCAGGCTTTCGATTTCCTGGAAGAGCACATCCAGGTAATCCCCCTGGGCGCTGACCATGGCCTGGGCGTAATGGGCCACGTCCTGTTGAATCACAAGGCGCGAGACATTATCCGAGATGATTCCCAGCACCATCAAGGGGATAACGCTCGCTAGGCCAAGTGCCAGCGTCAGGCTGAGTGCCAGGCTGGGACTTGGCCAGGGAAATCGGATTTTACCGGGCATTTTCACGGGTCACAAGCAGGACATCCAGCAATGTGATCGGCGGGAGTACTTCACCCCCCAGGGCGCGGATGGCGAACTGCACACCGGTATAGGCTTGATTGGCGGCTTGCTGGTCGATGGTGGATTGCAGGCTGCCATCCTTGAGCATCGGCATGACTTCATCGAGGGCATCATACGCGGCGACTTGTACATCCGTAATGTTTTTTTCTTTCAGGTACTGCAAAGTTCCGAGCGCCATCATGTCATTGGCGCAAAAAACCAGCTTGACGTTGGGATATTGGCTGAATAACTGGGTGGTCACATCGTAGGCTTCATCCACTTTCCAGTGGGCGGTTTCTGAAGCGACGATTTTTATGTTTGAGTTTTCGCCGAAGGCCTTGATGGCGCCATTTTTACGATCTTGCGCGTTTTTGGCGGTGGGAATTCCTTCCAGGATAATCGCATCGGTGGCGGTACTCACTTTGCTGCTGATAAATTTCGCCGAAAGGTAGGCGCCCTGCACGTTATCCACGCTGATATAGGGCACATTGTTCAAGCCGACCTTGGCCATGGAGTTGGCATCCAACTGGTTATCCAGGTTGATGATGACAATGCCCGCATCCTGGGCCTTTTTCAAGACCGGGATTAATTGGACGGAATCGGCCGGGGCGATCAGGATGGCATCCACTTTTTCCATGATCAGTTCTTCGATAATGGTGATCTGCTGCTCGACCGAGGTTTCCTGCGCGCCGGTTTTGACGATTAAGTTAATTCCTAATTCCTTCTCGGCTTTGCGGGCGCCTTTTTCCATTTCGACAAAAAACGGATTGGTTAGGGTTTTCATCACAAGCGCGATGCTATATTTGGCGGCCTGCGATGATTCCGTTGATTGCGGTGTGATGGGGGTGGTCTCGGGGGCCAGCAGGGAGGTATCCTGGGTGGCCTGGGCACAGGCGGTCATGGCGAGAGCCAAAAGCAGACAGACGGTTAAAAGCAACTTCTTATTCATTTATTCTCCCATTAATGGATTCTGCCAGGGATCAATGATCCCGGCAGCGCTTTTCTTTGATTGCGGTTGTTCTATTATATTCGACGATGCACTCACAGACCAGTCGGGATTACGCGATCCGGCACTTCCAAATCTGAAATTCCTGCACGGGGTTGGCGGCCTGTGCATAAATAGCGGATCGCCCCAGGCGTTGAGCGTTGTGGTGATGTTTTTTGCCACGAATAGCGCGATTTTTCTCGAAAAAGGCGGAAAATGACAGGCGTCTGCGGTGGCAACGAAAGAGACCCAGCAACAAATGGCCGGGTCTCTCGCATTGAATGAGGTTTGTCAGTTTTAAGGTGCTGGGCTTGGTACTGGAGTTGGCGCTGCTGATGTTTCGCAATCGATCGTGTTTGAGCCCACCGCATCGATGCAGGTATCCGTGCCGTCGCCGCCGATGATAATGTCATTGCCAGCGCCGCCATCGATGGTGTCATCGCCGCCCAGGCCGAAGACGCAGTCATTGCCGCCGCCGCCGTCGATGGTGTCATTGCCAGATGTGCCGTAAATCAGGTCGTTGCCGCTGGTTGCTGAACCGATATGGGAAATGGTCATGGTACATTGCGCGGGCTTCAGATCATTGGCGCTAGGGATGATAACATTGTGACTCATCACGGGAGTTATCCCGTCCATTATCATGCTCGCCGCCATAGCATTAATAACGCTCGCGAGCATCAGCGCGAGCAAGCCCCAGAAAAATATTTTCGCTAACCTGCCGGGACGTACTCTCAGGCCTCTCATACTTCCTCTTCCGCTGCGTGCGACGTTTTGTCCATTTTCATCAGGCTTGCCGGGCGCTTTTTATCACTGACCACGTAGCGATAGGTGGTGCCATTGGCCTGCACAAGGTAATAGTGCAGGATGCCACGCGTGAAGTGCAGGATGCTGGTGTTCTGGCGCTCGGCCAGCCGCGCCAAGTCATCGATATCGGCCACTTCAATGAAATTGGCCTGGTTGTCGAAACCGCGGTCATAGACATTCATCACCAGGTTGCCGAGTTTGATGCGCATCAGGCCATCCTGGCTTTGTTGGGCGGTGTCATAGATGTACAGGCCGCACAGCCCCAGGCCGCACAGCCCCAGCACCAGGCTGACCAGGCTCCAACGGCGCGCGCTGGCCACATCAGTTTCTATTCCTAGCAGCTTTATTGAATTGGTCTGCTGCAGCGGGTTGCTCAACTTGCCGCTCTTGACCGGGTTCAGCGGGTCCTTCGTTTCCGAGCCAATGCTTTCCTTGACGTAATAAAAATGCACTTTGTCGAAGCCGAACTTGAGTACCGGTTCGAACGTATCAGAGAAATCTTGCCCGCCAACTTGGGCGGAAACCGCGGCGCGCGGCATAATTAACAGGGTGTACGTGCTTGGGCTGAACTCGGTTTGCATTTCGACCGCCGCCACCAGATCTAGAATCTGACACAAGTTTAGCGATGACGCGTCTGAATAATTGTTGCCATTGAAGGAGGTTTGCGCCACGAGTGGGATGGTGCGCTGCCAGCCGCTTTGTTCGTCCATCACGACCGCGCTCAACTGGTGCGTGCCAGTTACATCCTGCAGTTGGTCGCCCGTCAGGGTGTAGGTGAAGCCGACACTCATGTTACAGGTTAGCTTGGGGAAAATCGGTTCGCCGGAACGCACCGTGTCGGTGTCGTACACCCCGGCGGTGGCGGATGCCGAGTAGAAGAAATTGCCGCTCTGCTGGTAGGCCAAATTTGTGCTAGTTTGGGTCAGTATCGGGCGCGAGAAGGCCATCACAACCGCGATCAGCGCAATCAGCGCCAGAAAGGCCGAGAGATACAGGCCGATTTCCACGGCAGTTTGCGCCCAATTGCCGCCCTGCGGCAGTACGCTGGCCAGCGAAGCGGGTAGGAGCGGCTTGTTTTTGCGGGTTTTCCTGGCCGGGGCGCCGGGCTGCAGCAGCAGCCCGCTCACGACCACACCGCCCAGCACGGTGAGCGCCAGGGCTGTGCCTTTTGAGGCGCTGAGCACGCCCAGCCAGCCGCCTGCGCCCGGCAGGTGCAGCCACAATTTTCCGACGATTTCGCTTTGGGTAGGATGAGCAATATCATTTTCCAGATTGTTATCGCCTTTCAGCGTATATTGACCATTTTCCAGCCCGACGATGCGGTGGATAACGTAACGATTGGTTTGTTTATCCCAATAAGCCACCACCTCACCGACCTGGTAGCTGGCGCTGACGTGGCTGATGACCAGGTCGCCGCTGTGATAGGTGGGCTGCATACTGATGCCGTTGACGATGATATATTCGGCTGGGCCGCCGTATTTGGCCGGGGCGAACTGGCTCCATAGAAAAACCAGGCAGCCCAGCAACAGGATATTGGTGATTATATCAGAGAGGGAGTCGGATTTTTTCATGGGGTTAGGAATCTAGAAGAAAAAAGAAAAAGGGAAATAATTTCAGACGTTCGTGCTTGGTGAAGTGCTGGTCAGGCCTATTTGGGCCTGACCAGCTTTGTGGTTTGTGATAGTTGCTAGTTGTGAGCCACAATGTCGAGGCGTACCACAGAGGCAACGGTCACGCCGGTGGCGGTGCAGATGGTGCTCCACTCGTAAGAAGATGATGCAACAAACACTGGAGTTGAGCATGACCAGGAACCAAAGTTCTCAGAACCAGTCGCGGTCGTGCTGACGGCAACGGCCACAGGAGCTTCGTTTGTAGTGGATGATAGTTTGAAGGAAACACTTGTCATTGACAGCCCATTCGAAACCCAGGTGTCAGAGTCAGGCTTGATGGTATAGCCGGTGACTGCTACTCCGCCGGAACTGGCGATTGGATTGATGCTGGTCATCGTGTTAGACGCCGCGAAAGCGTAGATCACCGCAGAGAGGGCGATCAGGACCATGACGATCATTAAACCTTTGTTGAAGCGTGAGAACATTTGGTGCCTCCTATTGATTTGCATCCCCGGGTCTATGCCGGTTCTGCGGTAGTGGAACAAAAATAACTGGGCTACATCCTAAAAACAAAAAGACCTGGCTTGTGTTACGGCCAGGCTTGCGAGAGCAAAAAAACTGATCTTTGGCAACCTGGCGGTCGTGGTCACCCTCGTGACTGTAGACCCATGGCTTTGCGTCCCCGGCTTTTACCGGGTTTGCCTTTTCGGATGTAATTACTGTGGCTATTGTGCATCCGAATTGAATCAATTTCAGTTGCAGGAACATTGCAATTTTTACGTAGAATTTACGCCAGTTTTATGACGTATTTACGCAAAAATACCCCTGCCAGGTTCGGTCGGGGTGATGGGCTTGTTCAAAGGGTTGGCCTTGGCCCCTGCCTCCCGGGTTCGGGAGGGCAGGGGCGGGGGGCTTGGGAGGTGGCGAAGGTGATTGGTTTGGTTTTTTTGTGGTTGTCAGTTTCCCCGGGGGCACCCCGGATTCCCTCAAAGCGTTGACAGGTTTGTTACAGAGCGTGAAACTTGCATTCAGCTTACCAAATCGCGGCCGGCTTTGCATCCGTAGTTTGTTTATTTATGTTCAGGCGGGCGTTTATTAATTGACATTATCCACGGCGGGCTACCTGCCAATGCCCCCACATTCGGTCATTTTTCTTCCCGATGCTGACGGTATCATCTGAAGATGCTGACGGCATTGTTCGAAGATGCTGACGAAAAATCAGCCACGGATTTCACGAATACCCTCGAATGGTTAACGTATTTTTCGAGAAAATTCGCGCTATTACGATCACCGACTGGTGCAGCCCCCGGCGTTTCTTCAAGGTCAGGGCTGGACCTGTTATGAATTGATAATTGATTTTTGGATCAGTCTGCCTTAAGATTAAGAGCGGGAAAGGAGTAAACACTATGAAAAAACGATTTTATCAAGCCGTAATCCTTCTGACAGTTCTTCTGGTTTCCCTGGCAGGCACGGGGCAGGCGTTGGCCTGGTCCAGCTGCGGCACGTCTTACTACGTCCAATGGGGCGAGACATTGAGCGGGATTGCCGCCAACTGCGGAACCAGCGTCTCGGCGCTGCGATTGGCCAACCCTGGCCTTGGATACTGGGCCTACGCCGGTCAGGTGCTCAACCTGCCGGGCGCTACCTGGGACAATGGCAATGGTTCCAGCACGTACATCGTTGCGCCGGGGGATACGCTCAAAGTTATCGCTGTCCGTTATGGCATCAGTATGGGCATGCTGGCCAGCATGAACGATATCTACAACTACAACCTGATCTATGTTGGGCAAATTCTCAACGTGCCAGGCTCGGGGTATTCTCCGGCTCCAGCGCCATACATTCCACCGCCACCACCAGCGCCGGTCTATACGGGCAGCGGCTACACCATTCGATCGGGTGATACGCTGCGCATTATTGCCTACCGCTATAACACCACGGTGACGGACATTTTGAGCGTCAACCCGCAGATCACCACCCCGAGTCTGATCTACGTCGGCCAGTGGATTGCCCTGCCTGTTGCGATTTCACCGGCTGCGGCGTATCACACCGTCCAGGTGGGGGATACGCTCAGGATCATTGCTTATCGCTACAGCACCACGGTGGCCAACCTGCAGGCGCTCAATCCGCAAATTTGGAATTCGAACCTGATTTACGCGGGCATGTCGCTGCGAGTGCGCTGAGATTTTGGCTGTAGAACTACCGGTTTAGCGGGGTAACTGCCCCTTTGACAATGGCATCAGCCTTCCATGGCGGGAGGCTGGTGCCGCTGTCCGCCAGCCTTACCCGTGCAGAACCGGGTGCTGTTGGGTTACAATGGGTTTTGCTGATGAATTTTGATCGCGACCCAGGCCCAATGACCAGTACCTATTCCCTCTATTTTCATATCCCATTTTGCCAGCATCGCTGCGCGTATTGTGACTTCAACACCTACGCCGGGCAGTCCGATTCCATTCCAGCCTATGTCGAGGCCCTGGGAAACGAGATTCAGGCTGTCGGGGCGTCTGATGTGCGCCGCAGGGTGGGCACGATCTTTTTTGGCGGCGGCACGCCATCCCTGTTGACGGGCGCTCAATATTGGGACATTTTCCAACACATTCACGCTCATTTTGAAGTGGCCGCCGGGGCTGAAATCAGCCTGGAGGCCAATCCCGGCACGGTTTCGCCCGAATATTTGCGCGAGCTGCGCGCGGCGGGTTTCAACCGCATCAGCTACGGGGTGCAGAGCGCCGACCCGCAGGAATTGCGCATGCTGGAGCGCATCCACAGTTATTCGGATGTTGTGGAGGCGGTCAGGTGGTCGCGCCGGGCGGGATTTGATAATTTGAACCTGGATTTGATCTATGGTCTGCCCGAACAAACGCTCGAACGCTGGCAGCAAACCCTCAAGCTGATTGCCGGTCTGCGCCCCGAGCATATCTCAGCCTACGCGCTGACGCTGGAGCATGGCACGCCTTTTGGGCGCTGGGCCGCGAAAGGCCTGCTGCCCATCCCCGACCCGGATCTGGCGGCGGAGCAATATGAATGGGCACAGGAGTTTCTGGCAGAGCAGGGCTACCTGCAGTATGAGATTTCAAACTGGTCACTGCCGGGGCGGCAGTGCCAGCATAATCTGCAATATTGGCGTAATCTGGATTATTTGGGATTGGGCGCGGGCGCGCATGGATATGCTGGAGGCGCGAGGTATTCCAACGTTTTGCGCATCAAGACTTATATTGAGCGGTTGTCGAACGCTGCAGGGAAATCTGCGCCGGATAAATTCCCGCTCTCTCCGGCGACGGTCAATCAGCATTGGAATACGGCGCGCGAGGATATGCAGGAAACCATGCTGACCGGTCTGCGCCTGACGGAAGAGGGAATCTCGTCCCAGGCCTTTCAGGCGCGTTTTGGGGTGGCTTTACGTGAAGTTTTTGGCGCGGAAATCGTTGAGCTGCAGCGTTTTGGCCTGCTGGAGTGGGCGGATGCCACGTCCGGCCCGGCGGATGTCCTACGCCTGACCCCGCGTGGACGGCTGCTCGGCAACCAGGTCTTTATCCGTTTCGTGGAAGGCTAGGCCGCAGCTCCTTATTCTTTTTTCCGTAATCGTTCAAAACCAATTATCGCCAAGAGGCCAAGGGGGGCCAAGACGCCAAAGTTCTTAAGAAAAACTTTGAACTTGACCTCAGTAGGATTTGTGGCAAAACGAGCCGTTTTTCAATACCTTCTTACTTTTTACTTTTCCTGCTTCCCATCCCCGAAATCGATAAATTAAACGGCGCGCGCTGGTTCAACTTCGTCAATTGGACGCCTTTTTCGCCGAGCATCAAGACCGTCAGCGAGGCGGTGTCGCAGCCCAGGCGCTGGAAGTGGTCGAGCGGCATGCCCAGATAATAAGCCGTCGCCAGCTTGATCGGGTCCGCGTGCGAGACGACGGCGATGATTTCCTCGGCTTTATGCGCCTGCGAAAGAGCTTCCAGCGCGCCGACAATCCGCAGCTGGCATTCGGCGAACGATTCCCCATTTGGAAAGCGGAAACGCGAGGGCGCTCCCTGAACAACTTTCCATTCGGGCAGCTTTCTGAGCGCTTTCAGTTCCTGCCCGGCCCAATCGCCGATCTGGGTTTCGAGCAAACCGGCGTGGATTTGCAGCTCCAGGCCCAGTTTCTCGGCCAGCGGCGCGGCGGTTTCGCGCGCGCGCTCCATTGGCGAGCTGTAGATGGCCTTGATGGGGACGTTTCCGAGCGCTTCGGCCAGTTCAACGGCCTGTTTCTGTCCGCGCTCGTTCAGGTGGACTTCTGGTAAGCGCCCGGCCAGTTTGCCGGTTTTGACGTATTCGTTCTCTCCGTGACGGATTAACAGTAAAAGCGGCATTATCTGATATTCCTTTTCAAGTTATCAATCTGATCCTGGGGCAGGTCGGGCAGGAAGGTTTCATTTTCGATGCCGAGTGCTTTTTTCTGCGCATCGCGCCACATTTCCAGCCGCGCGGTGACCTGGGACTCGTAGCCTTCCCGCGAGGGGGTGTAGAAATACGTGCCGAGCAGGCGCTTGGGGAGATACTGCTGGGGCGTGAAATGTCCCTCTTGTTCGTGCGGATAAACGTAGCCTTTGCCCTGGCCGGTGGCTTCCCGGTCGCGGTTGCCATCCTGCAAGTGCTTGGGTACGGAACCGGCGCCTTCCTGCTCAATCCTTTGCATGGCTTTGAAATAAGCCCCGGCGCTGTTGGATTTGGGCGCGGTTGCCAGGTAGAGCGTCGCCTCGATAATGGGATAAATCCCCTCGGGCAGTCCGATAAAGTCGAAGGCTTGGGCGGCGCTGGAGGCCACTACCAACCCCTGCGGGTCGGCCAGCCCAATATCTTCTCCCGCCAAAATGATTAAACGGCGCACGATGAAACGCGGATCTTCGCCCGCGTAGATCATTTTTGCCAGCCAATACAGCGCGGCATCCGGGTCCGAGCCGCGGATGGACTTGATGAAGGCCGAGATCGTGTCGTAATGCGCGTCGCCATCCTTGTCATACAGCACCGCGCGGCGCTGAATCGACTCCTGCGCCACATCCAGCGTAACGTGGATCACGCCGCTTTCGTCGGGCGGCGTCGATTCGACTGCCAGTTCGAGCGCGTTCAGGGCGTTGCGGGCGTCGCCGGTCGCCATATCGACCAGGTGGGCGCGCGCCTCGGCCGTCAGGTCGATTTTTCGTTTGCCGTAGCCGCGTTCCGGGTCGTTGATGGCGCGTTCGAGCAGTTCGCCGATCTCCGTCTGGTTCAAATTCCGCAGTTGGAAGATGCGCGAGCGGCTGACCAGCGCCTTGATGACTTCGAAAAACGGGTTTTCGGTGGTGGCGCCAATCAACGTGACGGTACCATTTTCCACGAAGGGCAGCAGCGCGTCTTGTTGGGCTTTGTTCCAGCGATGGATTTCGTCAATGAACAGGATGGTTTTGCGTTTGTAAAGCCGGTTGTACTCCTGGGCGCGCTCAATCACCTCGCGCAGGTCCGCTTTCCCGGCTAAAATGGCGGAAAGTGTCTCAAAGTGGCTTTTGGTCTGGTTGGCGATGACTTGCGCCAGGGTGGTTTTCCCGGTTCCGGGCGGCCCACACAGGATGATGGATGAGAATAACCGATCAGCTTCGATGGCGCGCCGCAGCAGTTTTCCCGCCCCGACGATGTGCTCCTGCCCGATATATTCATCCAGTGTGCGCGGGCGCATCCGGGCGGCGAGCGGCGCATCAGATTTCATGCGTTCATTCATGGCGTGGTCAAAAAGATCGGGCATGCCGTTATTATACTTCGCAAAAGGACGCCAGCTTTGGTGGGCGCGAACTCCACGTTTTTCTTAACGTCGGTTTTTCTACCGCCAAGCCGCCAAGCTGCCAAGAGAGACCTAAGAACGCCAAGGTTTTTTAGAAAAACGCGTTCGTATGTCCAAAGTCACTCCAGAACGAGCGTAGAAACAAAGAATCTTGGCGCCTTGGCCCCCCGAAGTGCAGGGGGGTGGCGATAAAGATTTTGACTTTAAGAAAAGCGGGCGCGAACTCAAGCCTGACTTGCCCCGGCTGAAAATCTCACGTACAATCAAAGCATATCCATTTAATCGTAAAGGGAAAAATATGACCGATGTCAAAGCGTTTGGCGAACGTTTATTTGAAAGCCTTGAAAAAGTGGTGGTGGGCAAGCATGGCGCCCTTGAATTGGTGGTGATCGGTTTACTCTGCCAGGGCCATGTCTTGATTGAAGATGTGCCTGGTGTGGGCAAGACGGTGCTGGCGCGCACCCTGGCCAAGTCGCTGGGCTGCCAATTCAACCGCATTCAGTTTACGCCTGACATGCTTCCTTCGGATGTGACCGGCGTTTCGATCTTCAACCAGGAAAACCGCAGTTTTGAGTTTCGCAGCGGCCCGATTTTTGGTCAGGTCATCCTGGCGGACGAAATCAACCGCGCCACGCCGAAAACCCAGGCCGCCCTGCTCGAAGCCATGGATGAGCGCCAGGTGACCGTGGATGGCATCACGCATCCGCTGCCGCGGCCGTTCATGGTGCTGGCCACGCAAAACCCGATTGAATATGAAGGCACTTTCCCATTGCCCGAAGCGCAGTTGGATCGCTTTTTGCTGCGAGTGCGCCTGGGTTATCCCAGCATTTCGGATGAGATCCAGGTGCTCGAAGATCAGCAGCTGCGCCATCCTGTCGATTCGATTCAGCCGGTTTTCTCGGCGGAGGAAGTGCTGGCGGCGGCGGAAGTGGTCAAGTCCGTTTATGTTGCGCCGTCGATCAAGCGCTATATTGTCGAATTGACTCACCGCACCCGCGCCAGCAGCGACGTCTATCTTGGCGCCAGCCCGCGCGGCTCGCTGGCCTTATTCCGCGCAGGGCAGGCACGCGCCGCGCTCAATGGCCGCGATCACGTCCTGCCGGATGACATCAAGGCGCTGGCTCAGCCCATCCTGGGGCATCGCATCATCGTCAACCCGGCGGCGCGTCTCCGCGAAGTCACCTCCGAGCGCATTGTGCAGGAAATATTGCTGGCTGCGCCAGTTCCGGGCGGCAATTACGCAACAACATGAGACGTAACACTGGTTGGGTCCTTTTTCTGGTGCTGTTTGGGGTCGGCCTGTTCGGCATGGCCAGCACGGGTGCCGCGCTGTATATTCGCCTGGTTTACATGGGTGCGCTGCTGCTTGCGGCTACCTGGCTTTGGACGCGCCTGTCCCTGCGCAGCTTGCGCATTATCCGGCGCGCCCGCTCGCTGCGCGCCAGCGTGGGCGATATTTTTGAAGAAAGTTATGAACTCGTCAACCCCAGTCGTATTCCGCGCCTGTTCGTCGAAGTTAAGAATGAAACCAATCTGCCTGCTGCGGCTGGTTCACGCTTATTGACCTGGTTGAGTGGAAAAGAGAACCGGACATACCTGGCCCGGTCCTGGCTCACCCAAAGAGGTGCTTTCCCGCTTGGGCCGACCACGCTGACCTCTGGCGACCCGTTTGGCTTTTTTACCGTTAAACAGACTTTTCCTTCGACTGCATCCTTGCTCGTGCTGCCATTGATTATCCCGATCAGCGACTTTCCCTCGCTAACCGGCCTGCTGCCTGGCGGAAAAGCCATCCAGCGCAAATCGTACGAGGTTACGCCGCATGCCAGCGGACTGCGCGAATACGTCACGGGCGACCCGTTGAAGCGTATCCATTGGCCATCAACGGCGCGACGCGGAAAATTGATGGTCAAGGAGTTCGAGCAGGACCCCCAATCTGAGTTGTGGATATTTCTCGATGCGCAGCGCATGGTTCAGGCTGAATTGCCCTACGAAACCCCCGTTGCGCGCGATAACTGGATTTTTTCGCGCCGCCCCGAGGTTCATCTGCCGCCATCAACGTTGGAATATGGCGTCAGTCTCGCCGCGTCGTTGGCGCATTATTTCATCGAGCAGCGCCGCGCCGTCGGGTTCGTGACCGATGGGCCGGTCTATACCGTCATCCCGGCAGAGCGCAGCGAACGTCAGGAAAGCAAAGTTCTAGAGACTTTAGCCTTCGTTGCAGGGGAAGGCACTTTATCCCTCGCCAGCCTGGTCGATCTCCATTCGCCGCAAATGCCGCTTGGTTCGAGCGCGCTGCTGATCACTTCATCCGTTCGAGATGATGTCGCTTTGGTGGCGGTGGAGCTGCTCCAGCGCCGAAACCTGCGCCCGGTCGTCATCCTGCTGATGGCGCATTCTTTTGGCGGCGCGGAAGGTTCCGAAGAATTGGCGACCAAGCTCGAACAGCGCGGAATTCCGGTTTGCAAAGTATACAACAACGCCAATCTTGGCGAACTTTTGGCGGAATTTGCCGCCGGGCATCGACAACAGGAGAATCGTTCATGGCACGCACACCCATCCACACTATCGACTTGAATTTCCAGGGCCGACCGCTGGCGATCGCCAGCTACATGCTTGAGCACAGTGACGGCGTCGTTTTGGTGGAATCTGGCCCCGGGTCGACGGTTTTAGCGCTTGAAGCTGCGCTGAAAGCGCGCGGGTACGGCCTTCAAAACGTCACGCACGTTTTGTTGACCCACATTCACCTGGATCATGCCGGGGCTTCGGGTTGCCTGGCAGCGCGAGGCGCGCAGATTTTTGTGCATCCGCTGGGTGCGCCGCACATGCTGAATCCCGAAAAATTGCTGGTCAGCGCTGGTCGCATCTACGGGGATTTGATGGATACCCTGTGGGGAGATTTTTTGCCGGTTCCCGCTGAAAAATTGACCATTTTGGAAGATAACGAGGAAGTGGTGGTGGGCAGCCTGCGTTTTCGGACGCTGCATACCCCGGGGCACGCCGAGCACCATAATTCCTATCAATTTGAAGATTTGTGCTTTGGCGGGGATGTCGGTGCGGTGCGCATCCCGGGCTATTCATATTTGCGCGTGCCGATGCCGCCGCCGGAATTTCATCTCGAAAAATGGCGCGAGACGATTTCCCGCCTGCGCGCGATGAAATTTGAGCGGATTGCGCCGACGCATTTTGGCATTTTCGAGGATGTGGACTGGCATTTCGATTCGATTGATGCGGCGCTGAACGCCGCCGAAGACTGGTTGAACCAGAACATGCCCGAAAATCCGTCTGTGGAGCTGTTGCGCGACCGGTTTATGGACTTGATGGATGCGCAAAGCCTGGCGCAGGGGCTTTCTCTGGAAGTTTCCGATGCTTATCGGTTGGCGAATCCGATTGGCATGTCGGTCGATGGTCTGGTGCGGTATTGGAAAAAATTCCGGGCTGCGTGACAGGATAAACGTCAATTCAAATCGTGACACAGGCAAGATGATCCGTGAAACCGCCTGTGATACAATTTTAACGCGGCCGCGATCATGTTCCCGATTTCTGCGTGGAGTGGCGCGTGCCACATTTTTACCCTTCGTTTTGCGTCCGCCAGAACTGACGGTTGGTTGCAGGCGGAGCGGTCCATCCAAACTTGATAAGGATCACCCATTATGAAACACTTCCTCGACGTGTCCGATTACTCTCCCGCAGAAATCCAGGACATTTTGGATGTAGCCATCCGGTTAAAGAAAGAACACTTTGCCGGTGGCAACAAGCCACTTTTTAAAGGCAAGGTGCTGGCGCTGATTTTTCAGAAACCCAGCCTGCGCACCCGTGTCTCGTTTGATATGGCCATGCGCCATATGGGCGGCGACGCGCTTTATCTTTCGCCTGCCGAAATCGGTTTGGGCAAACGCGAATCGATTGCGGATGTTTCCCGCGTGCTTTCTGGATATGTCCAGGGCATGATGGCGCGTGTCTTCGAGCATGAACATGTGGTTGAGCTGGCACGCTGGGCCTCCGTGCCAGTCATCAATGGACTGAGCGATTTCAGCCATCCCTGCCAGGCCATGGCCGATGCCCAGACGATCATTGAAAAATTCGGCTCGATGAAGGGCTTGAACGTCTCCTATGTAGGCGATGGCAACAACGTGGCAGTTTCCCTGATGCACATCTCGGTCATGCTTGGCGCGAATTTCACCATCGCTAATCCCGAAGGTTATGACATGCCCAAAGCTGCCATGGAAACCGGCGCGAAATTGGCCCAGGCCAGCGGCGCGAAAATCACCTATCTGACCGATCCGCACCAGGCTGTCAGCGGCGCGCACGTCATCTATACTGATACTTGGACCAGCATGGGGCAGGAAGAAGAAACTGCCCGGCGCGAAGCGGTCTTTCCTCCTTACCAGGTCAACGCCCGCCTGGTCAGCGAAGCGGACAAGGATGTGATCGTGATGCACTGCCTTCCGGCGCACCGCAACCATGAGTTGACCGATGACGTGGCCGATGGGCCGCATTCAGCCATTTTTCCGCAGGCGCACAACCGTCTGCATGCCCAGAAGGCGGTATTGGCACGTTTATTTGAAGTTGCCTGATCAAATTGTTTTATTTATTGCAGACAGGCAGTTATTAAAACTGCCTGTCTGCCACTGAAATGCCTCTCGACTGCGTGGCGCTCGGGGCGAGCCAAAACTTTACTCCAAAGGGAAACCATGAACACGCAGGAATTTATCCAGATCGAAGAGCAGTACGGTGCGCACAACTACCACCCGCTCGATGTCGTCATCGAAAAAGCTGAAGGAGTGTGGGTCTATGACGTGGAAGGCAACCGCTACCTCGATTGCCTTTCGGCTTACTCGGCAGTCAACCAGGGACATGTCCATCCCAAAATCCTGGCTGCGCTCGTTGAGCAGGCCCAAAAAGTCACGCTCACCTCGCGCGCTTTCCGTAACGACCAGCTTCCCCTGCTTTACAAAGAACTTTCTGAAATTACCGGTTACGAAATGTCCCTGCCGATGAATTCCGGCGCGGAAGCGGTTGAAACCGCTCTCAAGCTGGCGCGCAAGTGGGCTTACACCGTCAAAGGCGTGGCGCGTCATCAGGCTGAGATCATCACAGCTACGGGTAATTTTCACGGCCGCACCATTTCCATCGTTTCTTTTTCAACTGAACCGGCATATCGGGATGATTTTGGACCTTTCACGCCCGGATTCGTCACTGTGCCTTACGGCGACGCCGCGGCAATTGAAGCTGCCATCACCCCGAATACGGCTGCCGTGATGTTGGAGCCAATCCAGGGTGAGGGCGGAGTCATCATCCCGCCTGCGGGCTATCTCAAGCGGGTGGCTGAAATCTGCAAGAAAAACAACGTCCTGTTCATCGCGGACGAAATCCAAACCGGCCTGTGCCGGACCGGGAAATTATTCGCCAGCCACCACGAAGACGTCCGCCCGGATATGATCGTGGTGGGCAAGGCGCTTTCCGGCGGCTTCTATCCCATTTCCGCAGTGCTAGCGGATACGAAAATCCTGGGCATTTTCAAACCTGGCGAACACGGCTCCACCTTTGGCGGAAATCCGTTGGCGGCAGCCGTTGCCCGCGCTGCCCTGCGGGTGCTGGTGGATGAAAAACTAGCCGAACGCGCCACAGAATTGGGTAATTATTTCATGGAACAGTTGTCCGAAATTCCCAGCAAGCACGTCAAGGAAGTGCGCGGACGTGGATTGTTGATTGGCGTTGAATTGAACAAGGACTCAGGCGGCGCGCGCCGCTTCTGCGAAGCGCTCCAGCACAAGGGGATTCTTGCCAAAGAAACCCACGATTATGTGATCCGTTTTGCGCCGCCGCTGGTCATTGATAAAGAAACCATCGATTGGGCTTTGCCGATTGTGCGCGAAGTCTTGCAAATGTCATAATATTCCATTGGTGGGGCGACTCGTCGAGTCGCCTCGCCCCATTTAGGAGGTTCTATGAACATTGGAATCCCGAAAGAGCGTCGTCCGTTTGAGTTCCGCGTGGGTTTGTCTCCGGCTGGGGTGGAAGTTTTATCCCAACAGGGCCACACCATCTTTGTCGAGCACGAGGCCGGAATCGGGGCTGGATTCAGCGATTTGGAGTATCAAAAAGTCGGCGGACGAATTGTCTATTCCCCGCGCGAGGCTTTTGGACGTGCGGATCTCGTCCTCAAGTTGGCCCGTCCGTTGCAGGATGAGTTGCAGTGGCTGAATCCGGGCGCGACGCTGATGGGCTTTTTGCATTTGGCTTCCAGCCGCCAGGATCGTGTTGATGCGCTGCTGAATAGCAAGGTTACATCAGTGGCCTACGAACAAATTCAATTGGCAGACGGCACCATGCCGGTTCTGCGTCCGCTCAGCCAGATCGGTGGGCTGATGACGGCCCACATTGCCGCCACTTTGTTGCAGACCAATTATGGCGGCAAAGGCATCCTGCTGGGCGGTATGGCGGGTGTGCCGCCCGCGGAAGTTGTCATCATCGGCAGTGGAACAGCTGGCACCAATGCAGCTCGTGGTTTCCTGGGCTTGGGCGCGCACGTGACTGTGCTGGATAAGGAAATTAATTCCTTGCAGCATATTTGCGAGCGGTATCCCCAGGCAGTGACCATGGTTGCAACGCGCCGCAATATTGATCGCGCCTGCGCTTACGCGGATGTGGTGGTTGGGGCGGTGCTTGTGCCCGGCGAGCGCGCGCCGATTGTGTTGACTCGTGAAACGATGAAATTAATGAAACCACGTTCGCTTGCCATCGACTTGAGCATCGACCTGGGTGGTTGCTTTGAAACTTCGCGCCCAACCGCGCACGATCACCCGACCTACGTCGAGGAAGGTGTTGTTCATTACTGTGTTCCCAACGTCCCTGCGGTGGTGGCGCGCTCTGCGACGCATGCCTTTGTCAATGCAGCTCTGCCTTACATCTCTGAAATTGCAGCCAAAGGTATTGACCGGGCGATGACCGAGAATCATGCCATCGAAGTGGCGGTTACCACCTATAAAGGCGAACTTCTCCATCTTCAGCGGTGGACTGCCGAAGAAGGAGATTAATTATGAGTTGGCAAAGTATTTATCAATCCCGTGTGGTTTCTGCTGATGAAGCTGCCAAGGTCATCAAATCGGGATATCGCCTGTTTCTCACCGGGAATGTTTCCGTCCCGAAGATGATTTTGGCTGCGCTGGTGCGCCGGGCTACCGAACTCCAGGATGTGGAAATTTGCCAGGCGCTGACGGTTGGACCGGCAGATTATGTGGCGCCCGAGATGCAGGGACATTTGCGTGTCAACACGATGTTCATCAGCGCCAATGTCCGCAAGGCAGTCCATGAAGGCCGCGCGGATTTTACCCCGGTGCTGCTTTCAGAATTCCCGCTGTTGTTCAAAAACAACGTCCTGCCGCTGGATGTTGCGCTGATTCAAGTCTCGCCACCGGATGAGCACGGTTTTTGCTCGCTGGGCGTCGAAGTTGGCTTGACGAAATCCGCCGCGGAATCGGCGAAAATCGTCATTGCCGAAGTCAATGACCAGATGCCGCGCACCTTGGGCGACTCATTTGTGCATGTCAGCCGCCTGAATTACGTCGTTCCGGTCAACTATCCCATCCCAGAGATGGCGATGGCTGAAGAGGGCGACGGCGAGACGATTGAGAAAATCGCTGGATTTATCGCGGAATTAATCCCCGACGGCGCAACGATGCAAATGGGCATTGGCGCCATCCCGGATGCGGTGCTGAAGTATTTGTTCAATAAAAAGGACTTGGGAATTCATACCGAATTGTTTTCCGAGGGCGTGATTGACCTGGTGGAAGCGGGTGTGCTGACCAACGCGCGCAAAAGCCTGCATCCCGGCAAAATTGTGGCCGGGTTCATCCTGGGCACCAAGCGGCTGTATGATTGGGTGGATGATAATCCTCTGATCGAACTGCACCGCACCGAATATGTCAACGATCCGTTTGTGATTGCCCAGAACGATCGCATGGTGGCGATTAACTCCGCCATTGAAATTGACCTGACTGGCCAGGTTTGCGCGGATAGCATCGGCCCCAAGCTCTATTCCGGCGTGGGCGGACAGCTCGACTTTATTTATGGGGCTTCCCGCTCAAAGGGGGGGGTGCCGGTCATTGCCATGGCGAGCACCTCCACGCTGCGCGACGGCACGGTTTTGAGCAAGATTGCCTCCATGCTGAAGCACGGGGCAGGCGTTGTTACCAGTCGGAACCACGTCCGTTTCGTGGTGACCGAGTTTGGGGTGGCGGAGTTGTATGGCAAGACCATCCGTCAGCGCGCCCAAGCCCTCATCAATATCTCCCATCCGCAATTCAGGGATGAGTTGACAGCCCAAGCTAAAGCATTAAATTATCTTTAAGCTGTCTCGACCTGGTTGTACAAACAAATCCAGCAATCTGTTCAAGGATTTTATGTTATGGGTGTAGAATTGCCCACTGGGGCGCAAACTCTGCGCCCCTTTATCTTGTGCTGATAGGAATTTTGATATGGAACGAAGAGCAAAAATTGTATCCACGATTGGCCCGGCGAGCATGGATAAGCACATGTTGGAACAGCTTATCATGGCCGGGATGAATGTTGCCCGGCTGAATTTCTCGCATGGCACACACGAAGAACACGCCGAAATTATTGCCTGCATCCGCGAACTTTCGGAGAAGTTGGGCAAGCCGGTGGGTATTTTGCAAGATTTGCAGGGACCCAAAATCCGCGTGGGTATATTGGAACCGGCGTTGGATTTGGTTGAAAACGAAATTGTGACGATGCACGCTGAAAGCGTGAGCCCTCCCCAAAATGCGGAAAAGGCCATCCCGGTGGCCTTTGCTGAATTATTTGATTGCGCCACGGTCAACGATAAAATTCTGCTGGATGACGGACATCTTTCCCTGCAGGTGATGGAAACTGGCAAAACATTTTTACGCGCGCGCGTGCTGGTGGGTGGCAAGTTGTCCTCGCATAAGGGCATGAACCTGCCCGGAGTGCGCCTGACCATTCCCGGATTTACCGATAAGGATCGCGCGGATCTGGCTTTTGGTCTGACTCAAAATGTGGACTTTGTGGCCATATCTTTTGTGCGTTCCGCGCAAGATGTTTTGGCGGTTCGCAATGCGATGGAAGAGCTGGATGAAGAAGGCGCGCATCCGCTGGTGATTGCCAAGCTGGAAAAGCCCGAAGCGTTGGATAATCTCGATGAAATCCTGCGCGTAACGGATGGCGTAATGGTAGCGCGCGGCGATTTGGGCGTGGAAATGTCTCCCGAGCAGGTGCCGATTGCCCAGAAGCGCATCATTCAGGCTGCCAACCTGCATGGCAAGATCGTCATTACGGCGACTCAGATGCTTGACTCGATGATTTTGAATCCCCTGCCGACCCGTGCCGAAGCTTCGGATGTGGCCAACGCGATTTTTGACGGTACGGATGCGGTCATGCTCTCCGGCGAAACCGCCAGCGGCGCATATCCGCTTGAAGCGGTCCAGATGATGGATCGAATTGTCCGCACCGCAGAAGCCAGTTTCAGTGAATGGGGCCATTACATCACTCCTTCGATTGCCACCGGTGACGATGCCGCTTCCATGACCCGCGCCGCGCGTGAATTGGCGCATGATTTGAACGTGGCGGCGATTGCCGTTTTTACACACACCGGGCGGACTGGTCTGTTAATGTCCAAGGCCAGGCCGCGTGTGCCGATTCTGGCTTTCACACCGACGCCGACAGCCTTCGGACGGATGGCTTTGCTGTGGGGCGTGATCCCTCATCTTGTGCCGATGTCCGCCACTTTGCGCGAAATGGTCAATCAGGCTGATAGCAAGCTGACGACGGCTGGTTGGGTGGAACCTGGTCAGCAAGTGGTGGTGATCAGCGGTTTCCCGGTCAGTACGGTCAGACCATCTAATATGGCTTTGTTACATAACGTGGGCGAAAAGCTCTAACAAAAAGAGTGGCGATCAACTTGATCGCCACTCTTTTTGTCTGTCGAGCAGCTCAGGCGTTCATAAACCAGGCCGCGCCATAGATATTGATGATAATGCTTAATATCGTCAGCGCAATGAAGTGCCAGGGAATTTTTTTGTCAAAACTTACCGCAAGCAGCGCTGTCAGGGGCAACAGCATATCGAGAATATAACGGTATCCGAACTGGTGGGCACCGGTATTATGATAAAGAATCAACAGCGCAAACATAAAAAACACGGAGGCCCAGGCGCCCAATATCCACCATTGTTTTTCGTAGCGGTGGAATAAGTAAATAAGCGGCGGCGTGGCGAGAAAGATGCTCATCCCGGCTCCGGAGGGGGAGATCGGCCACAAACTACCCCATTGCAGGGTGGGCAGATACAGGAACATTACTTCCAGATTGTACGGGATGAAATGCGGGGAGAAAATCCCGAAAGTTTTGGCCGCGTCGACAATGCCGGGATCGCCGCTCAGCAAGGTATACCCAAAATCCAGATAATTGCCAAAACGGGCGTGGTTATACAACAACAGTCCGACAATCGCCAAACCGATTGGCATGGCTGATTTAACCGTCCAATTTAACAATCGTCCCAGGTTAATCTTTTCCCGCTGGTTGGCGATTTGCATGGCGATTGCAAACGGAAAAGGCCAGAACATGATGCTGTTGGGCCGCGCTGTAATTGCCAGCCCAATACTCGCCCCAATCAACCACGGAGACCAGGATTTCAACGCGCCAAGCGCCGCCAGGGCCAGCATGGTCACCGCCAGGATTTGACTCACGAACCAAGCGCGTCCGTTCAGACCCACCCAGAGATGATTCGTGCCAAACGCGAACAAAATCACCAGCCACAGCGCGCCGCGCCTTGATAAATTAATCCACTTGCGCTTGATGAGTTCATCGAGCAGCGAAAAAGCCAAAACACTGTTAATGGCGCAGAAAAATATTGAAAAATCGCCCGTGCTGATGTTCTCTCCGCCTACCAAATATGCCAGCGGGATCATCAGGATGCCGGGCAGGGGCGGCATGGGGATATACCATTTGTTATTAAAGAAGGCCAGGTCATGCGTTGTCGGCGGGTTTTCAAGATAAACCTTGCCGCGCAGGAATTGGTCCGCCAGTAAATTCCAATAGCCATAGCGCGCTTTATCCACCCAGCCAATCCACGCGGCGATATGACCGTAAAACACAAAAGTGGTCAGGAAAATTCCGCCCAAGAGCAGCAGCTGATTGATGATTTGACGATGGCGGCTGCCGGAAAAATACTGATTAATGGAGGCTGCCACCAGGAAATAAGCTCCCAGCCCGATTAGCGGCGACTCAAACCCCCGCAGGGACAAGACAAAGGCTGCCTCGCGGTAATCGCTGACCAGTAGGATATACACGGCGAGCAGCATCAGGCCCCACGCTGTCAGCTTTAGCGGCGAAAATAGCGTTCCGCTGCGGATGCGTTCAGCATAAGTCCATGCTAACAGCAGCAGCAAAAAAACACTACTCAGCAGGATCCAAATCAGCAGGGTATTGATCCTGACAATGAGCGGCGCCAGAAAGGCAATCGGTTTGGCGGCAGGCAGAATGCCCAGTAGCAGGGTTGTGGCAGTGACCAGAAGAATGAAATAGAGTGTTGTCAGCAGCGCATACAGCCCGTTGGATGACGCCAGCAGGTCAGTGCTTCTCCCCTCGACCCGACTTTGCCAGCCCGCCCGTGGGTAAATAGATAAATAGGTGAGGCCTGCGCTGAGAAGCGCCAGCGCCAGGAAGACCGCGCCGATCATAAAGCGTACCAGCGACAGTCCAAAAAGGAACTGGTTGTTGCCTTCAGATGGCTGGCTCAGGTAAATGCCAAGCAGAATGAAGGCGGCAAGCGTAATTGCACTCCAGCAAAGAATGGACGCTTTGCGATTTGAGCGGGCTGTGCTGGAGGAACTGTTTTCTGGCATGGCGGTTAAGATTCTTCCCGGCTGGAGATGATAATTCCCAGCCCAATCAAGATGCCGCCCACCACAAAGAGCGCGGTAATCTCCTCGCCCAGGAAAAACCATCCGAGCAACGTCCCAACTACCGGTTGGGCAAAAAACGTCAGCGAGGCAATCCCGGCAGGAAGCTCGGCAAAAGCATAATTCCACAAAAACATGGCGATCGCGGTCGAGATAATTCCCAGAAACAAGATTCCGCCGATGATACCGGGTGTGATCATTCCCATGCCCTGCGTGGAAAGTTCCCAGATACTCATTGGGATGGTCAGGGGCAGCCCGCCGAGTAACATGATCGTGGAGGCTTGCAAGATGTCGGTGTTATGAGAGACTTTGCGTACCAGGACGGAGTAAAGCGCCCAGGTGATGGCGGCCCCCAGCAGGGATAGATTCCCTAAAAACAGCGTGGATGAAAGCTGCGCATGGCGTGGATCGATGACTGCCAGCACGCCCAGGCTGGCCACCAGGATGGCGATCAGGCGTCTGCGGGTGATGGGTTCGTTAAGCAGGTAGAAGGCAAAAGGCAATACGAGCGCGGGCGTGGCGGAAGTGACCAGGGCGCCATTTGCTGCGGTGGAAAGTTTTGTCCCTACGAATTGAAAGCCCAGCGAGACCCCATATCCGACCGCGCCGACGCCAAAATATGTCCAAAACTGGCGTTTTGTCGTGGTAAAGCCGCCGCGCATTTGAACGACCAGCGCCAGGCTGAGAAAACCAAGCACCAGACGGATCACGAGCAGCGAAAAAGGTGGAATTACTTCCAAGACAACTTTACTGACTACGTACATTCCGCCCCAGATGGCGGCGGCGATAAGTCCGGAACTGAGGCCGAGCACGGAATGTTTTTGCATCATTTAATCCTTGTTGGGAAATTATGCCGCATGGTTGCCGGGAGAATGACAAGTTTTGGACGATGATAGCGCCTTGGCTACTCACCGGAAATATTGCGCCTGAGTTTTTTTGTTTCGCCACGCTGCTTTTTTGATTCCATCCGCCTGACTTTGGAAGCCAAAGTGGGTCTGGTAGCCCGGCGTCTCTTGGGGACGATCAGCGCTTTTTGAATCAGGGTGGTCAATCGTAGCAGGGCGTCGGCCCGGTTCTGTTCCTGGGTGCGATAGCGCTTCGCTTCTATCAACAAAACCCCATCATCTGTCAGATGGCTGCCTGCCAGTTTTACCAGCCGCTCCTTGACATCAGCGGACAGGCTGGGAGAATTGCGCAGGTCGAAGCGCAGTTGTACTGCCGTCGCAACTTTGTTGACGTTTTGCCCGCCGGGGCCGCTGGAGCGGATAAAGTCCAGCGTTATTTCACTCTCGTCGAGGCTGAGGGAGGGGGTGATTTCAATCATAACGGCTTGCCGACAATTACAAAGCCCGCCTGGGTTGTGTCAACACTTCCGGGCGCAGAATATCATCCAGTTGCTCTTTGCTCAGCAGGCCTTTTTCCAATACAATTTCGGCCACGCCTTTCCCGCTGGCATACGCTTCCTTGGCAACCGCACTGGCATTTTCATAGCCGATGTAGGGATTAAGCGCCGTTACAATTCCGATTGAATGCGAGACGATGTCACTCAAACGATCGCGGTTGGCAGTAATGCCACGAACGCAGCGCTCAGCCAATGTCAGGCAGCCCTGGCGCAGGTAAATCAGGCTGTTGAGTAAGTTGTGGGCAATGATCGGTTCGAAAGCATTCAATTGCAACTGACCGGCTTCCGCCGCAAAAGAGACTGTCACATCGTTGCCGATGACTTCAAAAGCAATCTGGTTAACGACTTCGGGGATGACCGGATTGACTTTGCCAGGCATGATGCTCGATCCGGCTTGAACTGGCGGCAGGTTTATTTCTCCCAACCCGGCGCGCGGACCGGAAGACAGCAGGCGCAGGTCATTGCAAACCTTCGAAAGTTTGACCGCCACGCGTTTGAGCACGCCCGAAAGCTGGACGAATGACCCGGCATCCTGAGTCGCTTCAACCAGGTTGGCCGCGGTAATGTATTGGGTGCCGGTTAATTCCGAAAGATGCTGGCAGGCCAGGGGGGCATACTCTGTCGGGGCGTTGATGCCCGTTCCGATGGCCGTTGCGCCCAGGTTTATTTCCTGGATGAGCAGGGCCGCTTCGCGCAGTCGCTGTTGATCTTCGCCAAGCATGACCGCGTAAGTGGAAAATTCCTGTCCCAATGTCATGGGGACGGCGTCCTGCAACTGCGTGCGCCCCATTTTAAGAATATCCGCGAACTCTTTGGCTTTTTTATCGAAATCCAGACGCAGAATATCCATCGCGGCAACCAGATGATCGATTTCAAATCGCAGCGCTACCTTGACGGCAGTCGGGTAAACGTCATTGGTGCTCTGACTCAGATTGACATGTTCAAGCGGGTGAATTTCTTTGTAATTTCCTCGTTCTAATCCAGATAATTCCAGCGCGCGATTGGCGATGACCTCGTTGGCATTCATGTTGGTGGATGTCCCGGCGCCGCCCTGGATGACATCGACTGCAAAGTGTTCGCGCAACTTTCCAGCACGAATCTCCTGGCAAGCCTGGATAATGACTTTGGCTCGTTTCTCATCCAATAGGCCTAAATCCAGGTTGGCCAGCGCGCAGGCCTCCTTCACGTAAGCCAAAGCGTTAATCAATCCCGGATAAGTGTTGATGGGAATTCCTGTAATAGGGAAGTTTTCCAATGCGCGCAAGGTGTGGATGCCGTAATAAACCTCGTCTGGCACCTGACGCTCGCCAAGTAAATCATGTTCAGTTCGGTAAAGGGTTTTATTCATGCCGACATTGTAACAAAGTTTGCCGAAATTTGTATTCAGGCCTCCGCGTGGGTATAGCGCAAAAGTGTAGGTGACTTTTGTATCGGCGAGAACTAAAGCTCTGCCTCAGGTTATGCAAGTCGACTGAATCCGACTTATTGGGCAGCCAGAAGGATTTTTTGTGCTGAGGAGGGGCTGCAGCCCGCCAAAATGTTGCGCGCGGAAGTTTGCCAGAAACTCACCAACAGTTTTGCGGTATACCCCCTCCGCGTACAAATAACAAGACCGTAGGCTTCTTTGACGGAAGGCATTTGATCTTGTTTTCGTGGATTAAGCTTTTTGCTTGAAGGAGGTTAAAAGAATTAACTGGTCTCAAATAAGTTACGGAAAAGCCCTGACTGCCGGATGATCCCCAATGGCGTTCCAGTTTTCAACTCGACGTGATCCGGTATCGGTACGGTAACCGTTGAGTTTCCAACTTTTTTCTACATGATAATGTGACTGCCCTTTTGGCGGACTTCTACAAACCCATTCTGGAATAGAATTTTACAAACGTCCCTGCCAGAAAGTATCCGTAATTTTGCCATGGCAAACTTGAGTCTGTTAGCCTCTTGCGGCTGGCTTTGCCTTCAAGTCTGGGGCGGTGGGCATGAGCGGCATAATGTATGTTTCTTTTTTTTAATGCCGCTTGATTTCAGAAGGCGAGGCAACTTCGAAAAATCCCTCTACAGCCTCGAGCAGATTAAAACGAGCTGCCTCGACCGTATCTCCCTGGCTGACTACATCCAATTCAGGGCATGTGGCAACATAGGCATCGTCTTCACGTTCAATGATGGCGGTTAGCCGTAAGGATTTTTTCATAGGTTCTCTCCTGAAATCTCAATGCCAATTATACGCCACAACCTTACACCAAAAGCCCTCTCCGGTTTTCGAAGAGGGCTTTTGGTCAAATTCAGCTTCAAAACTAAAACATCATATCGTTAATCTGCTTGATGGTCTCAGGGCCAGGACGTAGCTCTTTCTCGGTCAGCCGGTTGAGGGGTGTGTCGGTCAGGTTGTATTTCTCATTCAACGCCGGTTTTTTGGTGTCGAGATAAATCAGGCCGGTAATCAGCCAGTTGTTCTGCTGGGCTTCTTCCAGCTTGTGCAAAGCCTGGAATTTGCTGGTTGGGTCGTAATCCTGTTCGAGTTTCTTCAGCACGATGCTCGAACCATCGTGCATTTCCACTTCGCGGACGGTTCCGGCTTCGAAGTCATCGGGGATAATGATCTCGTCGCGGGCCGGGATGAAGGAAATCTCGTGCAGGGGCGCTTCGTGATCCTTGCCCCAGGTGTAGGAATGATAGGCGTTATCCTGGTTGTTGAAGGTGACGCATGGGCTGATGATATCCAGCACGGCGATGCCCTTGTGCGCGATGGCGGCCTTGAGCAATTCTTTTACCTGTTTCGGATCGCCCGCAAAGGAACGCGCCACAAAAGTAGCGTTGGATGCAATCGCTTCCATGCAAATGTCAATCGGCATATACTGGTTGATGCCTTGTTTTTTCAGGCTCAGGCCCACTTCCGCAGTGGCGGAGAATTGACCTTTGGTCAGGCCGTAGACACCATTATTCTCAACAATGTAGACCATATCCACGTTGCGGCGCATCATGTGCTTGAACTGGCCCATGCCGATGCTGGCGCTGTCGCCGTCACCGGAGACGCCGATGCCCTTCAAGCTGACATCGCCAAACAGCGCGCCGGTGGCGATCGACGGCATGCGTCCGTGCAAACCGTTGAATCCAAACGAGCGGCTCAGAAAATACGTTGGGGATTTGCTCGAGCAGCCGATGCCGCTAAATTTGAGCACATTTTCCGGGACGATATTCATTTCATAAGCGGCGGTCACGATCTGGTTGGCGATCGAGTTGTGTCCGCAGCCCTGGCAGAGTGTGCTGGGCAGACCGCGATAATCATTTTTGCTAAGACCGGCCAGGTTTACCTGTACACTTGCGCCAGCCATCGGAAGGTTTTCAGCCATGTTATTTGATCTCCTTTGCCAGGATTTCTGAAACCACGCGCCTGGCAGCGGGTGGCATGCCGTCGCTGTAAGCCACCGAAACCAGCTTGGCGGCCAGTTCGGGCATGGCAATCAGCATTTCTTCATACAACTGTCCATCGCGGTTCATTTCGACGATGAATACTCGATCCTGTTTCTGGACGAAATCCTTGACTTCGTCTGAGAAGGGGATGGAGCGCATGCGCAGGAAATTTGTCTTTCTCCCCGTTTCCTTTTCCAGCAAATAGCGGGCTTCCTCTACCGCTGGGACGGTCGAACCAAAGGCGATGACGCCTTCTTTCGCGCCAGCGACATTCTCAATGATCGGTTTCGGCAAATATTCTTTGGCGGTCTCAAACTTTCTCTTGAGACGATCCATGTTGGCTTCCCATACAGCGGAGTCTTCGGTGTATTTGGCGTAAGCATCGTGTCCGGTGCCGCGGGTGAAATATGCGCTGCCTGGCAGGCGGTTGCCAGGGAAGGTGCGATAGGGGATGCCGTCGCCATCTTTATCCAGGTAGCGGCCCCAGGGCTCGGTCAGTTTCTTCAAGTCTTCTTCCCAGAGCACTTTGCCGCGATCCATGGGTGTATCGGGGTATTTGAAAGGTTCGGTCATCCATTGATTCATGCCGAAGTCCAGGTCGCCAAGCACAATGACCGGCGTCTGGATGCGTTCGGCCACGTCAAAGGCGCGCCAGCCAAATTCAAAGCATTCATTGACCGAGCCGGGCAGCAGGATGATGTTATCTGTATCACCGTGGCCCATGTTGGCAGCAAAATTCAAGTCGCCCTGTGAGGTGCGAGTCGGCAGGCCGGTGCTTGGGCCGATGCGGGTCACATCCCAAATGACGATCGGAATTTCGGCGTAATACGCCAAGCCGACAAATTCCGTCATCAGGCTCAGGCCGGGGCCGGAGGTGGAGGTCATCGACCGTAAACCGGCCCAGCCCGCGCCGATGCACATCCCGATGGCGGCCAGTTCATCTTCCGCTTGAACGACGGCATAAGTATCCTTGCCATCTTCTGTTTTGCGCAGCTTGGGCAGGAATTCGTTCAATTCCTCGGCCAGGCTGGTGGCCGGGGTGATTGGGTACCATCCCACAAACTGTACGCCGCCATAGATGGAGCCAATCGCGGCGGCGGTGTTGCCGTCCGACATGATTAGCCCTTCGGTTTTGTCCATGGCTTCGACGTAGTAGGGATCTTTCTTTTCCAGGTTGTCTTTGGCCCAATCGGCGGCCGCTTTGGCAATATTCAAGTTCAAATCGATCGGTTTCTGTTTGCCCTTGAAGGCAAAACTCAACGCCGCTTCAATCTTGGCCATGTCAATGCCAAGCATTTGCGCCAGAACGCCCACGTATACCATGTTGGCGATCATGTCGCGCAGGTTGCTGGGGATGGCCGGGTCATTGCGGACGATCTGCTTGACTGGCATCGCGTAAACGATGACATCATCGCGCGTGATCGGCTTTTTGATCGAGTCATCGTAGAAGAATGCACCGCCCGGCAGAACGCTGGCCAGGTCCTTCTCAAACGAGTTCGGGTTCATGGCGACGACGACTTCACATTCATCGCGCCGGGCTGTGAAACCATCCTTGCTCGCGCGGATGATGTACCAGGTCGGTAATCCCTGAATGTTGCTGGGGAACAGGTTCTTGCCCGAAACGGGAATGCCCATTTTGAACAATGCGCGCAATATTGTCGCATTCGATGTTTGTGAGCCGGAGCCGTTGGCGGTACCAACTACGATGGAAAAGTCATTAACGATACGTTGGGTCATAATCTCCTCAATGGGTTGAGTGTAGCTACTTTACAGGGCGATGGTCGAGCAAGTCAGCCAGCAGGTCGGCATGTTCAATTAATGCCTGGTAACCTGGTTCGTAATTACCACTACAAATTGAATCCACCATGCGTTGGTGATAATCCCATACTTCGCGCAGGTAGGCATAATCCGTAAAAACATTCAGCCCGATGGCTTCGTAGGCTTCCCAGTAGGCTTCCAGAATACCGCTGACAAACGGATTCCCAAGACGGCAGTAAATTGTCAGGTGCAGCTGCTTGTGTTCATCGTGGGGGATTTGGACGGGACGCCCGTCGAGTTTGGTCCAGGCCCGTTCGATCAGCGATTGTAGACGGGCGTGATCTTCTTCTGTCAATTTTCCCACTGCCTCGTGCCAGTACGCCGCCTCGACGTGCTTGCGCAGATCGGCAAATAACTGAAAATTGGCTTCATCCAGCGCCATGCCATAGCCCAGGCTCTTGCGGACTGCCGGTAGAAACGTATACGGCAAGCGGCGTATGCCGGTGCGCGGACGCACGTCCACCAAACCGAGGGCGCGGGCTACTTCGAGTTGTTCACGCAAACTGGCCACACTGACGCCCAGTTCTGTACTCAGGCTGGTCAGCGCGGGCAGGTTTTCTTCCGCCGGGTGGGCGGCTAAATAACGCATGAATTCGGACAGATTTTCGAGAGATGACATATTTTGCCGATGAATTAGATTAATCAGATTATTAGTATTAATATAGCACTGATGATTAACACCGTCAAGATAAAAAGGCTCCCGACCTGGTAGGCCGGGAGCTGATATTTGTCATGATTTTAGCAATTCGACGGCTGCGCCAGCCATCAGGGCCGCTGCGCGCGGCAGGACGCCTTCGTCAAAGTCGAATTTGGGGTGGTGGTGCCCGTAAATCAGTCCCTTTTCAGCGTTGGTCGAACCGACAAAGAAAAATGTCCCGGGCACTTTTTGCTGGTAGTAGGCAAAGTCTTCGGCACCCATCGTGAAACGGCCGCGTTCGTCAAGGTCGTGATCGGGCAGCAGCGTTTGAGCTGCCTGTTTAACGGCGGAAGTGGTTTGCGGGTCGTTGATCACGGCCGGGGTGATGTTGGTGATACTGATTTCCACCTGGCAGCCCATCGCCGCGCCAATCCCACGGACGATTTCATCCAGCCGTTTGTAAGCCATTTGCTCCACTTCGGGCTCGAAGGCGCGGATGGTGCCCTTCATCTCCATCGCTTGCGGGATGACGTTGAAGGCGTCGCCCGCGTGGATCGAGCAAAATGAGATCACGCAGGCTTTTTGTGGATCTGTATTGCGGGACGAGATGGTTTGTGCCGCGCTGATGATTTGCGCCGCCGCGACGACTGGATCGATGGTCTGGTGCGGCATCGCCCCATGACCGCCTTTGCCCGTCAGGGTGACGCTGAAGGTGGCGGCGGAGGCCATGACCGGTCCGGCGGCGACTCCCAGCCAGCCGAGCGGTTTCTCGTTCCAAATATGAAGCCCCAGGCAGCGGACGGGGGCGGGGCTTTCGAGCGCGCCTTCCTTGACCATTGTTTCCGCGCCGCCCGCGCCTTCTTCGGCGGGTTGAAAAACCAGTTTTACGGTGCCGCTGAGTTGGTCACGGTGCTCATTGAGCAGGCGCGCCACCGTCAGGCCGATGGCGACGTGGCCGTCATGCCCGCAGGCGTGCATCAGGCCGGGGTTTTGCGAAGCATAATCCGCGCCGGTTTGTTCGCTGATTGGCAGAGCGTCGATGTCGAAACGCAGCATGATGACTGGGCCAGGTTTGGCGCCGTCGATCATGGCAATCACGCCGGTTTTGGCGATGCCGGTGGTTACTTCCAGCCCGATTTCGCGCAGTTCTTTGGCGATGATGCCGGAGGTGCGCACTTCCTGAAAGCCCAGTTCGGGGTGCTGATGCAAGTCACGGCGGATAGCCTGGGAATAGGCGAATAGTTTTTTGGCTTCTGAATAAAAGTCGGGCATCGGGACTCCGTGGAAAGTTTTATCTTATAGGAAGCGTGCCATAAGTAATTCATCATACTGTTGGCCGTTACAATAAATTGCCTGTGGTTCGACCCCGTAGACGGTAAAGCCACAACGAAGATAACAACGAATAGCCGCCGCATTGGTGGCGACTACTCCTAATTTAAGTAGCTTAACCTCTTGCGTTTTCGCCCATTGCGCACATTCGGCGATCAGCGCTTCGGCAATCTGCAGGCCTCGCCATTCTGATTGGATATAAACGCCCCAAATGGTGGCGCTATGCCGCGTCTTTGGCGAATATCCCCGGCTAATTCCGCACATGCCGATGAACTGATTGTTGTGGATGACGAAATAAAGCATGCTTTCCTGGCCCAAAGCCTGCAATCGATTTGACCAATAGGATGGGGGTTCGGCTTGGTTTAGCGCATAATCTGAGCTGAAGGCTTCAGGGTGATTGCGCAAGGCTTCCAACCGCAATTCGCGGTAAGCAGGCGCATCTGATTCTTGGGCCTGAAGGATGGTGAGTAATCCGCGCTCGGTTTGAAAATCCATTTGACGTTATCTCCAGCTGACCACGCGGAATTTCTCTTCGTAGCGTGGTTTTTCTTCCGTGCTGTCTTCCGCCCGGCGCGAGCGGATGCGTTCTTCGAACTTGGCCGGATCGCCGATCTGGGATTTATGTTCTTTGAGCGCGCGGATTTTTGTTTCCCAGGTGTCGGTTACGTCAAGCACCACGTTGGGCTGGCTGGTCAGCGAAGCCCAGACTTCCTTGGGGCTGTGAGGCTGCCAACCTTCGTCGAGCAGTTCCGGGAAAAAGAGTTCGTTCCCGGCGGCGGGGAAAACCGCATCGAGCACCACCTGTCCGGCAGCGCGGTGATCGGGGTGATTCAGCCCGTAGGTGGCGAATAAATTCTGCGGGTCGCAGGTCATCAGCACATCCGGTTTGAATCGGCGGATGATGCGTACCACTTCGCGGCGCAAATCCAAATCCGGGACGAGGTAACCATCATCACGATCGAGAAAATGGACTTCCTTGACACCCAGGATCGCTGCTGCGGCGAATTCTTCCTCGTGGCGCAGGGCACAAAGTTCAGCGCCTGGGATGTGGCTGTTCTGTTCGTTGCGGCCTTTGTCGCCGCAGGTCAGCAAATAATAGCTGATTTCGTGCCCGGCGTTGGCCCAACGGGCCAGTGTTGCGCCACAAAAAAATTCCGGGTCATCTGGGTGAGCCAGGATGACCAGGATTTTTTGTTTTTCAGGCCATTTTTCAGAGAAATCATTCATGGCTTTACCTTCTCATTTTTTGCTAGTGTCTTTCTTTTCGCTTTTGCCACAATCACACTCGCCGCCTTCGTGTTTGTCGCAGGGGGCTTCGGCTTTGCGGCGCAGTGCTTCCAGTTCATCCCAGGGTTCGAGCTGTTCACGTGGAAATTCGCGCACCACTGGTCGCTCGGGACGTTCAAAACGCTCCGGTCGATCTGTGCGTTCCGGCGGCTGGGGCTTCGGATCGATTTCAACCAGCACGACATTGCGCATAGGATAGGTATCGAGCACTTTGCCTTCACCGTCCGGGGTCACCACGCGCTTGCCCCGTTTGGGAAGCTCTTTGCGGGCGGCGACGTACTGTTCGTACTCGTAAATCAGGCAGCAGCGCAAGCGTCCGCACATGCCGGTGATTTCGGTCGGGGTCAGTGAGATGCCCTGTTCCTTGGCCATTTTGATCGAAATCGGGCTAAAGTCGGTCAAAAACTTGGAACAACAGCGCGTTTCCAACCCGCAGGCGCCCATGCCGCCCAATAACTTGGCCACATCGCGTGGGCCAATCTGGCGCATTTCCACCTGTGTCTGTGGATAAATCTTCTGCATATCCTTGCGCAGTGATTTGAGATCGACTTTGTCTTCAGTTTCAGTGCTGAACATGAAAGCCAGCCGCGCTCCGTCAAAGGAGTATTCAGCGGCGATGATTTTGATGCCTGCCAGCTGCAATTCGGAGGAGCGTGCCCGGCAGTTAATCATGGCCTCGATCTGTTGCTGGCCCCAGCTTTGCCGCAAGAGTAAGTCAGCCGGAGTAGCTCTGCGTTCGACAGCTTTCCAGGTTCCCTCCGGCGGGGGCGGGGGATTTTCGATACGTTGGATTACTTCGCCAATCTGGCGCCCTCGAACCGTATCGACGATGACAGATTCGCCTACCACTAAATCTGGGACCGGGGTGGCGTCGAAATGATAGACCTTGCCTACTTTGCTAAAGCGGATACCGACAATATTATTTTGCATACATCCATGCGATTCCCATCTCGTTAGGGGCAGATGGTGAAATTGTTCTATATGATGTCGATGGTGGGGGCGTTATTGCCATCGAGCGCCGCGATGCTGATGTGCGCGGCAACGGTTTCGGCCAGGGAAATCAGCGCCTTGGCTGCGTCGGACGTGGGATCGGCAATCACAATCGGTTTGCCGTTATCGCCGCCGATGCGGACATTGGGATTCATTGGGATGGCGCCCAGGAAGGGCACGTCATAGTGTTTCGCCATGGCTTCGCCGCCGCCCTGACCAAATACATCCATCTTTGAGCCATCGGGCAGAGTCAGGTAGCTCATGTTTTCGATGACGCCCAAAATCGGCACATCGAGAGTTTTGAACATTTCCAGGCCACGGCTGGCGTCTTCGAGTGAGACGGCTTGCGGCAGGGTCACGATCACCACACCGGAAAGCGGCAAGGCCTGAGCCAGCGAAAGCGGCGCATCGCCAGTTCCCGGCGGCAGATCGATGATCAGATAATCCAGCTCGCCCCATTCCACGTCGCTGATGAACTGGCGGATGGCGGAATTGAGCATCGGGCCACGCCAGATGAGCGGTTGCCCTGGTTTGACGAGGTATCCCATCGACATCATTTTCACGCCATACGATTCGGCGGGTTGGAGCTTATCGTTTTTGGGACTGGGCATGGTGGGCGCACCCATCATGGTGGGTACGTTGGGGCCATAAATATCGGCATCCATCAATCCGATGCGGGCACCGCTTTGGGCCAGGGCAACGGCCAGATTAACGGCGACCGTGCTTTTCCCTACGCCGCCTTTCCCTGAAGCGATGGCGATGGCATTTCGAACGGGAGCATTTACCAGTCCGCGCATGCGCCCATCGTTCGGGACATCCGAATCAAGTTTGACGGTGACTTTGCTGGCCCCGATGGCTTCAACCGCTTCCCGGGATTCTTTTTCGATTTTGCCGCGCAAGGGACAGGCTGGCGTCGTCAACATGACGCTGAAACTGACTGCGTTTCCATCGATTACTATGTCTCGTACCATGCCGAGTGTGACCAGGTCTTGATGTAATTCGGGTTCTTGTACTTTGCTGAGAGCCGCTAGCACAGCATCTCGTGTGATTTCGGTCATTATTTTTCTACCTGTGAAAGGGATTTGTGAACATTAAACTCAGATTGCAGGTCAGGATTATACCCTAACCTGCAATCTTTTATTCTTGCGGATGGTTGCCCACTGAAAATTGGCGTCTTTTCCGCTGATTAGGCCTTGGCGGCTTTGGCAGCGGCTTTCTCTGCGCGCGCGGCTTCTTCGCGGGCGTTGTTCTTGGGGCGGATGTTGGCGTAATAGGAGACGGGTTTCATCAGGCGTTCTTTATTGAGCAAATTGCGCCCGAAGGAAGCGATTTCGTAATCGTGATCCATCTTGATGGCGTCGAAGGGGCAGTATTCGGCGCAGAAACCGCAGTTCATGCACACATCGGCGTCGATGTAAAACTCGGCGGGTTGTGGCATAGGGCGGCCTGTGGACGGGTCGCTGGTGCGGACAATCCAGATGCATTGCGGCGGGCAGGCTTTGGCGCAGATACCGCAGGAAGTACAGCGGATATTCTTTTCGCCGTTTTCGCCTTCGTCGTATACCAGGAAGGGCACATAGCGGAATTCTTCCGGGGATGGAAGTTTTTGTTCGGGGTATTCGATGGTGAAAGTGCCCCGGGCGTCCTTACTGGTCCGAAATTCCACTTTTCCATAGCGCTTGAACAACCAGCGGAAATCTTCCGTGTAGGATTCAACGAAACGATTAAGAGTGACGCTGAGACCTTTGAGTAAACCTAGTCCATACATATTTCACGCTCCTACCGGTCGAGTTCACCGAGCACGATATCCACCGTGCCCAGAATGGAAACGAAGTCTGCGATCTTGGTGCCAACGCACATCTTTTCCACCGCAGTGATGTTGACGAACGATGGCGTGCGGATGTGGTAGCGATAGGGGTTGCCCTTGCCGTTGGAGACAACGTAGAAACCAAGCTCGCCCTTGGGCCCTTCCACGCGCCCATACGCTTCACCAGCCGGGACGCGCACCTGATACTGCGGCTTTCCAGCCAGGAACGGCCCTTCGGGAATCTGCTTGACAGCCTGCTGTAAAATGCGCAGCGACTGGATGATTTCATCCACACGCAGGCAGTAGCGATCGTACAGATCACTGTTATGGCGTACCGGGATGTCGAATTCAAAACGGTCATAGATACCGTAAGGATCGGCGCGGCGGATATCGTAAGGGATACCAGCGGCCCGTAGGTTGGGTCCGGTGACGGAGTAGGCGATTGAATCTTCGGGGCTCAGGTAGCCGACGCCTTTTGTGCGGGAGGTGAAAATTTCATTTTCAGAGAGCAGGCGGTCAAATTCTTCCGCTTTGCGCGGCAGACGCTCAAAGACCAATTCTTTGATCTTTTTCATGTTGGCTTCGTCGATGTCGCGCACCACGCCGCCAAAGCGGTGGTAGTTGCACATCATGCGCGAACCGGCAACCGATTCGAAAATATCCAGGATCAGTTCGCGTTCTTCGAAGGCGTACAGGGCCGGGGTGAAGTAGGCGCCCAGGTCATTCCAGAGCATGCCAAACAGGATCAGGTGATTCTGGATGCGGCTGAGTTCGCCCATAATCACGCGGATATATTCGGCGCGTTCCGGTACCTGAACCCCCATCAGTTTTTCAACGGCCAGGGCATAGCCCCAGTTGTTGTACATGGAGTTGAAATAATCCAGGCGGTCGGTGTAGGGCATGTTTTGCAGGAAGGTATTGCGCTCGCCGATTTTCTCGTGGTTGCGATGCAGGTAGCCCATGACCGGTTTCAGACTGACGACCGTTTCGCCATCCAGCACCACCACGGCGCGGAATACTCCGTGCGTGGAGGGATGCTGCGGACCCATGTTGACGATGATGTGATCCGTTTTGATGCCGTCTTTTTCTTCGGTCTTGTACTTTTTCAGCGCGGCATACAACGCTTCTTCAGGGTCCGTGGGAGTCCACTTCTCCGGGTCGAAGCCTGGGGTGAACATGATGTTATCGCCGTAGGGATTTTTCTGTTCGGCATAAGTGTGCCGGCCTTCGGGCCAGCGGCTCTTGAGCGGCTTGGTATCTTCTTCGTAAAAAGCTTCCTTCCAATCCTTGCGCAGGGGGAAACCTTCAAAGCCTTCCCACATCAGGATGCGGCGCAGGTCAGGATGTCCGGTAAATTTAATCCCGAACATATCCCATGCTTCGCGCTCCTGAAGTTCAGCGCCCGGCCAAATGGAGACTACGGAAGGAATTTCGACCGGATCAACGCGTTCGGCTTGCGTCTTGAAAACAAGCGCCGGGCCGCCGGTCGATTTGTAGGCGTGGTAAACCACTTCCAGTTTATTCTGTTCGATATAGTCCACGCCGGTGACGGAGGAGAGCAGGTCGTAGCCCAATTCGTCATGCAGCGCGGCCGCCACTTTTAGCAGGGAGTCTTTTTCCACCATCCAGCCGGAAAAGCCGGGGCGGGCGTCGGCAGTAACTGTGCCGGGGAATTTGGCCGCCAAATCGATTGTTTCAGTGATTACAGGGGTAGCCATATCGTTGCTCCTACGCGTTTTCAGTGGCCGGGGCGGGAGGATTCGCCAGTTCGGCGGCCTTGGCCTTGATTTCAGGGATGCGGCGCGGGTCGATCAGATCCGGTCCAAGGAAGGGGACTGCCACTTCCACTGAGTCGGCGCCTTTTTGATACCAGCGCACCTTGCTGATGGATTGCTTGTCAATTTTTTCCTGGAGCTTGATCATGCCAGCCATCAGTGCCTGTGGGGTGGGCGGGCAGCCAGGGATGTAAATATCGACCGGCAGGAATTTGTCAATTCCGGCGACAACGTTATAGCCTTCTTTGAATGGACCGCCGCCTGAAGCGCAAGCGCCCATCGCCACCACATACTTGGGTTCGGGCATCTGGTTGAACAGACGTACGATTGACGGGATCATTTTCTTGGTGACGGTTCCGGCAACAATCATCACGTCACTTTGGCGTGGGCTGGGGCGCATCACTTCCATACCGAAGCGCGCCATGTCATAACGCGCCGCCTGCGCTGCGATCATTTCAATCGCGCAGCAGGCCAGGCCAAACATCATCGGCCAGATGGAGGAACGCCGCCCAAAGTTGTAAATTCGGTCAAGCGTGGTAATCGATACTTTCCCGTCCAGCTCCTCCGGGATGTTGAAGTCCGGCAGGTTGAGTTCATTTGTGCTCATAAAGTCTCCTCGTACCAGTCCTGGTATATTGCTGCAAGGATATCGTCATTGGCGAGTGCCGGATCGTCTTCGAAAGCAGGGAGTGCCAGCGTCCATTTGTAAATCATCTGGAGCGAGACATTTTCCAACGCCACCTGCGGATGTGCGGCCTTCAAAGCCAGCGCAATCGCGAAGATGGATTCCCAGTTAAGCGGTTCTGCCATGATTGTGAAAATTATAACGGGGAGGGGGATGGGCGTCAATTGAATTATGCAAATATTTATTTGCATAATTCAATTAGTGATGATAAGATGACAAATGTCATGACAGTTCAAACGTCCCGCCAACGAATTCTTGCATATTTGCGCCTGCACAACGGAGTCAGCACAGCTGAAATCAGTCGCGCGTTGCGTGTAACATCTGCTAATATTCGCCATCACCTTGCCATTTTGGTTTCGGATGGACGCGTGCAGGTGCTTGGGGCTCGTCAGGGCGATGGCCGCGGGCGCCGGGCGCAGATTTTTGGGCTGAGTGATGCCGCGGTGGGGAATAACCTGGCCTGGTTGGCGGATTCCGTTTTGCGCAAATGGCTTGATGTTCTGCCGCCGGAGTCTACCGAGGCTGCGTTAGTGACTCTGGCCAACCAGGTTTATGCGGATTGTGAAAGCTGCCGGGCCATGCCGAACAGCCCGGCAGCTTTTTCACGCCGAATTACGCATCTGATGGAACATCTCAACCGGATTGGGTATCTCGCGCGTTGGGAAGTCCATTCTGCCGGGCCGATCATTATTTTCGAGCATTGTCCCTACGCTGAGATTGTCGCCGCCCACCCGGAGCTTTGTCGCATGGATGGCTTGCTCCTGGCGCGGAAACTCGGGGTGGGCGTGGAACAAACTGCTCGCCTGGAGAAAACCTCACGGGGCACGAGTTATTGTCAGTTTTTGATTAAACCTGGGAGGTAATCTTTGGTACGATCAGCTTTTGAGAAAAACAAGCCTTTCATCGTCAGTTTACGGCTTCGGTCAGCTCTTTCCGAGGGCCTGCTCCAGATCGGCCAGAATGTCATCCACATCTTCAATCCCAGCTGAAAGTCGCACGAGTCCATCCCCGATGCCAACCTGGGCACGCTCTGCCGGGGTCAGGCCGCGGTGGGAGGATGTTGCTGGGTGCAAGACCAGGGAATAAACATCCCCGAGAGTGGTGGCAGGCAGGCATAATTGCAGCGCTTCCATAAAACGGAAGGCCGCCGGTTTGTCTGCGCCTTTGATCTCGAAGGAAAGGATGCCGCCAAAGCCTTTTCCGTTGAAAAGTTGTGCGGCGAGCGCATGCTGCGGATGGCTGGGCAGGCCGGGGAAATTGACCTTTGCTACGCGTGGATGTTTGGATAGCCACTCAGCGATTTGTTGAGCATTCTGACATTGTTGGCGCATGCGCAGCGGCAGGGTTTTCAGGCCGCGCAACGCCAGCCATGCTTCAAAAGGCCCCAGGACGCTGCCGATGAGCTTGTTCAACTCGTAAAGTTTTTGCTTATTTTCGGCGGAGGTGGCGACGACGCCCGCCATAACGTCACCGTGACCGCCCAGGTATTTTGTGGCGCTGTGAATGACGTAATCGGCGCCAGCTTGGAGCGGGGTAAAGAGATAGGGCGAGGCGAAAGTGTTATCCACCAGCAGGACAGCTTCGTATTGGTGTGCGAGCTTTGCCAGCGCTGGGACGTCCGCTACTTTCATCAGCGGGTTGGAGATGGTCTCGACCAGAATCAGCGCGGGATGGGTTTCCTTGACAGCTGCCTCAACCGCTTGCAAATCACAGGCGTCCACCAGACGCAGACTCACGCCCAGCGTGCTGAACAGGTTGCGCAGCATGCTGAAGGTGGCACCGTAAACATCCAGCGCCGCGACGACGGATGCTCCGGCGCGCGCTCCGGCTGCCAGCAGTGCCGCGTGGATGGCCGCCATGCCGGTTCCGTAGGCCTGAACGCCCTCAGCGCCTTCCAGACTGGCAACCGCCAGTTCAAATGCCGCCACAGACGGGCTGGCATAGCGTGGATAGACAAAACCTTCCTTGGTTCCACCCAGCACGGCGTCGGTGTCATCCATGCTCTCGTAGACGTAGCCTACCGTTGGCCAGATCGGGCTTGTGACCGGCGTATACTCCGCCGGAGGAACATGTTCCCCGGCATGCACAGCGCGGGTTTGGAAGGCTTTCCCGGAAAGTTCTTTCATCTTTGTTGCTCCTGATGTTTCGAATTTTGGTGTATATTATAAGCCTCCCCCGATTTGAAGATTAAAGCGCTGACTTGATTCTGCATCTACGAGAAGCGGAAGGCGAACTTGGGGGTTGTAATAATAAACATATTCAGGAGAAAATTATGAGTGAGAACGAAAAAATTACCGGTACTTCATTTTTTGAGCGTCCCAATGTGGAAAAAGATACGATCCCGGTGGCTGGTGGAATTCCAATCGGTGTGGAAAGCGTAACCAATTCCGCGTTGGGAATTGGTGGGGCTTATGCGGCCTGGGGTGCAAGCTTTGACAATTCGCAGTTGCCCGCGTTTGTTGGACATCGTCTGGGCTTCCCGCTGGCTGATACGGACGTCATGAATTTGAGCGAACTGGGTTTTGTCAGCCGCCATCACATTCCCGATTTATCGGATGCTGAGCACCTCGAGGTGGAATTGGAAGTGGGCGCGCGCGTCTTGAAACAGGCTGTCATTGCCAACGGATGGAATGCCGCGGATGTGGATGGCGTCTTGATTGGGATGAGTGGTCCCGTTTCTGATGATTACGTGCCGGAGATTGCCCGTCGCGCTGGAATCCGTGAGAGTGCCATCAAAGTCAGTGTTCACAAAGCCTGTGATGGCTCGATGGGCGCACTGCACCTGGCGCTGAATCCTGAATTGACCGTCCCCGGTCAGGTCAACGTGGCTGAGGAATTGGCCGGGAAAAAGGTGCTGGTCGGCGGGATAGAAGGTTTGAGCCGTTTCACCAGTCACGCCAAGGATAAGAATGCGCTTCAGCTTTTTGGAAATGGCGCGGGCGTGATTGGGGTCATTCCAGGCGAGACGATGAAGTTCATGGTCGGCAAAAGTTTTGAAAACTATGACGAGGAAGGCCTGCTCCAGGTGCGCATGTATTATCCGCATTCAAAAGAAATGGCCCCCGGGAAATCCCTCCTGGAAGTTTCCCAGGAATCTGCCAGCCACATCCGCGTGGCCGGGATGATGCACGAGCCCGACGACGGCCTGCCGATTGTGATGGCCGGGCTGATGGGCATGGTCAAACTCTTTGTGCGTTCGGGCGTAGAAGTGGCGACGGATGTTTTTCGCGAATATTCTGAATTGATGAGCAAACTGGATTCAGATAAAACCATCGACGTTGGCATTGTGCACCATGCCAACTATAAAATCAACCTGCTCAAAGGAAAACAGCTGCTCAAAGAAGGGGTGCAGTATCCGATGCCCTGGCTCTTGAACGATTTTGGCAACGTCAGCGCGGCATCCTGCATGATTGCCTTCCTGCGCCAACTGCCGAGCATTCGACCTGGTGACCACGTCATGTTCGATGGCTTTGGCGCGGGCACTTACTATGATGTGATGGCTGTCTCAATGGGATAATTGTGAGAAAAAAGTAAAAAAATGGGTAAAAAGGAAAAGTCGAGGCCGTTTGAGCCTCGACTTTTTTTAGTGTTGGATGGAGTTACTCGACTGTTACGCTTTTTGCTAAATTTCTCGGCTGATCCACGTCCAGGCCGCGGATGGTGGCGATGTGGTAAGCCAGCAGTTGCAGCGGGAGAACCGTCACGATCGGCGAGAGCATCCAGGGACATTCGGGCACCCACAGGATGTAGTCGGCCATGCCTGCGACGAGTTCATCGCCATCCGTGGCGACCGCGATGACTGTGCCATTGCGCGCCTTGGCTTGCTGAATCTGGCTGATCATTTTCTCGTGCCAGGGATCGGTCGGAGCGATACAGACCACTGGCATGTTTTCGTCGATTAGCGCAATCGGTCCGTGCTTCATTTCGCCTGCTGGATAGCCTTCCGCGTGGATGTATGAAATTTCCTTCAGTTTGAGCGCGCCTTCATAGGCAATCGGCATATTGATACCGCGCCCCAAGTACAGGCAGTCGCGGATGTCTTTGAGCGCGCGGGCGCACTTTTCCACTTCCGCTTCGCGTTGCAGCGTCCGTCCCACCAGGTCGGGGACCAGGCGCAGGTCAGCTACCAGCGCTTTGCGGGTCTTATCGTCGAGCACACCACGCAAATCCGCCAGTAAAATCGCCAGCATATATTGATCCACCAAAGGAGCGGTGAAGGCTTTCGTGGATGCTACGCCAATTTCCGGGCCGGTTTGCATCGAAATGCTGCCATCCGCCACGCGCATAGCCTGTGAGCCAATGGCGTTGACGATGCTCCAGATGATGGCACCTTTTTTGCGGCCTTCTTCCATGGCGGCCAGCGTGTCGGCAGTTTCGCCCGATTGCGAAATTGCTAGCACCACCGTATTTTCATCAATAATAGGGTCGCTGTAACGGAATTCTGAGCCGATCACCACTTCTACCGGGACGCGCGCGATCTTTTCAATCAGCGTTTTGCCCACCATCCCGGCGTAAGCCGCCGTGCCGCAGGCTGTGATGTAGATTTTCTGGATGCGCTTGGCAATTTCAGGGGTCAGATTCAGCTCAGGCAGGCGGATTTTCCCGCGCTCAAAATCCACGCGGCCCGCCAACGTATTCGTCAGCGCGCGCACTTGTTCGTGGATTTCTTTCTGCATGAAATGGCGATATTCGCCCTTTTCCGCCGCCACCGGGTCCCACGAAACGGTATGAATTTGCGGCTTGAGTTCTTCTCCCTCCAGCGTTTCCACGCGCACACCCTCGGCGGTGATAATCGCCATCTGGTGAGATTCCAGGAAGATGACGCGGCGGGTGTGCTCCAATATGGCGGGAATGTCCGAAGCGATGAAATTTTCCCCGTCTCCCAGGCCGATGACAACCCCACCCGCATTCCCGATTCTCGCGCAGACGATTTTATCCGGTTCCTCGGCGCTCATCAGTACCACGCCATGCGCGCCCCGAATTTGCTGGAAAGTTTTGCGCGCCGCTTCGGTCAGGCTCAATCCGGTTGATTGGTGGCGCTCAACCAAAAGGACGATTGTTTCAGTGTCAGTATCCGAGTTAAAAACTGCGCCTTCGGAGGCCAGTTCATCCTTGAGTTCCAGGAAATTTTCGACGATTCCGTTATGGACAACGACCACGCGCCCTGAATTTCCGAGGTGCGGATGGGCATTGCGCGCGCTTGGCGCCCCGTGAGTTGCCCAGCGAGTATGCCCGATGCCGGGTGCCCCGCTGATAGGTTGTTCCCTGACGGTAGCCTCCAGGTTTTCCAGCTTGCCTGGCTCGCGCCGGACTTCGATTTTTTCGTTTTCAAAAATGGCAATACCGGCTGAATCATAGCCCCGGTATTCGAGCCGTTTCAAGCCGTTGAGAATGATCGGCGTCGCATCGCGCGGGCCGATATAACCAACAATTCCACACATGGGGATTCCTCCGTAAGATTTGTTCGAAATCGCTATTTGCCATGCCGGGAGCTTTTGTCTGCGGAATTACTTCTGCAGCGTTATTCACCTGGCTTTATCCTGGAGGGAAAGATGTTCGGGAGTGGTACTCCCGGAGGGCTTCCGCTGATCTGTCGATTTTCTCCCGGCTTTTGCCCGGGATAGCTCCATCCTGCGATGGAGAACCCTCATCCTCGTCAGCCTGCCGCCCCGATTCTTGGGGTTCGATAGGCTCATGCGCTCTTTTCCCTGTTGATAATTTTCTTAGTGGCCTCCTTTCAAATTGACACAATAAAATTATACACCGAAAAAAGCAGGAGGTTTTTGGCCTCCTGCTTTTTTGATCTGCTTTACATTGCTAACAGTCTGTACATCCGAAAGGTGTGACAGTTGGCGTCGGCGACTTGAACGGTGGCGATGTCGGCGTGGGCGATGACGTATTCGTCGGTATCAACGTCTTCGTCGGCGTCGATGTTACCGTACTGGTCGGCGGTGAAGTCGCCGTTGGCGTACGTGTCCTGGTTGCAGTGGGCGGCGGCGACGTTTGTGTGACGGTCGGCGTCGAGGTCCTGGTCGGCGGAATCGGCGTCTGCGTGATGGTCGGCGTGGCCGTCTTGGTCGGCGGAATCGGCGTCTGTGTTACCGTCGGTGTGCGGGTTGGCGTCTGCGTGATGGTCGGCGTGAAAGTTTTGGTCGGTGTGGGCGTAACCGTCGGCGTGAAGGTTTTCGTCGGCGTCTGCGTGATTGTCGGCGTCCGAGTTGGCGTCAGTGTGATGGTCGGCGTCCGGGTAACCGTTGGCGTGAACGTTTTCGTCGGCGTTTGCGTAATAGTTGGCGTTAAGGTTTTCGTTGGCGTCTGAGTGATGGTCGGCGTCTTTGTAATTGTCCTTGTCAAGGTGATGGTCGGCGTCATTGTGATGGTTCTGGTGGCTGCCGTGGTTCTGGTAGGATTTCTGGTCTTGGTGGGAGTCAACGTCTTGGTCTGTGTCCGTGTCAGCGTTGGTGTAGTCGTCAAAGCGCTGGTAGGCGTGACGGTATCACTCGGGTTAGGAGTCAATGTTTCGGTAAGGGTTAACGTCACAGTGGATGTGATGGTTGGGCTTGGTGTAATGGATGGTGTAAATGTTGGTTGCAAAATAGGCGGTGGCACATTCACCACGCGCGCAACGCGGAAGCGTTCCACGATCGCTTCGCGGGTGGAAGCTAAGTGGAACATTGGCCAAGTGTAGTTGATAAATGGCGTCAGGAATGGATGATTGAAGTCCACGCTGACGATTACGCGGTCGCCAGGGCCGCCAGCATCTTCCCTGGTCTTGTCGGCCGCTGTGCTGGGAATCCATTTGCAAACCCCATAGTCGCTGGGGTCAAAACCACCCATTTTGGGGAAGGTAAATTCGTAGTCTGGCGTATTGTCAAGTGGTTCGCTGGTGTCGCGAGTGGAGCATACCACCACGTGTAGAAAGCCAATGTCTGGCTGCGCCGCGGCAGCGTCGTCAAAGATGAAATAATTAAATCGATTGGCTTCGTCATGGATTGAAAGCAGGCGGGCATAGTCGATTTCGCGGTTTTTATAAATATTGGCCTGCTCGGTGGTTTGCCCGGTTGGCCCGGTTAACTGTCCCACCGCTGGAGGATTGCCTGCGCATGGTGTGCCGGAGCCGTCGCCTCCATTTGCGACCAGGTCAGCATCGGCGCAATAGGCCGAATTATATTGACCTGTGGCGGCATAGCGCACTGCCTGGCGAGCCATGTTCTGGATTGAAAGCCAGGCTGTAAATAGCAAAGAAAAATCGATGATCCCAAATACGACCATCAAAAAGATTGGAAACGTCAGGGCAAATTCAACAGCTGCCTGAGATTTTTTCTCGCGAAATAGAAAAGGCCTTTTTGGAGGAGAAGAATTCATTTGCATGAGATTACCCTGTCAGATAAGGTGGATAAGATTAGCGCGTCAGGCGGGTGGCAATTTTATTGGCGATCGCCAGGAAAATTTTATTGAGTTCATTGGCATCGGCTTGATAATAACCGCCGGTGAGCCCTTTTTCAGCAATATATGTCAGCAGGCTGGATCCGGCTGGATCCGTGCCTGCATCTTTCGTGGTGTCATTGGTAACTTTCGATCCAAGACCGATGGCAAAGATGAGTGAGTGAACGCCGTCCGATAGGATATCCGCCTGGTCGCGAGCGTAGTCGTCCGTATCGTACAGGGCAGTATTGGATGAATTATGCCTGACGCTGGAATCGGTATCGCGGCAGAAAGGCACGCGCACGCGGGAGTAGGCCGGGCAAATCGGGTTGGGAGGCGTATCCCCGGTATAACCGGCGTTGGGAACACCATCCGTCAGCAAGATGGTGACCCATAAAGATTCCTGACGTCCGTAGTTGGAGATGATTACAGAAGCGTAATTCAGCCCTCCGCCAATATTGGTCGAACCGCATTTCTGACCATCCAGCGGAGAGAGATAATAACCCGCGCAGTCAATATAATAATATTGCCCCCCCGAGTTTGTCAGGCGACAGGGCGATACGCCCTCGGGGACCACCCCACCTTGAAAATAGGGGCATTCCATGCCTTTGATTGCCATCTTTGTTAAATCGCCAGTGACAGGGTCGGTTTGCCATTCGAAGTATTGATCGGCCTTGCGCAGATCGTTGCCACTGCCGGTATCGTGGAAGCCGTCGTACATCCACAAATTTCTGATAGCCTGCTTGACGGTATCAGCATCCCCAGACATGTATTCAGGGGAGGCGTCTGTGCCGAAATTGACCATGAGTGGCTTATTGTCGAACACCACGATGCCAACCCGGTCATATGGCGGATCCATAAATTCGTTGACGAAGCTCAACGCTGCGGCTTTCACTTCCTGGAACGGATGACAGTTCCCGGTCCACAGGCTGGGATCGCTGCCGTCTGGAATACTCGCAGAATCAGGGTGGTCGCTGTTGCATATAAATGGGTCAAGGTTTGTCGAGGGGATCGAATATTTTGTGCCGTCAGGTTTCAACTCGCCCATCGATTCGGAGCGATCGATCACGAGGACCACATCCACCGAGGCGGCTTCTGAAACTGAGTTTACCGAGATCGGTACACTTTGGACGCCAAGCACGGATAGGAAAAACATCGGCACATCTTCCCGTGCCGTTACGCGTACCAGTTTTCGGCGCGGTGTTGTGCAAAGTGTGGGGTCGCCCACGCCATCACCCAGCGCAAGCAGTGACGAATCGCAGGTTTCAACCTGCGCGGTCAGGTTATCGTCCGGAACTCCATTCAGGACGAGGAATTGCCGGGCGGATTTTTCAAGATCTTCGGCGGTGGCGTTTTTCTTGTATTGCGAGGTGGCGCCCAACGCGGCAGCATCCACACCTCGTCGCAGGCGCGCATAGCTGACGTACATAAATCCCGTGTCAATAGCCAGACCAATAATGGCGACCAAACCTATAAATGTAAGCGCCAGAACCACAAGGATCTGGCCTTTTTCTCGTTTTTGGGTCGGAATGGGTAGTAGTTTCATCAAGATACCTTTTAAATTATGGCCGTGGAGTGGGGGTGGGCTCTGCGGCTGATAGCGGCATGATGGAATAGGCATGTAAATTGACCGGGTCAGGAATACCGGTGAAGCTGAAAAGTTTTAGAATCTGATTGTAAGAATAAAAAATCTCAACCAGGAGAACGCCGGTGCTGGGAGCGAACCCATCCACCATGTCGAGGATCTGATCGTTGGTAAATTTGGATTCAGTAGTCGCTTTATTATATCGGCTGCCCGCCGCGCTTTCGAAGCGTACAATTCCCTTGGCGCCTGAGGTTTTGTTGCCGGTAATGCTGAAAAAAGTCACCAAAATATCATCCGTGGAATCAGGATTTTCATCCAAAACGATGGGATTGATCGCGCCTTTTGATAATTGTGCGCCGCTCGAGTCATATTCCCCTTGAATGATGGTGTAAATTTGGCCAAAAAAGGTTTCGTAATGGGGCGTCACGCCATCGCTTTCAGTGGTAAACGGATCATCATTGCTGCCAAAGCGCGCGCCCTCGCGCGCGCCGTCCACGACATTGATGTACTGATTCAGCAGGTTGCCGAACTCAACCATCCCAGCCATCAGGGTTATGAGAATGGAAAAAATTAGGGCTAATTCAACAAAGCTTTGCCCTTTACTCCTGCCTACTGCGTCAAAAAACATCCGTTTTTTATTGTTTTGCATTTTTTCCAACTGAATTTCTGGATATAGGTAATTTACGACTAATCACATTTTAACGTATACCGCCACCTTAACAAATCCTACCTTGGTACTATGAGTTACTTTCCAAACAAAACTGTAATGGCGTGTGGAAAATACATCAGCAGGACTGCGCCGAGTACCAGGTAGGGTCCATAGGCGGTAAACACGTTCATCGTTTCGTAGCGTCGCAGGATTATCAGAACGATCACCAGCACAATGCTGATTATTCCGCCTGCCAGCACACCGATCATGATGCCATACAGGATGACCGGCCAGCCCAACATCAACCCAAGAACCGCCGAAAGGGTGACATCTCCAAAGCCGAGCGCTTCCTCACCGTCATCCGTCCCAAGTTTGCGGGCCCGATAGCGCGCAAAAAGCACGCCAAATCCGTAGAACACGAGCATAATTCCCAGGCCCGCCAATCCGCCCAAAAGCGAGGTAACCAGGTTATAGCGGATTGTTCCAGTGATCACTCCCAGAAACGCACCGGCCAGGGTGACAACATGCATAATCAGGCGATGTTCGATGTCAATCACAACAACCAGCCCAAAGAATACCAGGACAATTAATCCCAGCCAGTAACCCATGCGGGTGGGCGGATTGAGCCACAGAGCCAGCGAAATGCCAATTCCTGCTGCCAGGGCGACGTAAGTTCGCCAGGAACGTGCTTTTTTGCAATTTGGGCACGCTTTTACAAGGATATAATCTTTCCAGCTATAATGTGTGCCGCACTGAATGCAAACCGGCTGAGCTAGTTTGCGCAAAGTCGGAAGGACATCTGCGAGATAATTGACCAATATGCCTGCAATCAGGCCAGTGAGTCCTGCGAAAAATAGTTCCATAATTATGCCATTATACCCAATTAAATATTCCTTTTAGATAATAGTACTCCAGTTTTATCCTCGCACGTCCGTTCCAGGTTTACAATAAAATTACAAAATCGGAGACGACCATGGAAAAATTTGTGATTGAAGGTGGTTTGCCGCTTAATGGCGAAATTACCCCGTCTGGAAACAAAAATGCGGCTCTGCCTTTGCTGGCTGCCTGCCTGCTGACAGAGGAGCCGGTCATCTTGCATAACGTTCCGCAAATTCGGGACGTTATGGACATGCGCAGGATGCTCGAAAGTCTGGGAGTCACCCTGGATGATCTGGGGAATCGCTCGTGGCGGGTGACCGCCAAACTGGTGCGCCCAGCGGATCTCGACCCGGACCTGTCTCGCCGTATCCGGGCCTCCATCCTGCTGGCAGGGCCGATGACCGCCCGCGCCGGGGTGCTCAAACTGCCACCGCCCGGCGGAGATGTGATTGGCCGTCGGCGCGTGGATACGCACATCTGGGCTTTACGACAAATGGGCGCCGAGGTCAGTTATGATCGTTCGTTCGAGTTTAAAGCCTCTGGTTTGAAGGGCGCCGATATTCTGTTGGATGAAGCCAGCGTTACCGGCACGGAAAATGCCATTATGGCGGCTTCCCTGGCCAAAGGCATGACGATCCTGCGCAACGCAGCCTCCGAGCCGCATGTCCAGGAATTATGCCAGCTGCTCAATATTTTAGGCGCAAAAATTGATGGAATTGGCTCGAACACACTGCATATTGAAGGCGTCGATCGTCTGCATGGCGGCGAATTTACCATCGGGCCAGATTATCTCGAAGTCATCAGCTTTGTTGGCGCGGCAGTGGTCACGCGCGGGGAAGTGCGTATTCATAATGCCGGGGCGCACTATTTGGGCATGATCCGGATTGTTTTTAATCGCCTGGGCGTGGATTGGCGGGAAGATGGTGACGATATTGTCGTCCCGGCGGAGCAGCGGCTTGAGATTGAGCCTGACCTGGGCAACGCCATCCCGGAGATTAAGACCAATATCTGGCCGGCGTTTCCAACCGATTTAATGAGCATTGCGATTGCGATCGCCACTCAGGCCAAAGGCAGCGTCCTGTTTCATGACTGGATGTATCCCAGCCGCATGTTTTTTATCGATAAGCTGGTCAGTATGGGTGCGCAGATTGTGTTGTGCGATCCACATCGCTGCATTGTCACCGGTCCGGCCAGGTTATCCGGCGAAAAAGTGGAAAGCCCTGATATCCGCGCCGGGATGACGCTGGTTCTGGCAGCCCTGGCTGCGAATGGAACTTCCGTTATTCGCAACGTTGGCCAGATCGATCGCGGTTACGAAGATGTGGATGGGAAGCTGCGTGCTTTGGGTGCGCGCATTGAACGCCTGACCGAGCATTAATCACAAGCCAGTCGTTAATCAAAAAGCGAGCGGTTTTTTCACCGCCCGCTTTTTGATTAATTTCTCCCTCGGCTACGGACCGAGGATGGCTACCTTGTTGTTATACACCTTGAAAGTGGTCTTGTCCTTGTTGGCAATGCCCACAATTCCAGTAAGTGTTCTTTTATCGCCTATCACGATACGATAGTTATAGGTTCCCCAGGGAATAGAGAACATGTAGACGCCGTTAATTTTCCAGGACACATAAACCGGCACGCTCCTCGTTTTGGTGACGCCGTCCATCGTAAAGACCAGCTCCTGGCCGGTGTAATTTTCCACTCTGATCAGCCCGGTCGGCAACCCTTCAGTGTTGCCCGGGACAAATGATCCCACAAACGCTGTCTGCGTGGCAGTGGGAATCAGTATTTCAGGCGTGACAGTTTCGGTTGGCGTGGGCGTTCCAGTGGGCAGCGGAGTATTTGTCGGGACGAGGGTATTGGTGGGCTGCGCTGTCAGCGTGGCGGCCACCATGGTGCCTGAATAGGCGCTGATGGTGGCTTGAACATCCGGCGTTGCCGCCGCAGGCGTGGGCGCCGCCCCGCAGGCTGTAAGAAGGAACATCAAAACCAACAGGAAACTGACTTGCTTCATATAAACTTATCCTTTGCAATAAAAAGCCCCGCATGTTTCTGCGGGACTTGATTTTCGTGCCCGGCCTACCTAAAAATGTTGGAATATCCTGTCGCTTTTAGGTCGGGGAGCTTGCATTTTGGGGAGACGCTGGGATTAATTCTGCCCGGCGACTTCCAGAAATTGCGCCACTGCTTCCTTCAGCATTCGTTCGGGTAGTGCGCCTACCTGACGGTGAATAATTTTACCACCAGAGATGAATAACATTGTGGGAATGCCCTGAACGCCGTATTTCTGCGCCCACTCAGGATTGTCATCGGTGTTGACTTTGGCTACCAGGACTTTTCCGGCGTATTCCTTGGCCAGTTTATCCAGAATGGGGGCGACCATTTTGCATGGGCCGCACCACGGCGCCCAAAAATCGACAATCACGGGGGTTGGGGATTTCAAGACGGTTTGTTCAAAAGCGGCATCACTGACATGAACGGGAGCGTCAAACATAAGTTATATACCTTTCTGCTAATTCAAAGAGAGATAACATATCAGATGCAAAAAAATCTGTAAAGTTGCTTACTATTGAGCGGATTCGCCCGATTTCAAGATGCGAAACGTGGAGCGAATCGGTCCCGCTTTAGATAAAGTCCCGCCCACGGAGCAGTATTTCTCTTCCGAAAGTTGGATGGCCTGCGCCACGTCTTTTTCCACCAGGTTTTCGCCCCAGAGCAAGTATTCCACCTGAAAATCGGTGAAAACCATCGGGTAAGTGTCGATTTTCTGGTTGCCGATGACTTTGATTTTGAATTCAGTGGGGATTTGGCGCTTCTTCTTGAGAATTTCAATGATGTCCATGCCGGTACAGCCCGCCAGACCAGCCAGCAGCATTTCCATTGGGCCGATTCCGGGTTTGCCGGTCCTGTCTTTGCCCAATAATACGGTTGCGCCAGCTTCATTCTCGGCAGAATAACCGTCGGCGCCGTCCCAGGCTACGTTGATTTCTTTCAGCAAATTGGTGGTTTTTTCTACGCTCATGAGGCGAGTATATCATAAACAGCATGTTATAATCCCGCCGCTATGACAGAATTTTTCTCTCGATGGAAGCAAGGTCTTTCGCGCACATCCAAAGCCGCTTTTGGGCGTTTGGCGGGTTTGCTTGGTGCTACTGAAATCACATCCGATACCTGGGATGACTTGGAAGCGCTATTAATTCAGGCTGACCTCGGGTTGGAGATGACAGTTTCTGTATTGGATGCGCTCAAAGCGGCGGTACGTCGCGACGGGTTGACTCGCGCTTCGGAGCTGCAATCCGTTCTCAAGGCGGAACTCCGCTCACGGCTTTCAACACCACCCGCAGCTTTTTTCTCCAATAAACCGGCGATTATCCTGCTGGTGGGAGTGAATGGCTCGGGCAAGACGACCACCGCGGCCAAACTGGGCCAGCGCTTTATGCAGGACGGAAAAACGATCCTGTTTGGCGCAGCGGACACTTTCCGCGCCGCAGCGGTGGATCAGCTCCAGGTTTGGGGCGACAGGCTCAAGGTGGAGGTGATCTCCGGCGCTTTTGAGTCAGATCCCGGCGCAGTGGCGTTTAGCGCCGTTCAGGCAGGCGTCGCTCGCAGCGTGGACATTATCCTGATTGATACTGCCGGGCGTTTGCACACCCGCTTTAACCTAATGGAAGAATTAAAAAAGGTTTACCGTGTGGTGGGCAAAGCCATGGACGGTGCTCCGCACGCGGTCTGGTTGGTGTTGGATGCGACCACCGGGCAGAATGCTTTGATGCAGGCCAAGGCCTTTAAGGCGGCGGTCAAGGTCAATGGTGTGATTTTATCGAAACTCGATTCTTCGGCGCGCGGCGGCATGGCTTTTGCCATTCAACGTGAGCTGGGATTGCCGATTTTGTATGCCGGTTTGGGAGAAAAGCCAGAAGACCTGGTGCCTTTTGATCCGGATGCGTTTGTGGATGGAATTTTAGGGTAGCGGCACCCGGTTTGTGCCCTGCCATTTTGGAGGAAACATGCAAGACTTGACCGACCGTTTGCAGCAAGCAGGGGAGCTGACTTTGCAATTAATGGTGCGACTTTGACTTGGTGTCAAAGGAAACCCAACTTACTGAGTTAGATAAACAGATTGCCGCGCCCGACTTTTGGGATGATCCACAAGCGGCGCAAAAAATAAGCAAGGCAGCCGCTTCTTTACGCGATGAAGCGGAATATTGGCTTTCTTTCAAGCATCGCATTGATGATGCGCGCGAGTTGGCCGAGATGGGCGATGACTCGCTGCGCGCTGAACTCGAAACGGAAGTTGCCGCGATTGAAAAGGATCTCGAAAAGCGTTCCTTTGCGGCCATGCTCTCTGGTAAATATGACGAAGGTGACGCCATCTTGGCGATCCATGCCGGGGCGGGCGGCACCGACAGCCAGGATTGGGCTGAAATGATCCAGCGCATGTATTTGCGTTGGGCGGAAACCCAGGGTTTTAAGACTGAAATATTGGACCTGACGCCGGGTGAGGAAGCCGGGATTAAATCCTGTACGATTTCCATCAGTGGGCGCTATGCCTATGGTTATTTGCGCTCCGAAAAGGGCGTCCATCGCCTGGTGCGACTTTCGCCGTTTGATGCCGCCCATCGCCGTCATACCTCGTTTGCCCTGGTGGAAGTGCTGCCGCAGGTGGCCATGGACAACCCGGAAGTGCCGATTTCCCCGAGCGATGTGAAAATTGATGTATTCCGCTCATCTGGCGCGGGCGGACAGAACGTGCAGAAAAACTCCACTGCTATTCGGCTGACCCATATTCCCAGCGGAATGGTGGTGACCTGTCAGAATGAGCGTTCGCAGATGCAGAACAAGGAAGCGGCCATGTCGGTTTTGCGCGCGCGCCTGTTCCAAATCCAGCAAGCCCGGCAGGATGCGGAAATTGCCGTTTTGAAGGGTGATTACACCAAAGCTGAATGGGGCAGCCAGATTCGTTCGTATGTTTTGCATCCGTATCAGCTTGTCAAGGACCACCGCACCGACTATGAAGTTGGCAATTCCCAGTCAGTGCTGGATGGCGCGTTGATGGGCTTCATGGAATCGTTTTTGCGTCAGGCTGAGTAGCCTTATTTCGCAGCGATAAACAACAAAAAAGAGCCGGGAATTTCCCGGCTCTTTTTATTACTGAGAAGCTGGCGGAGCGGCTGCGGCCGTTGCTGAGGCGTCTGCCGCGGCTTGTGAGGCCGTTGCTGCGGCTGCAGCTTGGGTCGCCGCCGCGGAGGTCTGGGTTGCTGCGATAGCGGCTTGCGTTGCCGCTAGGGCAGTTTGAGTGGCTGGGACATCCATGGTCTGTGTTGCGGCGGCAGCTGTTGTCGCTGTCGCTGTTGCTGCCGATGCCGATGTGGGCGTCGCTGTCGCACCTGGGATAATGATCACCACGTTGAATCCCGAGCCAAACAGGGTGCCGTCGTCACTCGCCAGACGCCAGTTGCTGGTATAGGTGCCCGGCACGGTCGGCGCCACCATATTGAGCGAAAAATCCATGGTGGCTCCCGGCGGAATCGTTTTGCGGATTTTCGTCGTGTCGCTGCCAAACAGGCTGCCGCCAATGAAAGTGAACTTATAGTTGGTGTTCCAGGTGCAGGCGCCGCTGCCCGTGTTTTTGATGCGCCAGGTCTTGGTAAAAGATTCCCCGGGATTCAGCTTGGTGTTATTGGGGATGGTCACATCCTGAATAAAGGCCGAGTTGTTACATCCGACTCCGCCGAAGGTAGCTGTCGCTGACGGAACCAGCGTTCCGGGCGTGCCGGTGGTGGTGATGACCAGGGCCAGGGTGGCCGCCGGTATCACTGGCACAAATACCGCCCGGGTTGGGGCCGGGGTTGGCGTGATGGTCCCGGTCGCTGTGATGGTGCTGGTGGGAGTAATGGTCTGCCGCGGTTGCGCGTTGGCGGTGCCGGTTTGTTGGGCAAAGACAGTCGCCGCCGCGACGGTGTAAATCGCTTCAATGCTAACCTCGGTTGGCGTGGGGCTTGTTTCCGCCCCGGTACAGGCTGTTATAATCAGCGCGGTAATGGTCATTCCAATGAGTAGTTTTCTGAGTTGTCTAAGAGTCATTTTTTCTCCAAGTTTTTGGTATACCACATGAATCTGAATCTGACAAATCAAAAAAATCAAAATTTGCTTGACACTGCAATATATCACCGCTATAATCTGTCCGCTTAAACAGGGACTAACCAGTATTCTGGATGCAATCGTAAAAGGAGTAAGGAATGCCACCACAACCAAAACGCAAACACTCGAAAGGCCGCCGCGATCGTCGTCGCTCACAAGACGCTTTGCAGGCCATCAACCTGACCGCCTGCCCCAACTGCGGACAGATGCGCCTGCCCCATGTAGTCTGCGCCAACTGCGGGCACTACAAGGGCCGCGAAGTGATCGTGGTTGAAAAAGAAAAGAAATCGTAACGAAAACGCCGACGCGCCGTGACCAACACGGCGCGTTTGTGTTTAAGCTGTTGGTGTCATCACAGAAGAATTTTTCTGGCTCGATTCAACTCAGAAAAACTCGTCAAAGCAAGATGACACCCATGAGGAGTAATGCAAAATGACTTTTGATCCTAAAACCACCGCGTTTGTTTTCCCCGGGCAAGGCTCGCAGGCCGTCGGCATGGGTCGTGACCTGGCGACGGCTTTCCCAGCGGCCCGGGTTGTGTTTGACGAGGCCGATTCCGTCCTGGGATTTTCCTTTTCGAAAATCATGTGGGAAGGCCCGGATTCTGACCTGAACGATACGCTTAACACGCAGCCCGCGCTTTTTACGCATTCCCTGGCCGCTTACCGCGCCTTTCAAAGCCTTGCACCGAACATGTCTCCCGTTTATATGGCCGGGCACTCGCTGGGACAGTTATCCGCCATTTCGGCTGCGGGCGGCTTGTCCTTTGCTGATGGCTTACGCCTCGTTCGCAAGCGCGGCGAGCTGATGAAGCGTGCCGGAGAGATCAACCCGGGCGGCATGGCCGCCATTCTGGGAGTCGACATTCCCACGTTGGATTCAGTCTGCGCTGCAGCCAGTACAAAAGATGAAATTGTCCAGGTGGCCAATGACAACTGTCCCGGCCAGGTGGTCATCTCCGGGCACAAGGCGGCGTTGGAGCGTGCCATGCTCGGCGCGAAGGCCGCAGGTGCCAAGCGCGCCCTGCCGCTGGCTGTCAGTATCGCCGCTCATTCCCCGTTGATGGATTCCATCCAGGCCGAATGGAATCAGGCTGTCACCGCCGCCGCTTTTATGGATGTCGCCATTCCGGTGGTGGGAAATGTCGTCGCTTCACCACTGGTCAGCGCCGCTGAGTTGCGCGCCGATGTCATCGCGCAGATGCAATCGCGTGTGCGCTGGACAGAATCAATTAAGTGGATGACTTCCCAGGGTGTGACAAATTTTGTCGAAGTTGGCAATGGCACGGTGTTGGGTGGCTTGGTCAAACGTATCGCTGAAGGCGTCGTTTCTTTCCCAATGGGCAATCCCGTGGATTTTGAGATTTTCAGGTGATCTGAGCGCTGCCGATTCATGACCCAATTACTTCGGATTGTGACATTTGACGTGATGTATTGCCAGAAGGCGGGTAGTATAATCATTTTATGAGACTGTTGCCTGACATTCAATTGTCAGCGCCCTTTGGCGGTAGTCGTACTATATCTGGTCAGCGCACTTAGGTGCCTGACCAGAGTTGTTTTAACCGGTTGAAAGGGGCGGGGTGACCAGCCCGGCTTTAAATTTCGGGTTGGTTGGCGCGATCCCCTGAAGGGTTTCCTTACTTTATTCACACCATCAACAAGGAGCATCCATGAGACTCAGTAAACTGGCTTCCGAAATTGCCGAGTCCCCGACGCTGGCGCTGAACGAAGAAGCGCGGCTGCTGCGGGAACGGGGAGAACCCGTCATCCACCTGGGGATTGGCGAGCCGAAAAACAAGACGCCGATGAACGCCATCCTGGCTTCGGCGGCGAAGTTGACCAGCGGGGAAGTGAAATATACGCCTGCCGATGGCACGCCCGCGCTGAAAAAAGCGATCATCCGCTATACCGAGGAGAATTACGACCGGCTGGTCTCGCCGGAAAACGTGATCGTCACCAATGGCGCCAAGCAGTCGCTGTTCAATATTCTCTATTCCCTGCTGAATCCGCAGGATGAAGTGATTGTGCTGGCGCCTTACTGGGTTTCATATCCCGAAATCGTAAAAATGTGCTACGGGAAGCCGATCATCGTCACGCCTGAAGATGGGATGTTTATTCCGAATTTCAAGGAAATTGAACGGGCGGTGACGGGCTATACGCGCGCGATCATTGTCAACAGCCCGAACAATCCTTCCGGCGCGATCTACCCGGCAGAGTTGATCGAAAAACTGGTGGATTTTTGTGAACGCCAGGGGATTTACCTGATCTGTGACGATATTTATCACAAACTGGTTTTTGACCGCCAGGAGGCGGCGCCCGCTTTCCGTTTTACGGAGAAGGACATTGAAGACAGCCACGTCATCGTGGTCAACGGGGTGGCGAAGGTCTATGGGATGACGGGATTCCGCGTCGGGTGGGTGGTTGCGCAGCGCCAACTCGTCAAGGTGATGACCAACGTCACGGCGCAGATGACTTCCGGGGTGTCGCCAGTCTCCCAATCCGCGGCGGAGGGTGCGCTTAATGGCCTGCAAAACGTGGTCGAGGCGCTGCGACTCCAGATCCAGAATAACCGCGAGGTTTTCTTACAGGAGATGAAAACCTTCAACGGCGCGCGGCTGATCAAACCGGAAGGGACGTTTTACGCGCTGCCGGATTTGCGCGCTTTCAATGCGAATTCGGTGGAATTGTCGAAGTTCCTGCTCAAGAAGGCGCTGGTGGTGACCGTGCCGGGCAAGGAATTTGGCATGGAAGGACATATCCGCCTGTCGCTTTCGGGAACGGTCAAGGATGTGACCGAGGGCGTGGCGCGCATCAAGTGGGCCCTTGACCCAACCAGCCCGAATGAGATTTATATCGGCGATAAGAAAATGGTGCGGGATTGGCTGTAGACATTTGCCGCGCTGAGCGTAGTTTGCATGAAAAGCGCCCTTCGACTACGCTGCGCTCCGCTCAGGGCAAAAAGGAAAACCTATGAACAACTTACTCAACATCAAAACTCCCGCCGAAGGCATCGCCCAGACCCGCAAGGCGGATTACAACCTGTCCAATCACGGCGTGGGGAATTTGCGCCTGGCTTACTGGAATTTAGCCAACGAAGCGCTCTACGAGGAAGCCATTTTCCGCGGCGAGGGTGCGACGGCCGTGGGCGGCCCGTTTGTTGCCAATACCGGCAAGCATACTGCGCGCTCGGCCAACGATAAATTCGTCGTGCGCGAGACTGATTCCGAGGGCAATGCCTGGTGGGGCGTCTACAACCGTCCGTTCGAGTCGGGCAAATTCGACGAGTTGTACGGGCGCATGCTCGGCTTTTTGCAGGGCCGTGATGTCTTCGTGCAGGACGTCTACGGCGGCGCGGACGAGAATTACCGCCTGCCGGTGCGCATCGTCACCGAGCTGGCCTGGCACAGCCTGTTCGCGCGCAATATGTTCCTGCTGCCGCAGTCGCTGGAAGAATACAAACGTTTCGTGCCCGAGTTCACCATCCTGGCGATGCCATCCTTCAAAGGCGCGCCGTCGGTCGATAATACCGCCAGCGAAACCTTCATCTGCCTGTCGTTCGAGAAAAAACTGGCCATCATCGGCAACACCGCCTACGCGGGCGAGATCAAAAAGTCCGTTTTTACGATTTTGAATTACCTGCTGCCGCTGCAGGGTGTGCTTTCGATGCATTGCTCGGCCAACGTCAGCCCGACCGACCCGGATGATGTGGCGCTGTTCTTCGGCCTTTCCGGCACCGGCAAGACGACTCTCTCCGCCGACCCGACTCGCCGCCTGATCGGCGACGACGAGCACGGCTGGAGCGACGAAGGTGTCTTCAACTTCGAGGGCGGCTGCTACGCCAAGGTGATCGGATTGTCGGAATCTGCCGAGCCGGAGATTTACGCCACCACAAAACGCTACGGGACGATCCTGGAGAATGTACCCTTCGACCCGGTCACGCGCTACATCGACCTGGACGATGACTCGCTGACGGAAAACACCCGCGCCTCGTACCCGCTCGAATTCATCGCCAACGCCGTCCCGGAGAAAAAGGCCGGGCACCCGAAAAACGTCATCTTGCTGACCTGCGACGCCTCCGGCGTGATGCCGCCCATCGCGCGCCTCACCCCGCATCAGGCGTTGTACCAGTTCATTAGCGGCTACACATCCAAGATAGCGGGAACCGAAGTCGGCCTGGGCAAGGAGCCGGAGATTACCTTCTCGGCCTGTTTCGGCGGCCCGTTCATGGTGCACCATCCCTATAAATACGCCGAACTGCTCAAGCGCAAAATCGAGCGTTATGGCGTGACCTGCTGGCTGGTCAACACCGGTTGGGTGGGCGGCCCGTATGGCGTCGGTAAGCGCATCAGCATCCGCCATACCCGCAACCTGCTCAATGCCGCGCTGACCGGCCAACTGGCCGACGTGGAATATTACCGCGACCCGGTCTTTGGCTTTGAAGTCCCCAAAACCTGCCCGGATGTGCCCGAAGCGGTCTTACAGCCCTGGTCCAGCTGGCCCAGCCGCGCGGAGTATGACAAGCGCTACACTGATCTGGCGATGCGCTTCATCCAGAATTTTGCCAAATTTACGGATGGGACGCCGCAGGAAGTGATCGAGGCGGGGCCGAGGGTGTAGATGGTAAAAAGTAACGAGGAATAAGGAATAAGGAAGTCCTTCGGGTTCGTGATGAGCGCGGAGGACTTTTTTATGCAGGCGCATCTACATGGCATGTAGACGCGTCTACATAATAAGTAGACGCATCTGCAAGGCGTCAAATTCATTCACTATCCCGGACGGGGGAGGCAAAACAGACCTTCAGCAAAATTTCTCAAAGAAAAATGGTTTTGTTCATCTGATTTTCATCTTAATCCGATATATTTAGTCCACTTAAGGAGAAACTCATTATGAATACTCAAACAAAGCAAACCCATTTTCCTCTCGTTTTTGTACTGACTATTTTTGCAGTCATCGTTCTGGCCGCTTGTGGAAGTCAGCCTGCCGCCGTTCCCGCCGCCCAGGCAGCGCCAGCCGCCACCGCCGTTCCCGCCGCCACCGCAGCGGTGGCTCAAGTCGCAGTGCCAGCTGCAACGGCTGTGGAAAGTCAACCTACCGCAGGAGCTGCCCAATCTGCGGCATCCAGTTCAGCGGTAACCACGCAGGGCGCAGTCAGTTTTTCAAAGGACCTGCTGCCCATTTTGCAGGAATCGTGCATTTCCTGTCATGGTGGCGAGAAAACCGCCAAGGCACTCGATTTGAAAACCTTTGACAGCCTGATGGTCGGTTCCCAGACTGGGGCAGTCATTACGCCGGGAAATGCCGATGGCAGCAAATTGGTTCAGGCAATCAAGTCTGGCAAGATGCCCAAGCGCGGCGCCAAGTTGACGCCCGATCAGGTTCAGTTGTTTGTCGATTGGGTCAACGCGGGCGCAACGAATAATTAGCAGCCGTCGGTTTTACTGCCCGGTTTCCCGGGGATGATAAAGCGATAAAAAAGAACTACCACGCTGAACGCGAATTTGCTATCCGCGACAGGGTGGTAGTTTTGATTTTAACGACGTTTGACTCAATGGCTGATTTGGCTGGAAGGGTCAGGGCATCTTGAATAAAAGCGCCAGTCTGGGGATGCGGTTTGAAGCTCACTGCTGGAACCCAGCACTTCAAACCAGGTTGTCCCCGGTTTGAGCGGAAAAGGCTTGCCGTCCGCGCTGACCAGGATAAAAGTCTGATCGAAGGCGTTGCGGTACCATCTCAACTCAAAGGCTTTGCCGTCACGAAACAGGTATGCCGCGCCGGGGCCGGACATGACAATATCGACGATTTCGGGCTGTTTTGAAAAGTAGTTGTGCGGCACATACAGGATCACCACATTCTCGGCGCTGATATTGCCGCCGGTCAGGCGATCGGTCAACTGTTGATATTCTTCACCTTTGCCATTCTCAAAATCGTTCTTGACATCGGAAAACCGGTCATAGACCCCGGTGGACAGGTTATAGTCCCACCGATTGTAGATGGCGGCTGAATAGCGGACAAAAATCCGGCTGACAGGTTGTCCTTCAACGGGCGTTTTGTAATTGAACAGGAACCCATCCAGGTTTTGGCGGCCATTCCCGCCCTCTACGTTGCGCTGATCGATCAGCGTCGTCAGGTCTGCGGTGTTGGCCATCAGGTAGTTGACGCCATGCGGCTCAAAGCGACACATCGGCGGGCAGCCCGACTCGATGACCAGCCGGTTGGCATAATCCTGGTTGAACAACAGATTGCGAACGCGATAATCTGCCGATCCAAAGGCGAAGTTCGCCTTGTACATCGAAATCAGGTGATTATCGAAAAACCGGCCCGAGCGGATCGGGCCAACCATGTCGGCATCCTGCCCGAGATAAATGGCAGCAAAACGGGTGGTGCCTTCTTCGATGTAATACTCGAAAACCTGGTCAGCCAGCGAAAGCCCCCACTGTGGTCGGTAAGCGCGTGGCAAATTGGCAACTTTGACAATGATTGGGCGGCGCTCCAGCCGCGCCGGGTCAATCATCACCAACCCGGTCAATGGATTCACATTCTGTGGGAATCCTGTCGAGCCATAGCCTTCAACCGGGTAAAGCGGCGTGGGTGTAAGTGTTATGGTTGGCGTAGCGGTAATTGTGGTGGTTGGGGTGGGGGTGAGCGTCACTGCGGGTGTCGGCGTAGGTGTGACAATGGGCGTGGGTGTCGGGACAGGCGCTGCCGGGCTGAAAAGCGTCGCGACACACGAGATCAGCATGAGCGGAAGAAACATGAAAATCCATCGTTTTTTCATAGCGACTCCGATCTATAACTCATCATACACCCGTGCAAGCCCCATTGATTATTAATGTTTTTGCCAATTGAAACAAATGTCCCGAAGGTTGAACAGGCGGTTTACAGCTCGCCAAAACCTTCGGGACGTTCTTTTGTTGCGTGCTGTCTATTCCTATCCGCCCGCCAGCTTGACCTTGTAGCCGAGTTTTTTCAGTGTCTCTGCAATTTTCTCGCGCTGGTCACCCTGAATTTCGATCACGCCTTCTTTCAGGGTACCGCCGCTGCCGGAGGCTTGTTTGACAGTTTTCGCCAGGGCAGTCAGATCCGCTTCGGAGAGAATCAAGCCCTTCAAGAGCGTCACTCCCTTTCCGCCGCGCCCCTTGGACTCGCGGTGCAGGTAGACAGTTTGCTGTCCGGGCGGCAAGGAGGTGCTCGTCCCTGTCGATTTTGGTTGTTGATTGCGAAGGTCACCCTGTTCGGATGACCAGACGGTGCGGGAATTGGAACTCATGGTTTTTCTTTCATCTGTTCTGTTACCAGTTCAAATCTATTTTTTGTGCGCCGGGGCTTCCATGCGCTTTTTCCAGGCTTTGATCGATTCGGCAAAATTACGCTCGGTTAAGCTGGATATATCCAAATCGACCCATTCCACGAACCAGTCATAACCTTTTTCCAGAAAGCCTTCATCACGCAAGCGGGATTCGGCAATCGCCAGCAACGGATGTCCAAGGGCATAGGCCATGGCGGCTTCGATTTGATTCCAAACCGTCGGCAGGCTGACGCTCTCCAAAACGGAGGCGTTTGCTCCGCCCGCCAACTCTGTCCCATGTTCGATATGCAGCCGTTCAAAAGCGATCACGACGGTTCCCTGGCAGCTCTGCATGACTTCCAGGATGGTTTTGAGCGGTTTCTCCGATGTAAAGTCTGTGCGTCCAACCGTTCGCGGATTCAGGCCCTGGGCGCGCAACATGGCCTGGACTTCTTTGACAAATTCTTCCTGCTTGGGGGTGGAGGTGCGCCCCACGCTCAAAAAGACATCAATCGGCATGATTATTTGGTAACCTTAATGCGGGGAGTTTTGGTGGTTGTTTTTGTTTCGGTTCTAGTCTCCGAAACCGATGTCAAAATCTTAAGCGTGGAAGCATTCTCTGAAAGGATGACTTCTTCGACTCGATCCACAAAATGTTTGTAGGCTTCTTTGGGGTCGAGCGCGGCGTAAACTCCGCCCTGGCTGGTGAACAAGAAATATTCGTTTCGTAAAAATTGTTCAGTCGAGCGATAATTTGTCCATTGCTCGCGGAAATGATAGACACTTTCGAGCGAAACCAGTAAAACGACAATCAAACTGATAATGGTCGTCAAGATGTTGATGTAGGGGATGTTGATGTTGACCAGCACCGGTACAAGCGCACCGCCAATCACGGTTGCCGCCCTCGTGCGCAGGTAATTTTCCTTCGATTTGTTGGCGCTTTTATCGTACCATGCAATTGAATCGTTCACCCGTTCGGCGATATATTCTTCGGGCGGGATTGAGGCAAATTGACGCGGCAACAAACGCGGATAATTGACTTTGGCAGCCGGAACCGACGGGACGTGTGGCACGCTGTCGTTGGTTTGGGAAGGGGTTGGAGTAGCCATTATTCCTCCTGTATTTGTAAAATGGATTTACTCAGTATAGCATATCTAAAAAGGGTATTGAGTGAGGGAAGAAGACATAGCATTATGCCTGGAGAACGATGCCCATGCGCTGCATGTCTTCCAGCAGGCGCTTGGGGTCGACGATTTCACCCTGGGTGAACAGGCCCGGTTTGCGGATGGAGCCATCCAGGTATTGTAAAATCGCCGCGGCGGCGGGAATGGCGGTGAAAACGTAGCCATCCTCGTGCGAGAGTAACAATTCCAGGCGGGCGGATTCGCCGTTTTTCAGGCCTTCGGCTTCCAGTTTCAGGCGTGTACCGTAAGGGGGACGGGAAAAGCGTTTCAAACCCCACAGCAAGAGATTTCCGGCGGGCTTCAGCCCCTTTTGTGGGGCGATTTTGACGATTAACATCAGCAGCGGCAGCAGCAGATTATCCACCACCGGGTTGAATCCGCCGACAAAGAAACCGGCATCTTTCAGCGTGGGGAACATGGCCGGGAGGGGGCGTAGTTCTTCGAGCCACATCGGCATGCAGTTTTGCTCGAAAAACGGCGCGCCAAAGTCCATTTTGAGGGTGTCCATCACAATATCCATGCGGGCTTTTTTCCAACGCCCGTGCTGGAGGAAGTGCATGTCAAAGTCGCTGAATTCTCCGGCCATTTCGATCACCGTGGATTCGGCGATGTCCAATGCGGCCCAGTCAATTTGGATGACGGAGCCGACGTTGGCGGTGTGAATCTCGTCAAATTGGGTCGCGGCATAGCGAATCAGCGCGGCGGGCAGGCCGGGGTGGAATCCGCCTTCTGTGATGAAGCAGCGGCCGGAGTTTTTTATCTCCACTGAACGGGCGCGCAGCGTCTTCACTTTTTTGGCGGAAAACTGCACATCGAAATAGTCCACGCCCGCAGATAGGCAGGCGCGCGCGCAGGTTTCCGCGTATTGGGCGGTGCTGGAGGCCGCCACCAGCAGGGCGCTGCCTTCAATGGCGGCGACCAAGGCTTGCGGGTCGGAGGCGTCGAGAGCCAGGCCGCTGGCGCGGTTGCCTTCAAAAGAGTGGTTTAATTCCGCTGCGGCGGAGTCAGCTTTGGCTTTATTTCGGCCAGCCAAAATAACACTGGCGCGACTCTCCTGTAATAGAAAGCGCGCCAGCAGGTTGCCGGTATTACCGTAGCCGCCCAGAATGAGGATGGTTGGCTGTTTCATGGTTCACCTTTGTTGGGTAAATTTACAATTTTTCGTAGCGATCGATTTTCTTGGTGATGATGCTCAGACTGTCGGCCCAGAACTTTTTCTCGCGCAGGTTGATGCCAAAGCGGGCGGCCAGGTCGACGGCTGGTGCTTCGCCGGTGCTGGCGAGCAGGTTGACATAATCGGGAACAAAGGCTGCGCCGCGCTGTTGATAGATGGCGTACAGGCCGGTGGCAAACAGCAGGCCGAAGGCATAAGGGTAGTTGTAGAACGAGAGCCCGGCGGAATAATAGTGTGGTTTCCAGGTCCACATATATTTCATCAGGTGTTCTTCGTCGACACCGTTGCCATAGGTGGCTTTTTGGGCGCGTTCCATGATTTCGGACAGTTCGTCGGCGCTCAGTTCGGATTGGGCGCGACGCTCGAAGACTTCTTTTTCAAACAGGTAGCGCGAGTAAATATCCACGATGACCTGCGCGTCCCCGATCAGGCGGGTTTCGAGAATGGCGAGTTGCTCGGCCGGGTCGCTGGTTTGTTCGAGAATGGCTTCCATGATAATAGTTTCGCACATGATCGAGGCGGTTTCGGCTAGCGTCATGGGCGTATCCTGTTGCAGGATGGTTTTGTTGGCTTTGAAGGCGCATTCGTTGTGGAAGGCGTGTCCCAGCTCGTGCGCTATCGTGCTGACCTGATCGAGCGTCCCGTCAAAATTGCACAAAACACGGCTTTCTTTGACACCGGCTACTTCCATGCAGAAGGCGCCGCCGCGTTTGCCATCGCGCTGTTCGGCATCGATCCAGTTTTGCTCGAAAGCGCGTTTGGCGAAGGCGGCTAGCTCCGGCGAGAACTGGCCGAATTTTTCCTGGATAAAATCACGGGCTTCATCCCAGGAGTAAGTTTTATTGGCCTGACCCACCGGCGCAAAGAGATCCCACCAGGGCAATTTTTCTTTGCCAAAACGTTTGGCCTTGGCCTTATAGTAGCGCCGGAAGGCCGGAAAGGAATCCTGCATGGCCGAGAGCATGGCTTCCAGCGTGGGGCGGTCGATGCGCGCCATGTCAATCGATGGATGCAGCGCGTCTTTCCGTCCGCGGCGCAGATTGAGCGTGTTGGCGGTGCCTTTTATGCCGTTCATGGCCGCCGCCAGCGGCTCCTCGATGGTTTTCCAAGCGCTCAGCTCGGTTTCGTATGCGCGCCGGCGCACTGCTTCGTCGGGATGCGAGTGCAGGTTAATCAGGGCGGGCATGGGCAATTTTTGCAGCTGGCCGTCCAGCTCAAAATCCACCGTCAATTGCGACGTCAGCGTGCCTTGCAGTTTGCTCCAGGCGCTGGCGCCGCTCAAGTCCAACTCGGCGGCCAGGGCTTCCTGGGCCTCGCTCATCATATATTTGGATTGTTCGGCGGCTTCCTTCAACGCGAAAGCATGGGATTTGGCCGACTCATTCGCCCCGATCACCGAATCCAGAACCGGAGAGAGTTTCCCCACCCAGGCCTGGAACTGCGTCCCCAGGTTTTGCATCCGCACCCCAACCTGCTCAAACTCTGACATTTTCTTCATGGCGACTTTGTCGCGCGAATTGGTGGTGACAAACGACTGAATATAAGCGCGGATTGTCCCGGCCTGTTCGTACAGGGCATTAAACCGGTCAATCGTCACACCGACGGTTTCAGCCAGTTCGTTGACCGCTGTTTGGGAGCCGGTTTTGCTTACTTTTTCAGCGAAATAACTTTCCAGTTCGTTAATCTGATTTTTGACGCTGGCGACGGCGGCTTCAAATTCTTTCGATTCGATGGAGGGGAACACATTGGTAAGGTCCCAGTGGGGGATGGGGGTAGGCATGCAGACTCCTGAAAGAGATAAGTTGGAAAAAGGGATGAGATATCACACTTGGTGACATCTCATCCCCGTGGTTTACAACGCCCAGGCCAGCATCTGTCCGATCAAAGCGACGATGATGCCCAGGTGCAGGAATAAATTGGTTTCAATCAGAAACCCGTCCGGGAAAATGCTTACCAGTACAAAGTTCAGGATAATCAATCCAATCCCGATCAGCGGCAGCAGGCCCTTTCGCGGGGCCAGAAAGTCCGAGGACTGATCTAGAAACTTGGAAAACCAATTGATCATACTTCCGCTTCCTCCACTTCCTTGGGAGGATGGTTGGCCTGCCATTCGTTAAACTGCGCCACCAGACGTCCCGGGATGCGCCCGTGGATCATCACACCGCCACGCGTATGCTCGATGCGGTCGATTTGCCCGGCTTCGTGGAACAAGGAAATCAACTGTCCCTGCTGGTAAGGTAAAAAGACCTTGATGGTTGCAAAGGTCTCGTAAAGCTCTTCCTTGACCTTTTGAATTAACTCGGGAATTCCGGTTCCATATTTGGCAGAAATTGCGATGGCCTGCCCATACTGTTCGAGTATTGCACTCGCGGCATCAGGGTCGCTGAGACGATCGACTTTGTTCAGCGCCGTAAGCACCGGGATATGTTCAGCCCCGATTTTAATCAGTGTCTGCTGGACAGATTCATACTGCGCCAGGGCATTTGGATGCGAAATATCGACCACGTGCAGCAGCAGCTCAGCTTCGGCAATCTCCTCCAGTGTAGCGTGGAAGGCCTGCACCAGCGTTGTCGGTAGTTTTTGGATAAAGCCGACGGTGTCGGTGAATAATCCGTTGTAGCCGCCTGGCAAATCCACCCGGCGTGTGGTTGGATCGAGCGTGGCGAATAACTGATTCGCAGTATAGACATCCGCTTTGGCGATATTGTTCAACAGCGTGGATTTCCCCGCGTTGGTATATCCCACCAATGCCACGGTTGGGATTTTGGAGCGTTTGCGTTGGGCGCGATAGCGCTGACGGTGTTCGCTGACTTTAATCAGCTCTTTTTTGAGATGGGCGATTTTGGTGCGGATTTGGCGGCGGTCTACTTCCAACTGGGTTTCACCGGGGCCGCGCAAACCCACGCCGCCCACGCCGCCCGAACGTCCGCCACCGCCGCCGCCCTGACGGGCAAGATGTGTCCATTGACGGGTGAGACGCGGCAGATAATACTGATATTGGGCCAGTTCCACCTGCAGGATGCCTTCAGACGTGTTGGCATGCTGCGCGAAAATATCCAAAATCAGCGCCGTGCGATCCATCACGCGCACATTGGGCGCCAGCAGTTCTTCCAATTCGCGCTGATGCCGTGGATTGAGTTCATTATCAAACACAACCACCGTTGCCAGTGTTTCTTCGCACAACGTTTTCAGCTCTTCGACCTTGCCTGTGCCGATGTACGTTTGCGGATGGGCGCGATCCATTTTTTGAGTCAATTCACCAACGACATCCAATCCGGCGGTATCGGCCAATAAGGTCAATTCCGACAGGGAGTCTTCCAGGGTGAGTAGATTTTTCTCTTGATAAATTTCAGCCCCGACTAGAAAAGCCCTCTCGCGGGGAGGTGAGGTAGGTTCAGGATTTCTTTTAGCCATAGGATTTGTAGGTTTTCTGATAAAGGTGTAAGGGAACTGCTCGGCTCTCTGGCAGCCTTGTTATCCGGCTTGCCCGAAAACAGCCACGAATTATCGTACACGCGCGGGATTCGCCATTCGTGAGAATTCGTGGAATTAAGTATTTTTTGCAAAACCTACCGGATCATGGCGCTTGCTCCTTAACTGATAAAAATTACCGACGGGACTTTGTCCCACCAAATTAATCATACCACAATCGTTATTCAGTCTGCGCCTCGTCCGCGCTTTCTGACGGGAAAACTGACTCGCTCAATAAGCGCGCCAGGTTAGGGTCGCTCGGCTGGGAACGCAGCGGCAAAAGGATGTGAAAGGTGGAACCGGGGCAGGTGGCTTCATCGCAGCCTTCAGATTCCACCCAAATGCTCCCGCCGTGCGCCTCGATAATGCCTTTGGTGATGGGCAGTCCCAGCCCCGGACCGCCACCCTTAAACTTGGTTTTACCGCTCGAATGCAGCAAAATATTTCCCAGCTGCCCAAATTTCTCAAAAATGGAATCCTGATTCTCGCTGGAAATCCCGATTCCTGTGTCAGTAATCGTCACTTCGATAAACCCGGACATCATTCGTCCATCGATGGTAATACGGCCGCCATCAGGCGTGAACTTGACCGCGTTGCTGACAACGTTCCTGATCGCCTGGTAGATTCGTTCCGGGTCAGAAAACAGCAATTCGTCCGCCCCGGCAAATGCGCGCACTTCGAGAGTCAGATTGCGACGCTCGAGGGTAGGCTGGAATTCAGCTTTTACCAAATTGAAGATGCGATTCGGCCACATCGGCTGAAAATTGAACGCCATCAAGTTGTTATCCAGCAGCGAAACGTCGATCATATCATCCACCAGCTCGCGCAAGCGCCGCACGCCGTTGTGGACACCTTGTAGCAGCATGTGCATTTGTTCGGAATCCGACGGCATCACGTCGCTGAGCATGGCAGTATATCCCTCCACCAGCGTCAGCGGAGTTTTGAATTCGTGCGCAGCCACGGATACGAAATTGGACTTGCTTTTGTCAACCCGCTCTATCTTCTTTTGCAGAGTCTCAAGCTTGTTCGAAAAATAAGCCGCCCGGCTTTCGTTTTCAAAAGCCGTGACGCGTTCGATACTTTGCAAATAAATTGGCACCAGTGCGCTTAACAGGTCAAGCGCTTCGTTGGCCTCCAAATTTTCGCGCGCAGTATCAATGGAAAGCGAAATTAACTGCTTGAGCAACGCTGTGACATTTCGTTCGCCGCCCTCAATGTCGGTTTCAGTGCGCGTGTTGGCCCATTCATACAGCAAAGGATCCAGCCAGGCCGCATCTCCCGAAGTGACCGCCTGCTCAACCAGGTCAAAAAAACGAATCAATTGTTCTTGAAAATCTTCCCGCACGTTGGCTCCGCGCGCCAGCGTATTGGCGGCGCGTTTTTGCATGGCCGGACGAATTTTCGCAAACGATTCTTGAACACTCATTGCTATAGTTTAGCGCAGGCCAGGGAATTAAACAATTTACTTCTCGTTGCAATTTTGTAGAGTCAAACACGGTCCGTAGTTACGCACCCAGGCCAGCAGCGTATCGCCAACGATTTGCAGACTGGCGGCAGAGACTTTATCGGGCGTGTCCTGGATGGTGTGCCAGTAGGGATAATCGAGATCGATGATGTCCACCGCGCGGATACCTTTCTCGATAAACGGGACATGATCATCCGTCACCCGGAACTTGTATTCCGGGATAAAGGCCTGCTCAAACCCGAGAGATTTCGCCGTTTTCCAAATCTGACGGGTTAGCTCGATATTCGAGTTTTTCTCCATGTAAATATTTAAATCGGCATCCCCGATCATATCGACTATGACGACAGCTTTTGGTGGCGCGATCGGCAGATTCGCGGCGAAAGCCCTTGAGCCGAGAATCCAATCCCAGCCGGGGATGCGGCCGTTGTCCTCGATGTCGATGAATAATAGGGCGGTGGGAATGCTGTCTACTGGCAGGCTGCGAGCCAATTCCAGCAGAACCGCCGAGCCGGAAGCGCCGTCGTTGGCGCCCGGCACTGGTACGGTCTGATTGACAGGGTCGGGATCGTTATCCGCGTAGAGTCGGCTGTCGTAATGCGCCCCCAGAATCAGCGTGGGAGTCTTTTTATTTCGGGTAGCCAATATATTAAGTGCCGTTTGACCGCCAAATTGGGCCATTTCGACAGTGCTTTGCCAGCCAGCGGCGGCCAATTCGCTCTGGATGTACTTGACGGCTTTCTCGTGCGCATCCGAATCAGGGATGCGCGGGCCAAACGCCACCTGGGCGGCCACATCTTTCAGCGCGCGTTCGCCGTCGAAACGGGGGACAGGCTGCGGGTTGGATTTTGTCCAGGTGAACCAGCCTGAAGCGACGAATACGCTCAATATACCGAAAATGATCAAGCTGAGAATCAGTCGTCTATTTTTCATTTTGAGAAAGGAAAAAATCCAATGCTTCCCCGGCATTTTTGGCATGGTCTGCGGCGCGTTCGCGTTTGTTGCGCAAATTGGGACCGGTGAGCGAAGGCAGAATGCCGAAATTGGCCTTCATGGGTTGGAAGTCCTTCATTTCAGCGTGGGTCACGTAATGACAGAGTGCGCCGATCATGCTCGCGCGCGGTAGTTCCAGCGGCGTTTCGCTATTGAGCAGGCGGGCAGCGTTCCAACCGGCCAACAGACCGCTGGCAATGTTGCCCATATAACCCTCGACACCGATGATTTGACCGGCAAAAAACAGGTCATCGCGGCTGTTGGCCTGCAGGGTGGGGCGCAGCAGCTTGGGCGATGCGATGAAGGTGTTGCGGTGCATCTGGCCGTAACGCACAAATTCAGCATTTTCCAGCCCGGGGATGGTGCGCAGCACGCGGCGCTGCTCCGGGAAGGTCAGATTGGTTTGAAAGCCGACCATATTGTAAAGATTTCCGGCCAGGTTATCCTGACGCAATTGGACGACGGCGTAGGGCGGGCGCGGCACGCGCGGATCAGCCAGGCCGACGGGGCGCATCGGGCCGTAGGCCAGCGCTTTTTCTCCGCGCCCGGCGATGATTTCGACGGGCAGGCAGCCTTCAAAAAAATGATCGGCCCCGGCGGTGACGCCTTGTTCCATAATCAGCTCGAAATCGTGCAGCTTGATGCGTTCGGCGCTGCGCAGAGTTTCCACGAAGGCGAGGTAGTCTGCTTTTTTGTGAAACGGACAGTTGATGTAATCACCTTCATCATCGCCGCCGGCATCCCAGCGCGAGGCGCGATAGGCGACTTCCATGTTGACCGAATCGGCGGCGATGATGGGGGAAATGGCGTCGAAAAAGTAGAGATTTTCCTGTCCGCTGAATTGGGCGATGGATTGGCTCAGTTTCGCGGAAGTCAGCGGTCCGGAGGCGATCACCGCCGGTGCCGTTGGGATTTCCGCGATTTCTGCGCGGATGAGTTCAATATTGGGATGTGCTGCGATTCGTTCGGTGACTTTCTGCGCAAAAAGCTCGCGGTCGACGGCCAGCGCCGCCCCGGCGGGTAGAGCCGTCTGCTCGGCGATTTCGAGCAGCAGTGAGCCCAGGCGGCGCAACTCGGCCTTTAAAACGCCAGATGCGCGGTCTGGCAGGTTTGATCCCAACGAATTGGAACAGACCAGTTCGGCCAAGTTTTCGGTTTGGTGGGCGCCGGTTGGGAGCGCCGGTCTCATTTCAAATAATTTGACCTTAATGCCGCGTTGGGCGGCCTGCCAGGCTGCTTCTGAGCCTGCCAATCCGCCACCGACGATGATGAGTTCATTCATGGAATTTTTGCCTACGAAAAGGAGTGAAGATGCCACCGGGCGTGCCGGACTATTTTACCATTATCAAATTTGTAGGAAAATTGCGCGTATATAACCGGGTAATGTATAATCTAAGTATGCGCGTTGTCTCGACAACAAAATCCCGCTTAAAAGATGCTTGCCAACTAACTGGAGCCTGTTGGGCTGCCATTGTGTATTACGAATCCGAGGCCTGGTGGCTGGGGGATGTATTCCACCTTCCCAGGGCGAGCCAGGTTGTATTGCAACATTTCCTGGAGAAGAGCAGTTCGGCAGCCTGGCTGGGCGGCGTTCGCACAACGGGACACTCCCGCTCGAAGGCGCTGACTGATCAGGATGGGTTGGAATGCCAGCGGTTGTATGCTTTTCCGGCTTCGTTCAACTTGTTCTTGCTGGCGGGGGTGAATGACAACCTGGATTTTTCCAAAAAACGTATCTGGAATTTGGCGGCGAGCAGCGAAGCGCCGATTGCGGCTTTCCCGGCTGATCACGAAGACGGACTTCAACAAACTGTGTTGGAACTCCAGCAGACGCAGCAAGAACTTCAGGCACGCATCAGCGCCCAACGTGAGGCCGAAGCGCGCTTAATCCAGGCGGCGAAACTGGCGGCGGTGGGAGAAATGGCTGCCGGAGTCGCCCATGAGTTGAACAATCCGTTAACGACCGTGGTTGGGTTCACCGAGCTTTCATTGGATGAGCTTCCGATTGATTCTCCGGTGCGCAGTGATCTGGAATTGGTGCTGAAAGAAGCCCGCCGCGCGCGCAGCGTTGTGCGCCGTTTGCTCGATTTTGCCCGCCAGGCTGAGACGACCCGCGTCAAGGCTGACATCAACGAAATTGTGGATGATGTGCTGGTCCTGACAAAACACCTGATGCAGATCAATAACGTTCAGCCGGATGTGCGGCTGGGTGAAAATTTGCCCTGGGTGTCAGTTGATCGAAACCAGATCAAGCAGGTGGTGATTAACTTGATTAATAATGCCCTGTATGCCATGCCGGAAGGCGGGCGTATCATGGTCGAAACGGCGGAGAAATTACGTTATGGCCGTCCGTGGTTGACGCTCTCGGTGCGTGACTCCGGCATTGGTATTCCACCGGAGAACCTGGAACGTATTTTTGAGCCATTTTTTACCACCCGGGGTGATCGGGGTGGCACCGGGTTGGGATTGTCGGTCACGTATGGGATTATTACGGATCATGGCGGGATGATTGAAGTTGAAAGCCAGCTGCGGGTTGGTTCGGCTTTCGTGGTTTGGCTGCCGCTGGATGAACCGGTATGAGTTCCCCTCGTGTTTTGGTGATCGACGATGAACCTGGCATCACCCTGCTCTGTGAGCGTTTGCTGACAAAGGCGGGTTACGCTGTCCATGCCCAAACGGATCCCAGGTTGGCTTTGAAAATCTTGGGCACGGAACACTTTGAGCTGATGCTGGTTGATATTCGCATGCCAGAAATTAGCGGTTTTGACGTCATCCAGCAGGCGCGTGAAATTCAGGGTGAGATGGCAATCCTGGCCATGACCGGCTTCGGGACAGTGGAAACCGCCATCCAGGCCCTGCGGCGCGGAGTGGATGGGTTAATCCTGAAACCGTTCGAGCGAAATGAGCTCATTCAGGCGGTTGAACAGGCCCTGTCGGATAGTCAGCAAAAGCAAGATGCCGCGCGGGTTCAGGCGTTGCGTCCATTATTCAGCGTGACCGAAACCTTGCTTTCTGAAACCCGGCCCGAGAGTTTGCTCGAACTAATCCTTGACGTGGTTTCAACGCAACTCCGTTCGGCAAACGTCGGGTTTTATCAGGTCACCGAAAAAGATCAAAAAACAACCTTACTGGCCGGGCGCGGAAAAACGCTGGCAGATGGTTCCGTCAACCGGGCCGGGAATGCGGTTGAGCGCGCGGCGGCTTTTGGCGAGCCAATTTGGGGTGGCGCTGACGATGTTCTTTTAAAAAATGAGCTGGCTCAATTGCAGTTAACTTCCCTGATGTGCGTGCCAACTTCATTAATCAATATCAGCTCGGTGATTATTGTCGCCCGCGATCTTGGGGAAGCCCCGTTTCGTGAGGCCGAGCTCGAAATGTTCCTGATTTTGGCGCGTCAGGCGACCATTGCCATGGAAAATGCGCGTCTTTACGAGGAACTCAGGGCATATGTGCGCCGCGTGGAAGAATCGCAACAGGCCTTGGTGCAATCTGAAAAACTGGCGGCTGCGGGCCGGTTGACGGCGTCAATTGCGCATGAGATTAATAACCCGCTCCAGTCTGTCCGCAACTGCTTTCACCTGGCGACGCGCGAAGACGTCCCGGCGGAAATGCGCAAGAAATACATGGACATGACTCAGCAGGAGCTGGAGCGTTTGATGACGACGGTGCAGCGTATGCTCGATTTCTACCGTCCCAGCGCCGAGTTCAAGCCGGTTCAGGTGTTGGATTTGTTGGAGCATGTTTTGAATTTATTGGGGCAGCAGCTGCGCGAGCGCAACATCCGTGTTACCAGCGCCTGGCCAGCCCGACTGCCCAGCATTAAAGCCATCAGCAATCAGATTGAGCAAGTGTTCATCAATTTGATCTTAAATGCTTTTGACGCCATGCCGGAAGGCGGCGAACTCTGGATCAGCATTGCCCAGAAGCGCAAGATGCTCGAAATCACCTTTCAGGATACTGGCAAAGGTGTTCCGTTGGATGTACAGGCCAATATATTTGAGCCGTTTGTCAGTACAAAAGGAACCTCAGGATTGGGTCTTTCGGTAAGTTATGATATTGTTACCGCGCATGGAGGTCGCCTGGACCTGCTTGCGGACCGAGTACCTGGCGCATGTTTCCGTGTAATGCTTCCAATCAGTCAATCTAGGGAGAATACAGAATGAAAAATAATATTCTGGTTGTGGACGACGAACCAATTGCCCGCCAATCCTTGAGCGATATATTGCGGCTGGAGGGCTATAACGTTACCTCGATCGCAAATGGCGAACTTGCGGTGGAACACGTCCGCCGTTATGCAGTTGATTTGATTCTGTTGGATTTAAAAATGCCGGGTATGAACGGCCTCGATGTGGTGCAAGTGGTCAACCAGATTGCCCCTGAGACCGAGATCATTTTATTGACCGCTTATGGCTCAATGGAATCTGCCGTGGAAGCTCTGCGGCAGCGCGTACATGATTATTTGCTCAAGCCTGCTTCGCCCTTGCAAATTTTGGAGAGCGTAAAAAAAGGCCTCGAGCATCGCATGGCGCGCCTTGCAGATGCCGGACAGGGCGCGGCTGATGTTCAGGTCCACAAAACATCGGATGATACGGAAGTGGATTTGATGCGCCGCTCCGTCATTCGTGGCGATGTGGAAGAATTGCTGACCCCGGCGGAAGGCCACCTGTTGAAAGTGTTTTTGGAAAATGAAGGCAAAGTGCTCTCGCACCGGGAGCTTGTGCTACTTGTCCAGGGATATGATGTTTCACAACGCGAGGCCCAGGAGATTTTACGTCCATTGGTCAGCCGCCTGCGGCACAAGCTGACAGCGTTCCCGTCGCTTTACGAACGGATTGTCAGCGTGCGCGGCACTGGCTATGTATTTGAAGCAGAGTAATGACGATTGATTAAAAGGGAACGCCCGGCGATTTCAGTCGTTGGGCGTTCCCTTTTAATCCTGCAAACTCCACGGGTTGATTTCGGGTGGATGAATCCACGCCAGCCAGCCGCCTTTTGGATGGCGTTTGGTGGGATCGTGTTTGTCGAGCGCAATCATGGTAATGCTGATTCCAAGTATTCCGGCGCCGATTATTTGGGGCAGCGTCAGTATTTCTCCGAGAAAATAATGGCTGATGATAAGGGTAATAAATATCTCCGCCAGGCCCAGGATGGCAGCCTGCAGGCCGCCAATGTTTTTGATTCCGAGAAATAACGTCAGGCGCGAGGCAAAAGTTACCAGTGTCAGCGAAATGATTGGCCACCAGGAAAGCCCTGCAGATGGGAGTTGGTGGTCAAAGAGCAGGTAAAAAGGCACGGTAACGAGACTCATCGCCAGAAGTGTGTAAAGCGTCACTGTGGGAGCCGGGATTTCGTACAGAACACGCTGGTTAATCGGGATGTGCAAGGCGTAGAGTGCCGCCGCGCCGATCATCATCAACACTGCCGGAAGCGGGGCGTTGACGCCATCGGCGCTGGTCAGCAGGAACACCGCCACAGCGGCGACTCCGACTCTGATAAGGGTCAGGCGGCTGACGGGTTGTTTGTCCAGCACAGAGAAAACGGCGACAAATAACGGGTAGAGAGCGTAAAGCAGCTGGCCCAGACTCGCGGGTAATTGTCCCAGCGCAAGATAATAAAGGATGGAGCCGAAGCCATTGATCGCACCCGCGAGAAAACATCCCGCCAACCCAACCGGGAAAACATACAGAAACTGCCTTCGAAAGATGAACAAAATACTGAACATTAAGGCGACTGCCAGGCTGGTGCGCAAAGCCACCACTGCCAGGGGCGAAAAACCGGCCAGGATGGCCATTCGTCCAAAAACAGGGGCCAGGCCCAGGAATGTGGCCGAAGACAGCGAAGCCAAAACCCCCAGGCTCTGGCGTTTTTTACCGGCTGCGATGGTTGCCTTGCTTGGTTCTTCAATATGCGTTTGTTCTGACATGCGACTCTTTTATGCTTGGGATGGCGTCAAATAGTTCTCAAAAATATAGACATTTATTCCAAAGACTAATTTTTAGGTTTTTTATTTCGCCAGAACGAGTCTGACCGGGCGAACTACGGCGCCCTCTATCCCCGCGGCGTCAAACGCACAAGGGACTTCTTTACGCAATATGTTGTAACTGCCGTTCACATCGGCTTGAATTCG
>CAILYI010000271.1 GCA_903838415.1 uncultured Anaerolineae bacterium | reverse complement strand
TTGAGCTGGGGTGGGCTGTGCTTGTTCTGTCTTTTCAGGTATCATGCGTTGTTCTCCTATATTGAATATTTAGAATGAAAACGAAATACTACCCACCCGCGATGGGTAGAAGTAACGCGACTTCTTGTCCGTCGGATAATGGCGTAGTGAGGGAGACATGCTCGCCATTGATGACCGCGACTGCTGTTGCAAGCGGAGCGACAGGGTATTGTTCGCGCAAGTATTTCAGCAAATCAGCCACAGTTGCGCTGCTTTCCATCGTGCCCGAACTTGGGTACAACGCTACCGTTATGCGCGAAAGACCATTTCCGAGTACCAATCCAGAACCAAAACGTACATGAATATTCATAGATTGCCTTACCTTCTTATGCGACTGGATAACTCAGTGGTTTAGATCAGATTATTGTCCGATGTGCCCACCGGCCTCGGCCTTGTCCAAAACGGCCAGAATGGAGGCGACCAGGCTGCGGGCGGCTTCCGCGCTGAGTTCGACGGCCACCCGGGAGCCGGGACCTTCGGCTTCGTTGACAAAGTCGATATTGAGGGCGTGTTCAAATGGCGCGTTGAAGGGGTGGTCGTAAGAAACCGTAGCTTCGCGCAGGTTGAACCAGCCCTGTGCGCCTTTTCCGCAGCCATCTATTTTGATCTGTTGAGCAATCATTGTGCACATGTTGAGAGGCTCTCCTTGCAGCCCAAATTAATGTCGTTGTTTATGGGTAAATTCATGCCTTGATGTGTTTTTCGAGAAAGGTGAAAACTTTCGCCCAGCCGTCGACGGCCTGGGCCTGGCGGTACATTGGCCGGTGCTGGTAAAAAAATCCGTGACCCGCATCCGGGTACATGTGGAATTCATAGGTCTTGCCGGTTTTCTTCAGTTCCTGTTCGTGGCGGGCGACCTGTTCCGGGGTTGGGCTTGTATCCTGTTCTCCGAACAGCCCCAGCAGAGGCGCGTTGAGCTGGCTGGTGTAATCGAGCGGCGCAACAGGCTGGGTGGGTGTCAGGTCGTCCGGCTGCATGACAACCCGTCCGCCCCAGCAGTCGATCACGGCGGCAAAGATGGGCAGGCGGCAGGCTGTCAGGTAGGCATGCCGTCCACCGGAGCAAGTGCCAAAGATGGCGGCTTTGCCGTTCCCGTTGGGCAGCGAACGCAAAAATTCTCCCGCCGCTCCCAGGTCGCCGACCGCCTGGTCATCCGGCACGCCACCAACCGCGCGGACTTTGGCGGCGACATCATCCGGGGTACCGTGACCGGCCCGAAAGTACAGGTTGGGGCAAATGGCGGCGTAGCCCTGCCGGGCGAAGTGCAGTGTGGTTTCCTTGTACCACTCGTCCCAGCCTGGCATGTGATGTGCCAGGACAATCCCCGCAAAGGGACCGGGGCCGAGCGGCCGGGCGAAATAGGTGTTGATCGTGTCGCCGTTGGTACCGCGCAGGCTGACGGTTTCAGCCAGGATGCCTTCATAAGTGTCGGTCTGGTACATGCGATTTTCTCCTGATAAACGGATAAGGTGGCTATTTTAAATGGGGAAAATTGGTCTGGAAGGATCGGATATGGAATGATTATACCGTTTAAGGATTTCCGTGGAGAAGCGTTGATTTGGTTTGGTGCGACGTTTTATCCCGGCTGCGGTAGCGGGGGGATTTCGGCGGAAAAAAGCCAGTCGGTAAAGAATGCCTGCAAATCCTGTCCACTGACTGATTGCGCGACAGCGATGAAATCGTCGGTGCTGGCATTGCCATATTGGTAGCGCGCATAGTATTCGTGCAGGATTTTGAAAAAGAGTTCATCGCCCACTTTCAGGCGCAGGGCATGGAGTACGCAAGCGCCCCGGTAATAGACGAAGTCGTCGAAGAGATGCCTGGCCTCCGGGTTTCCCGGCGCAGCCATGTTTTTTGCCCTGGCTTTAGCGTAAATATCCCGCATGTAATCATCACCGGCAGCTTTGCCTTCCGTATGCTCCACCCACAGGGCTTCGGCATAGGTGGCGAAACCCTCGTTCAGCCAGATATTTTCCCAGGATCGCAGACTGACGCTGTTGCCAAACCACTGGTGCGCGAGTTCGTGGGCGACGGTGATTTCATCGACCATGTCATAGGAGAAAACTGAAAGGGTCTGATTTTCCAGCGCGAACTCCAGCTCGAGCGGTACCACCACCGCTCCATAAGATTCAAATGGATAAGGGCCAAAAACCTGGCTGTAATACGCGATCATTTCACTGGTGCGGCTAAATGCGCTCGTGATTTCGCCCCCGGCCTCCGGTGGAAAATAGTTGTGGATGGGCAGTCCGTTCGGGCCGGTTTCTGTGAACAGTTTGTAGTGACCGATCGCCAGGGTGGCAAGGTAACTTGCCATCGGGTGGGTTTCTTCCCAAACGGTGGTTTTCATCTCACCCTTTACCACTTCCGATTTCATCAAGCCATTTGTGGCTACCACGTATTGTTTGGGCGCGGTAATCCGAAAAGTATAGCTGGCCTTATCGAGCGGATGGTTGTTGACCGGATACCAGCTCATAGCGCCCGCTGATTCGCTCAACACGTAAACCCCAGCATCCGCAAACCAACCGACCGTTTCATCGGGAAAGAAAATATCTTCAACAGGTTGCGGCCGGCCGCTGTATGCGATGCTCACAGTAAAGGATTGATCTTTCGCGAACGGAGCGGCTGGGGTGATGGTTAATTCGTCGTCTTGACGGGAGAATGTGGCGGGGAGGTTGTCTACTGTCACGGCGCTGACATCCAGCCCGTGTAAATCCAAATTGAAGGAACTCAGCGCTTCCGTCGCCTGCGCATCCAGCGTGGTGGAGCCGCTGATTTGGTTGTTATCCAGATCAACGGTCAGATCGAGGGTGTAATGCAGCGCATCGTAGCCGCCGTTGCCCATTTGCGGATAATAGGGATCGTTCAGGGTATCGGCCCCAGCCCCGGCGATTTCTGTTGGAATCGAATCTGTGGGCGCGGGCTGGAAGGTTGGCCGCGGCGAGGGAATTGGCGTGCTGACCGGCTGCGTAGGAAGCGCTGGCAAGGGCGTCGGATCCAGGGCCGGGCCGGGCAGCAAGGTTCGGCAGCTTAAAACTGCCAGGCTGAGAGCGATAAAGGTCAGCAGCAAACGTTTTTTCACGATGAGTCTCCAGAGCGAAATACTACCAAATTGATGAGCGGATTTTGTCCAGGGTTTTCCTGAAGCCTTGAAGCGAGTGGGGGCTGAGTTGGTCCGGTTATGCCTGTCAGAGCTGTTCGCCCGTGTATTTTACTCTCACAGGAATAAACACAGATGACTCCGTTTTTGGGGATCAGGCTAACAGATCTAAAAAATCACATCCTGTGAAAAAATTCCGCAGGATGTGATTTTCTCGTGTCTTGTTCCCAGGGTAATGCGTGTTGCGAAGGCTCTTTTGCTTTACAGTTGCCGCTCAGCTATTGGCCCTTTGATATTTTATTTACTGCCAAAAGATGTTTCGCGATTTTGGTAACGACAGGTTTCTTTCATACTGCAAAAATCACAGGGCCGCCCGGCGCTGAATGGGGTTTGGCTGATCCCCAGGATCATCGAGACTGATTTATGAGGGACCATTTGGGAGCTTTCGTTCAGCTTTACGCCAATTCGAGCCGCATCGATGGCCGTGAATATTTGCGGTTGACCTACATCCACCGACCAACCAATCATCCCCGGATTGAGCGGAACGCTGGTGAATAAACCCGAAGCTCGCGCCTCCACTTCCAATTCGGCGCAAATGGCCAGGCCCAGGGCCTCAGCTGCCATCGAGCCGAACCCATCCAGCGCAAAGGCCAAAGACGGGTTCTCAGGCATCAGGGCTGTGACTCGGTTTTCAAGTTTGGCGCCCAGGGTGCACACCAGGAAGGCAATCTGTTCAGCGCAGCCCAGATTTTCCGCCAGCAGGGAGCCAGCCAGCTTGATATTTTCCGCCAGAACGAGGCGCTCATGGCTCATTTTTTCCACCGGAAGGATGCGATAGGTTGCGGTTGGCTCAATCAGCCCCATCCCTTCTTCCAGCGCTTGTTCGGCAAGCTCAACCAGCCGCGGCCTGCGCTTTCGAATGACAGCCGGATCGGCGCCCTGTCCGCGCAGCACCATGTCCACGTCGATGTTTAAATGAGGAAACACGCGTACAACTTGATCATGCATAAGATTTACCCCCAAATATTCGGTTTGGCTTTGTTCCCATGCTCACTCCTTCACCACTTTCTACTTTGAAATAAGATTGGCAGAGATGGTTTTTCACTGCTGGAAAGAGACTCTTTGATTAAGATCGCTGAATTGTAGCTTATTTCTTGATTTGTTCCCGGTCACAAATTGCGGTTTTCCACTCAAGCAAAAAAGCGCAATTTGTGACCGCGTGGGGTATAGTTGGGATATGGATCCTACTCAAACATTGCCTGAATACTATTCCCTTGCCTGGGATGTAAATATGAAGCGCGATATGCGCTTGAATGTGGTCTTGCAAATCCTCGGTTTGGCCTGGATGGCGCTGGTTGGTTGGTGGCTGGCCAATATTGCGCGATGGCTTCGCCCGGAATTTAATCAAGCGGTTCGGGCAGGGATTTCAGGGAATTTGCTGCTTGGTTTGCTGCTGATCCTGGTGGTCATGGTCATTGCCATCGTTTGCCATGAGTTGGTGCATGGCTTGTTTTTCTGGCTTTTTGCGCGCAAGCGGCCTGAGTTTGGTGTTGGTCCAGGCTATGCTTTTGCCGCCATGCCCGATTGGTATTTTCCAAAGGGGCAATATCTTGTGATCGGGTTGAGTCCGTTGGTGGTGTTGACGCTGCTCGGTATGGGTTTGATCGCCTTTTTGCCGCTGACCTGGCTCGGACTGGTATTCGCCGGGGTGGTGATCAATGCTGGCGGGGCGATCGGCGATTTGTACGTGTGCTGGCGCGTCGCGCGCGAAGCGGATGACGCCTGGATTAAGGATACCGGCGATGGGTTTCAGCTATACCGGCGACGGGTGGAGTGATCGCCGCAACTTTTTTTAGGGGGCTGCGTAAATCTTAACGAAATCCCGCTTTGACGGAATCGTTCAGGAGGTCGTAATGTCCAATAAAATAATGTTAATGGTGTTGGTTTTGGCGCTGGCTACGCTGGCCTGCGGTTTTCAGACAAATTTTCAAACCACCAAAACTCCCAGCCCCGATATTGTCGATGAAATCTCGGTGGATGCACCCCTAGGAGCCGTTAGCCTGGAGTTGAAGTTTGGGGCGGGCAAGATGAGTCTTGCTCCCGGCGCGAAAAAGCTGGTGGAAGGAACGGTTACATATAACATTGCCGATTTCAAGCCTGAAATTAAAACGGACGGAACGGATGTGAGCATGTCCCAGGGGAACTACAAAATGACAGGTTTTCCCCGGTTCGACGGCATTACCAATGAATGGGACCTGAAACTGGGTTCTGCTCCGATGGATTTGACCATCAACTCGGGCGCTTACGAAGGCAATTTTGATTTCGGCGGGCTGGCGTTGACCAATTTGTCGGTGAATGATGGCGCGGCTGAAGTGACGGTTGATTTCTCATCTCCAAATGCTGAGAAGATGAGCGTTTTGAGCTATAAGACCGGCGCTTCAAACGTGACGCTGAAGAATCTGGGAAATGCCAATTTTGGGACGCTGGTTTTTGAGAGCGGCGCGGGCAATTACAAGCTCGATTTTGGCGGGAAGCTCCAGCGTGATGGCAGCGTCTCTGTCCGTTCGGGGATGAGTAACCTGACGCTGGTCATTCCCACGGGCGTGGCGGCGACGGTGAAGGTTAGCAGCGGCCTGTCGAATGTGCAATTCCCGTCCAGTTGGAGCCAGCATGGCGACACTTATACACAGGAAGGTAGTGGTCCGGTCTTGACGATTATCGTCGAAACTGGCGCAGGGAACGTGCAGATTACGCAGTAAAAGCCTCCGCTTTTTCATTGCTGGCCGTGGATGGGTGTTTCAAGCCTCCACGGCCAGCTTTTATTTTAAACCGGCGCCAAAACATATCGGAGTAAAAGGTCATATTTTATCTATGACGATGGTCACTTGTGTATTTTGGCCTGCGACAATAGAATATGGTATATCTAGATGAAAATTACCCTTTTACTGCTTTTGGCAGTTGACGGGTTCTTCCTGAAGTTTGATCGAAAGTTGTTGCCATTTCCATCCAAATTTGAACTATATTGAGCGAGGTCACCATGCAGATTACCAGGCAAGCCGATTATGCTATCCGAGCAGTGTTGTACATTTCGAAGTTGGGCCAGAATCAACGCGCTGCCACCAGTCACATTGCACAGGAACAGCATATTCCGCCATCATTCCTTGCCAAAATCATTTCCCAGCTTTCAATTGCTGGCCTGTTACAGACTTCGCGCGGCGCGCGCGGCGGCGTCATGTTGGCAAAATCTCCTGAAGAGATTACCCTGCTCGACGTGGTCGAATCCATCGATGGGCCGATTGCGCTGAACGAATGTGTCACTGACGATAACGCCTGCTCATTTGGGGAAGACTGCCCGCTGCGTCCGATCTGGTGCGATGCGCAGGAAGATCTGGTGAACCGCTTGCGTGCCACGAATTTTTCTCAGTTTGCGGCAATGAACTAACCATTTTCCGGGAGACACTACCGTGATAAAAGACATCGGATACCGAAAGGTTTCCGATGTCTTTTATGTAGGCGTATAATTCATAGCAGCAACTCGATTACCAGCATTCCACAGGAGATATTCATGTCCGGACCTCGTGCCGTCCGCGCGCCGCGCGGAACAGAACTTACCTGCAAGAACTGGCTCAGCGAAGCCGCTTACCGCATGATCCAGAATAACCTCGATCCCGAAGTGGCGGAGAAACCCGACGATCTGGTGGTTTATGGCGGACGGGGCAAGGCCGCCCGCGACTGGGAATCTTTCGACGCCATTCTTGAGTCGCTCAAAAACCTGGAAGAGGACGAAACTTTACTGGTGCAATCTGGCAAGCCGGTGGTGGTATTCAAGTCGCACAAGGATGCGCCCAAGGTGTTGATCGCCAATTCCAACCTGGTGCCGCATTGGGCCACCTGGGAACATTTCGATGAGCTGGCCAAAAAAGGCCTGATCATGTATGGACAAATGACCGCCGGTTCGTGGATTTATATTGGCACGCAAGGCATTCTTCAGGGCACCTACGAGACTTTCGGGGCGCTGGCAAAACTCAAGGGTTGGGGCTCGCTCAAAGGGAAGTTTGTGCTGACAGCCGGGCTGGGCGGTATGGGCGGCGCGCAGCCTTTGTCCATTACGATGAATGAAGGGGTTGGTCTCATCGTCGAAGTGGATAAGGAGCGGGCTGAGCGGCGGCGCGTTATTGGGTACGTGGATATGGTGGTGGATACGCTCGAAGAGGCGATGACGCTGGTTGAGGAGAACAAGGCGGCGGGTCGGGCCATTTCCATTGGGTTGGTGGGCAACGCTGCTGATATTTATCCCGAACTGGTGACGCGCGGCATCATCCCGGATGTTGTCACCGACCAGACCTCGGCGCACGAGGCGCTCTACTACGTCCCTAGCGGGCTGACAGTGACCGCAGCGGACGAACTGCGCAAGACTGACCCTGAGCGCTACAAGGGCATGGCGATGGCCTCCATGGCCAAGCACGTCCAGGCCATGCTTGATTTCCAGCGCCAGGGCGCGGAAGTCTTTGACTATGGCAACAATATCCGTCAGCAGGCGTTCAATTACGGTGTGAAGGATGCGTTTGAGTTCCCCGGTTTTGTCCCGGCTTATATCCGGCCATTGTTCTGCGAGGGGAAGGGACCGTTTCGCTGGGTGGCTTTATCCGGCGATCGCGAGGATATTTATCGTACCGATCAAGCCGTGATGGAGCTTTTCCCTAACGATGAGCATTTGCACCGCTGGCTGAAAATGGCGCGTGAGAAAGTGCCTTTTCAGGGCCTGCCCGCGCGGATTTGCTGGCTGGGATATGGCGAGCGCGCCAAAGCCGGGCTGAAGTTCAATGAAATGGTGGCGCAGGGCATCCTGAAAGCGCCCATCGTGATTGGACGGGATCATCTCGATTGTGGCTCGGTTGCCAGTCCAAATCGCGAAACCGAATCCATGAAGGACGGCTCGGACGCCATTTCGGATTGGGCGATTTTGAACGCCATGATCAATATCGTGGGCGGCGCGACGTGGGTTTCATTCCATCATGGTGGCGGCGTGGGGATTGGGTATAGCCAGCATGCAGGCCAGGTCATCGTGGCGGATGGCACTCCCGAAGCGGCGCTGCGGCTGGAACGGGTCTTGACCACCGATCCGGGCATGGGCGTCGTCCGTCATGCGGATGCCGGCTACGAGATTGCCATCGCTGCCGCTAAACGTCATGGCATCAAAATGCCGATGTTGAAGTAGCTTGCGTATTGGAGAGTGAAAAAATGGGCGGACGCATAGTCTGCCCATTTTTGATTCCCAAACAGCTCGATTCTGCCGCCTGATTCTTTATAGGTGGTTGTACAATTAGACGGAAATATTCAGAAGCAGGAGTTTTTAACAACAATGATGTCTACAAAGCGAATTGCAGTGCTGACAAGCGGTGGCGATGCCCAGGGCATGAACAGCGCCGTGCGGGCCGTGGTACGGACCGGCGTTGATAAAGGTGTGGAAGTCTACGCGATTTATGAGGGTTATCAGGGTCTGGTGGAAGGCGGCGAAAGCATCCGCAAGATGGATTGGAATTCGGTTGGCGGAATTCTGCACCGCGGCGGGACCATTATCGGGACGGCTCGTAGTGACGAATTTCAAACCCGCGATGGACGCCGGAAGGCCGCTTTCAACTTGATCGAGCGCGGGATTGACGGATTAATCGTCATTGGTGGCGATGGCTCGTTGACGGGTGCGCATATTTTCCGACAGGACTGGTCTTCGCTGGTGGCGGAGTTGGTTCAAAGCGGCCAGATCAGCGCCGAATCAGCCGCGGCTCATCCCACGTTGTTGATTGTGGGCATGGTCGGTTCGATTGACAACGATTTTCATGGCACCGATATGACCATTGGCACAGACAGTGCCCTGCATCGCATCACAGAAGCCATTGATGCCATTTCCAGTACAGCTGCCAGCCATCAGCGCACTTTTGTCGTCAAAGTGATGGGGCGCAATTGTGGCTACCTGGCGTTGTATGGCGCACTGGCGACCGGCGCAGACTGGGTGCTGATCCCTGAATCACCGCCAGATGTGGATAACTGGCAGGATGTGATGGTGGAGCGTCTGAAAGCGGGCACCAAAGCTGGGCGACGTGACCACATCATCGTGATTGCCGAGGGCGCGCGTGATCGTAACGGCAACCACATCGGCAGCACGGACGTGCAGCAATTATTGGAAGAGCGTCTCGGTGAGGAAGTGCGTGTGACTGTCCTGGGACATGTCCAACGTGGCGGGCGGCCAAGCGTTTACGATCGTAACCTGGCTACCATGCTGGGATACCAGGCCGTTATCACGATTTTGAACGCAAAACCGGAAGATGAACCTTTGCTGGTGGGCATCAAGGCCAACCGCATTGTCCGTTTACCATTGATAGAATGTGTGGAAAGAACCCGAGCTGTGGCTGAAGCCATCACCGCTAAAGATTACGAAAAGGCCATGGATTTACGCAGCACCAGTTTTAAAGAAGCTTTCGGTACCCTGAAAACGATGGTGCGCGCTCTGCCGCATCCGCCCGAACCCGGTCAGAAGCGTCTGCGGATTGCGGTACTGAATGCGGGCGCGCCTGCCGCTGGGATGAACACGGCCGGCAGAACTGCCATCAGGCTGGGACTGGATCTTGGTCACATTATGTTGGGCGTGAGCAATGGCTTTGAAGGTTTGCTTAAGAACCAGATGCGTGAGTTAAATTGGATGAGTGTCACCGGTTGGGCCTCGTTGGGCGGCTCAGTATTGGGGACGAGTCGCATGGTTCCCAAGGGCAGTGATATGTACGCCATCGCGCGCGCCATTGAAGACAACCACATCGATGCACTCCTGGTGGTTGGTGGATGGGCCGGATACGAAGCAGCCTATGCTCTGGGTCGCGAGCGAGTCAATTTTCCGGCTTTTAATATTCCGATTGTGTGCCTTCCTGCCTCGATCAGCAACAATTTGCCCGGATCAGAATTCAGCATCGGCGCGGACACAGCCCTCAACAACATCGTCGATGCCGTGGATAAGATCAAGCAGTCAGCGGTGGCGGCGCGGCGCTGTTTCGTCGTCGAGGTGATGGGACATTCGTGCGGCTATCTGGCGCTGATGAGCGGCATGGCCACCGGTGCGGAACGCGTCTACATTAACGAAGAAGGCGTCACGTTGAAGGGGCTGCAGACCGATATTGATACGCTCAACCGCGGCTTTGATGCCGGGAAACGGCTGGGGTTGTTTATCCGCGCTGAAAACGCCAATGCCATCTACACCACCGATTTCATCTGCTCGCTCTTTGAGGAAGAAGGCCGCGAGGTCTTTGATGTGCGCCCGGCAGTGCTCGGCCATTTACAGCAGGGTGGCGATCCTTCACCCTTTGATCGCATCCAGGCTTCGCGGTTGGCGCGTCTCTGCCTTGAATTTTTGATTAATGAATGTACCCAGGGCAATGCCAGCTGCGCTTTCATTGGCCTGCAAAAAGGGCAGATCAAATTCCATGATATGCGCGATTTTGATCGCATGGTGGATTCAAAAGTACAGCGTCCGAAAGAACAGTGGTGGCTGGAACTCACCGTCATCTCTAATTTGATGGCGAAGCCCGCGCCATAGAATTTTTGGACAGTTTGCCGGGACTGCTTTTTTGCCCTGAAATCACGTATAATCTGAACCTGACCGTACAAACAACGCTCCATTCACTTTCCATTCAGGAGACTCACATGGCTAAAGGATTTAACCGGGGCCCCGCCATGGGCGGCGGCGGCAACCCCATGATGGCACAGCTTCAAAAGCTCCAGTCACAAATGGCAGTAGCCCAGGAACAACTGGCCATCGAAACAGTCACAGTCACAGCCGGTGGCGGTGCGATTAAAGTCACCATGACCGGCGATCAGAAATGCAAAGGGATCGAAATCGACCCGGATTTCCTGAAAGACGCCGACGCCGAAATGCTTAACGATATGGTCTTGACCGCCGTCAACCTGGCTCTCGACAAATCTCGAGAACTGCAAGAGAAAATGATGGGTCCGCTGGCGGGCGGGCTGCCCTTCTAATGATCCTTCCCGAACCCATCCAAAACCTGATTACTGCCTTCGAACGGCTGCCGGGAATTGGTCCAAAGTCTGCATCCCGGTTGGCGTTCTATTTGCTGCGCGCGCCCGAGGATGTTGCCCGCTCTTTGGCCGAAGCCTTGCTGGCCTTTAAAGAGCAAACCACTTTCTGTCCGAATTGCTTCAATATTATGTTGGCCGGGCGCGAGCGCTGCGAAATCTGCGACAGCCGCGTTCGTGACGATTCCATCATCTGCGTGGTTGAGGAACCCCTGGATGTCATTGCCATTGAGCGCATTGGCGCCTACCAGGGACAATATCACGTCCTGCATGGCGTTCTCTCGCCGATTGAAGGCATTGGGCCGGACGACTTAAAAATCAAGCCGCTCTTACTGCGTGTGGCGCAAGGCAGTGCGAAAGAAATCATCCTCGCCACCAACCCCAGCATGGAAGGCGACGCCACGGCCTTGTACCTGCGCCAGCAATTACAGCAGTACGGAGTTCATGTCACGCGCCTGGCGCGCGGTTTGCCCGTTGGCGGCGACCTGGAATACGCCGATCAAAATACACTGCTTCGCGCCATATCCGGGCGGCAAGAGATGAACTAGGGAAGATGAACGTGGTTATTGCGCTCATCCGGAAATTTCCTACCCATCCAAGCTTTACTGGCCCTGCAGCGAATCCCGGGATTTGCTACGCACCCCTCCGCTGTTTGCCTACAGCCCAAGCGCTCTGCCCCGCCCACACGGCGGACCAGCTCCCATCCCTCTCAAAAAACTGACAGGGGGCCGTCTTTTGGCGGCGTTAACCGTAATTGAGAATCCAACCGTTATTGCGGCAGCTCAGGTTGCGAGGCGTTTAATCCGCGCCGAAAATGGCGTAAATGTGGCGATTCGACTTATTGAGCGAACCAGAGTTGAATTCTCCTTAAAAAATCCGAATCGTTAACCTTAAAATGTTTAGAAATTCGCAATACTCCCTTGACTATTCAGCATCCAGGCGTATAATAGTCATTCGCTGTCAGGAACAAAAAAACGAAAAACGGTTGCAACTGCGAAGTAACAAACGAGTTTCGAAAAAGACCTTGACAGAAAGCGGCGAATGAATATAATTCGCTCTCGCCCATAAAAACGGGCGAAAAAAGATTGAGATACAAGCCAGTCAGAAAGAGCGATTTCGTCCTAGCGGCAGATCGATAAAAACCTAGTGAAGGGCACTGAGCCGATGTTGGAAAAGACATCGGTAAATTTG
>CAILYI010000270.1 GCA_903838415.1 uncultured Anaerolineae bacterium | reverse complement strand
CGCACAACGCGCCATTGCCGCATCGAAGAAGTTCCGAAAAACTCCAGTTTGATGCGCAAGGATTTCATCCAATCCTTCAATTCGCTTGCGGAAAGATAGATGGGCGCATTGTTGTGGCTGTGTACCAGGCAGAAAGTTTTCATGATGACCTCCTTGGGTCGATACAACAAAAAATCCCACATCGCTGTGGGTTGAGTGGCGGAAACCCGCCTGTACGTGTACCCCCCCTGTTCATTTTGGGGAGCTGCTACCCATACTATTAGTCACCTGAAAAATTTCCTCAAAATTACGGATTGTCCACCATCGTTTGGATTCTTGATGGATGGTTCATCTGAAACCTCCCCGTTTTTGGGATTGTCCACTTTTGAGCATCTTTCCCCATAGAGTCTTCACAGTTATCATCCAATCTCGGCGATGATTGTTACCTGGGTAGCCTTCCTTTCACAACTGACAGGCTCTTTATTTTAGGCTGCGTTTCTTTATTGGTTCATGATTACGATGAAGCAATAAAATTCTTTACAGAAAAACTCTATTTTCAGTTAGTGGAAGATACAGATTTAGGCGATGGAAAGCGTTGGGTTTTGGTTGCCCCATCTGGCAGCATTGAAAGTTGTTTACTTTTGGCAAAGGCATCATCGTCTAATCAAAAAGACTTTGTAGGCAATCAAACTGGTGGAAGAGTGTTTCTATTTTTACACACTGATAATTTTTGGCGTGATTACGAAAAAATGATTTCGAGTGGTATTATTTTCAAGGAAAAACCAAGAACAGAATCTTATGGAACAGTCGCAGTATTTGAAGACCTCTATGGAAACAAATGGGATCTTCTGCAATTAAAAAACGCCTAACAAAGCGTACACCTGACGTGTGGGATTCTGTGGCATTTTTCTGGCTTCGGGCTTTTCTTGCTCCCAAACAGAATCCACGCCCAGCGGGCCGGTCTGTTTAGATTACGAACCTGATCCATCATCGATAAATCACCTTTTCTCCCCATTCCCGAAGCTTAACCAACAAACCCCCTGAATATCGGGGGTTTGTGTGTCATGCGACTTCATATCTGTTTTGTATATCGAATTGGGGATTGGTACAGTTTACGTTTTTGCACAATTGTTCAATTGGTGTGCGAGATCTATACGGATTCATTCGAATGAAAAAATAGGCGGACAAAATGATCCTTGATTATTACAGCGGAAAAATAAAGTTTCCGACGTATTATTTTGTCGGTTTGAACCACAAAATAATGCAATTTTAGTTTCGATGGAGCAATTAGCAATGGTCTTTCTTATTTCAGTGAATAGTTCAGTATATATGATACTATATCAGCGAATAGATCAGCATATACGATACTATAAGTGTAACATGCAACTCGAGTATCCGGAAATTACAGCAGCATGGGCGAAATTACTTCACAAAAACACAGCTTTGTCCATTAAAGATGGATTGCCCTGTCACAAAGAAAATAATCTTAAATAAGCGATCACAAACACCCTGTCCGAGATGTTGGTTCTTACATTGGCAAGCTGAAATTTCCCCAGGAAGGCAACGCCAGAGTCTGACGGCGCAGCCCTATTTATATCCCAACTACAATCCCTGAATCAGTTGCCTGCGAGGCAGTTCCGACTGCGATCCCTGAGCCGTTGTCTTCCGTAAGATAGCCACCGGCAAGTGGACATTGGAAGTGAGCCTCGTAATGATTTACTTGCTGGCCTGGCGCGGGGATGTAAGTTGGGATAGATACTATATTGCCACGCTTGAAGCCATTCAGGACTCGGTTACCAAGTACCAAGCTTATGGTGGTCTGCTTAAACCGATCTATTTCGTGTTCTCCACCATATAACCTGTCCATTCGCGGAAATGAATTTGACTTTCGTCAATTATCCGCAAGCTGAGAATAGATGGTGGGCGACAGCCCAAGCAATTCCAGAATTCGGATTTGCAGAATACTCAACCGAGTTATATGCCGAACAGGTTCCT
>CAILYI010000269.1 GCA_903838415.1 uncultured Anaerolineae bacterium | reverse complement strand
GCACGTACTTTGCTTTGTTCTCAGCTGTAAATTTCCGTCTCGTTGCCATAGCGGACCTCGATTCTGGTTACTAATTCTACCCCTAAGCGGGGTGTCCAGTTTTATGGGTCCACTACAGACCATTGCTTTCGAAAAGTAAAATCAGGCCTTCACAAGTTTCTTTATGCCAATTGTCAAATACTTCCGTTGATATTTGATTTGTGGTGATAAGTTTTAACCTATCAAGAGCATCCTTTAATAGATTTTCAGCTTGGTTGTAAATTTCGCCAGAATTTTCCAATCTTCCGAAGCCGTGTAGGGTGCGATTGAAATCGCGATAGGCTCGATTGACGCAGGCGGTCAGGAAGTCCGGATTTGACCCGAAATACAAATAGATCAGGTAGTCTTCGTAATCTGCGCGAGCAATCATTGAATTAGCGGGCATATCGATTCAGATAACTTCGAAGCCAATTTCTCGCAGGTATTCAAAAGTGGGGTCGTAGAAATTACTATTCCGTGTTGGGTCTTCTCGATCCCCTTCCGGTACGACAATGATCATTCCCTGTCGGGCGCGAGTCAACAGGACTCGATAGGCATTCTTTAGATAGATTTGGCGTTCAGCTTTACGAATATGATTCCAGTGGTCACCAACAAAAGAGCGATGTTCCCAGCCATCTTTAGCGTATCGAAAATCGGCATCCCATGTGATGCAGGCCCAATCCAATTCGAGGCCTTGGATGTGAAATTCCGTGGCGACGTCTTCGAGGTAATAAGATGATCGTACGTCATCTTTTCCATCCAGAAACCAATGAATGGGATCCATTGGCGATTTGACATCAATGGCATGCGGTTTGAGGCGCTCTGCTTGCGAGGAGACAATAATCCCATATCTCTCAGAACCACGCGCCTTTCCCTTGAGCCATTTTTTTGCTTTGGAAAGATCTCGCGTGAGAATGATCGGGTATTGATTTTTTACTTTGGCTAAAGTATTCTGTGCGCTAATGATGTCTTGATCCAGTAATTGCTTTACCAACAAGGAAACATGTTCAGATCGAAATGAACGCATCGAGACGGAGAGATGTAACTGATCTTTATTGACAACGTTTGGTCGTGAACTGATTTCATCCAAGATTTTCCCTGCTCCGTACTCACTGTCAGTAAGGCGGGATGATATGTAAATATGCCATTGCGGGAAAGAACGATTGAGAGACTGTATCCATTCGCTGATACCAGCTTCTCCTGTGTTAATTTCTTGCCCGCCTCCAACCAGGCAGACGATTACTGCCCAATCTGGATGGCGATCGAGACATGAAATGAGAAATCCGGGTTCAGATTGCCTGAAATTTGGCGTGTTTTTCTTCCGGAGCATGAAATTGGCAGTTTGATCCAGGTTCCAGGCACGTTGAGCCTCATCAAATAAGGCAATATGTTCAATGGGAGCCCTTTGCGCATCGACCAGACATTCGTCTCGAAAGTTATGAACGTTTTGGATGAACATCTTGACATCGCTCAGAGCTTCGCCTTTTTTTATTATATTTCCACGTTCTTTCTCGTGACGAACTTTGTCACGCGCCAATGCTTCGCGAAGAATAGCTACGAGTGGGCCATTTCCAGATAAGAATACGCTATAAAGGTCATTATCTTGATTGATATGCGTGGTTGCGATATTAAGACCAACCAGAGTTTTTCCGGCACCGGGCACACCCGTAACAAAGCAGATGGATTTGTGGCCTTTTTCCCTTGAATCGCGGATAATATCTGAAATCGCATTTGATGTTTCGCTTAGATTTATCGCACTTGCATCACTTCGTGAAATATCACTGACTGAATGGCCATTATATAGAGCCATGGCTGGCTGCTTCAATGATGGTGGGGGTAGGTTGGTAGCGACCAAGGTTCCAATTTTGTGTATCAATTTCTTTATCATCTGCAAACTGCAAAATATCGGCAATTACATTTTCAAGAGTCTGGATATTTGTTTTGACGGGAAAGAGCAATTTGTCATTATGAGCCGTGGTTGCGATTAGCGATGTTTCACTTTTGGCCTTGGTTGCAATGAGTAACGGTGCAACATAATGATCGTGACTGGTTTCGTGGAAATTTTTCAAATCCAAAGCATAATCCCAAACTTGATCGATTGCATATGCGGGAAATGTGCTCTCGCCAACTTTGAATTCAAGCACGAAAATCACGGCCCCAATCAATAGCAAAACGTCAATACGTCTTCCCATTCGGGGAATGGCATATTCGAAATAAATAACTCCCTTAAATCGGGGGAGTACCTTTTGCAGAATGGTAATTTCTGCCAGCCAGGCATCGCGTTGAGTTTGCTCCAGATTAAAATCATTGTTTCTGGATAGAATTCCAAGAATTTGATCTGGCCCAGTATTGAGAAAATCTACAATAGAATCAGAATAATATTCCCTTTTCACAAATCCCATCCTTTGATATTCTGAAAATTCTTCCTGCCACTATTATCATCCCAAAAGGTGAAACTTGGCAGGTGAAAACAAGATCTAGGTGAAATAAAAAACTCTGCATTTGCTATCTTTGATGACAAATACATTACAAAAACACAAGGTACTTGACAGAAATGTAAGGTTTGTTGGATAATTTTCTCAGTGAATCGCTTCACGACCCATCCAGCCGGGGTCAGGGTTGACCTGCGCAGCCATGGATGCTCAAATCACCGCCGCCGGGCCAATTTTGGCGGAGATTAACCGGCTTGAAACTCAGTTGATGGTTCAACGCAGTCAACGCGACGCGTTGAACGATGATCTGTGGGATAAGATCAAGCGTGTGCGCAGCACCGTCAAGGGCATTTACGGGGACGATTCCATGAAGTATGAAATGGTGGGCGGTACGCGCGTCAGTGACCGCAAGCCCAATACGCATCGAGTCAGCAACGGCGCATAACCCGGCGGGTCGGCCCGCTTTTACGATCAGGTCAAAAATAACGCGCGCTGGAACACATCCCGGCGCGCGTTTCTAATTTAATTGTACCTGTTTGGGCTGTTTTATGCGCTCCGCGCATTTGCGTATAGCAACAATAGGTATAAAAAACCAATGCGGGTAGTCAACATATTAATCATATAAGAATTCGATCTTATAAAATAAGCCAAAAAGCAAATAAAATCACGTTCTGATCTAATGGGGCAGCATGCCCCTCAAATAAGAAGGCATTTCCCTTTGATTGGCAATGCCAAATTTGAAATTGCCACCCTTGCGATTGAATGCGCCAGGCTTCCGCTTTCGAATTGGTCCTGCGGCTTTTTCCTGCGCTCAACTGCCGGGTCGGTGGCGCAGGGTTGGGAATTACCGGTCCATGCGTGAATTCGCGCTCCATTTGTGGGTGGTACAGGCGGCTGTGCTATACTTTGGGCGCAGCGGATCGTTTTTTGAAATCAGCCTCCGCTGTCATTGAGCGGGGATGGGGTAAAGTTTTTAGCGAAAGGAATTAGATTTTTATGAGTCCAATGCGCATGTCAAAGTTGGAAAACGCCATTCGGGTGGTATTGGAGTTCAACAAAGCCTGCAACCACCATGATGTCCCCGGCATGCTGCAGCTTATGAGCGAAGAGTGCCTGCTTGAAAATAGCGGCCCCGCGCCGCAGGGCGCCGCCTGCCACGGACGGGAAGCCATCGCTCGCTATTGGGAGGACTTCTTCCGCGCTGCGCCCCAGGCCCGCTTTGAGATCGAGGAGATCTACAGCCTGAGCGTGCGCTGTGTTATGCGTTGGAAATATTCAGCAGGGGATGCCAGCACGGGCCAACCACCTTTGCGCGGCGTCGATCTGTTCCAGGTGCAGGAAGGCTTGATCTGCCAACAGCTGACATACATCAAGGGAAACTGAGCCTGCCGGGGGCGGGTTGTTTGGTTAAAAGAACCCCGCCCGGGGCTAATCCTGCGGGCGGGGCTTGCTATTTAATCCGCGTGGGTTGTGATTAAACCCGGCGGCTTGCCGATTTAAATTTGATATGCGCTGCTTTGCAGGCCGGGCGGCCCGCGGGTTGCAGGACGGAAATCTCTTACGAATTCATCTTACCCAGGGTTTGCAGGGTGGCAGCCAGGGCCTGCACCGCCTGTTGATATTCTTCCAGCGCCAGATGTTCGTTGGGCGTATGGTCCAGCGCTGAATCCCCCGGCCCGTAGACCACCGCCGGGCACTGCCAGAGCGGGGCGACAATGTTCAGATCGGAGGTGCCGGTCTTGTAGACAAAGCCCGGGGTGCCGCCCGCGGCCCGGATGCCGCTCAGGAAGGCCCGCACCAGGCGCGAATTCTTTTCACAGGCCCAGGCTGGGACAGCGAATCCGCGCGGGTTGAGCTCCGCCCCGGCGGTGATTTCCGCCAGTTGTTCGTACCAATTCGCAGGGGAGACTTCTATTGGCAGGCGCGCGCCGATACTTAACCGTGCCCACTGCTCGAAGCCATCCTGCCCCGATTCCATCCCGCGCAGGGTCGGCAGGATCTTATCAAAGGCGCGCTGCTTCTCGAAATTATAGCGATCGGTAAAAGCTTTCACCGCTTGCCAGGTTTCCACGGCCAATTCGCAGGCGGTTTGCTCGCCGCTGGCGCTGTGCGCCTGCTCCCGCCGCACTGTCAAATCGGCCCAGGCTGAACCCTTGTAGCCCAGGGCGACCCGATCCCAGCGATTGGGTTCCCCGATGATGGCAAATTCGGGCTGATAGCGCGTTGAAACGTGGCGCGCCCCTTCCGAATCCCGTTCCTCCTCGACGGCGCCAATCACAACCAGCTGCCAACCGGGCTGCGGCCCGATCTGCGCGACCGCATCCGTGAAGCAGGCCAAAGGGGCCTTGGCATCGACTGAGCCGCGCCCGAAAAGGATTTGCTGCTCGACCCGCACGGGGATTTTCCCCGGCACCGTGTCAATGTGCCCGAGCAGAATCACCTGCCGGGGCCCGTCACCCATCACCCCGACTGCGTTCCCGGCTTCATCGACGAAGGTTTGCGTAAAACCAAGCGATCGCATGCGGCTGACCAGCCAGTCCACGGCCTTTCGCTCCTGCCCGGAAGGGCTGTATTGGGAGACCAGGCCAATCAGAGTCTCGTGTTCGACGTTATCCATGGCTGCGTGATCCGTTGCGGGGCTTCATTCGGCGGATAGATCGGCCGTCAGCACCGCCGTCAGGGTCTCAAGCAGGTGATCGATTTGTTCATAGGTAATCACGAGCGGCGGTAGCAGGCGAATGGTGGTCAGCCCGGCATTCAAAGCCAGGATGTGGCGGGCCTGCAATTCCTTTAAATAAGGCTGCACCTTCTGTTTGAGTTCAATCCCGACCATCAGCCCGCGCCCGCGCACTTCACGGATTAAAGGGGAATCGATCTGGCGCAGCTTATCCATCAGGTAGCGGCCTTTTTCGGCGGCCTGTCGGGGCAGATCCTCGGCCTCGATTGCCTCGAGCGCCGCTACACCGGCCGCACACGAGAGCGGATTGCCGCCAAAGGTCGAGCCGTGCACGCCGGGGGTCAGGTTTTTCACTGCCGGGCCGATCAGCACGGCACCCATTGGCACGCCGCCCGCCAGCGACTTGGCGCAGCACAATAAATCGGGGGTGACATCGTAAAATTGCACCGCAAACCAGGTCCCGGTGCGCCCAAAACCACTTTGCACCTCGTCCACGATCAAAAGCGCGCCGCGTTCGTCACAAATACGGCGCGCCGCCTGAACATAGGCCAGGTCCGCCACGTAAACGCCGCCTTCGCCCTGAACCACTTCCAGGATAAAAGCAGCCGTTTCACTGGTGATGGCTTTATCCAGCGCTTCGATGTTGTTATAGGGCACATGGCTGTAACCCGGCACAAGCGGTTCGAAGCCTTCGCGGTACTTCTTGTTATATGTTGCCGAGAGCGAGCCCATGGTGCGGCCGTGGAAGGCGCGCATGGCGGCCACCACACCAGGCCGACCGGTGGAGATGCGCGCAAATTTAATCGCCGCTTCGACAGACTCGGTGCCCGAATTGCAAAAGAAAACCCGTTCGAGACCCGCCACCAGCGTGCCCATCTTTTGCATCAGGGCTGCGCGTTGATCGTTGTAGAAGGTTTCAAAAAGGGTGATCAACTTGGTGGATTGCTCGGCTAGGGCGGCGGCCACCCTGGGGTGTGCGTGACCCAGATTGGCCACACCATGCCCCGAGGCGCAGTCCAGGTATTCAACGCCATCGATGTCCCAGAGCAGGGCGCCCTGTCCGCGCACAAAGATGATCGGTTGTTTGCCATATAGCCCGGAAGTATGACGGGATTCGATCTCGATGATTTCTGCAGCGCTTAATGTTTTCATTGGATGACCGTTCCGTTTCCTGCCAGTGCGTTTGAAATTGGATTTTGGATGCGACCGTCAGCGATGATGACGCGCCTGACGCCGCCCTTGAGCGCTTCCTCCGCTCCGAGCACTTTCTTCTTCATCCGGCCCTGAGCCGCTTCAAGCGCCGCCGGGAGTTGATTCTGCGGCAGCTGCCGGATGAGCGAACTCTCGTCCGGGAAGTTTTTCATCAACCCGGGCACCGCTGTCAACAACAGCAGTGTTTCGGCTTTCAGGGCTGCGGCAACCATCGCGGCGGCTCGGTCGGCATCCACATTCAGGGCTTCACCGGCCATGCTGACGGCCACCGGGGCAATTACCGGCAGGGTTCCGGCCCCCAACAGCAGGTTTAATAAACTGGCATCGACCTGTTCAATCTTGCCTGTGTAATCGTCGCGAATGATTTTGCGTTTGCCGTTCTCGATGCTCTGGATGGAGTCCTTGCGGGTGGCCTGCATCAATCTGCCGTCCATGCCGCTCAAACCGAAGGCATTCACGCCCAGGCGCTGCAGCTGTTCGGTTAACAGCGAATTGACCTTGCCATTGACCGCCATCAGGAAGATTTCAAGCGTCTTGCGGTCGGTGTAGCGGGATGTGTAGCCGGAAGGCGAGGTGATGAACCTGGGAGGGGCGCCGAGCGCTTCGCCCAAAGCGTTGGCTTCCGCCGAGCCGCCATGCACGAAGACCAGTCTCTGACCACGCGCCAGCAGTTCCGCCGCATCCTGGCAGATCGCGGAAAAGTCCACGCCTTCGGTGCCGCCGAGCTTGACCACGATGGTGGCTTGGGGTGTATTGCTTGCGGATTGGTTGCTCACATTTGACTCCATGATGAAAGAAGAGTTTTTGATGACTTTATTGCAATAACTTTGCCGCCAAGCGGCCAGGTCCGCCAGGAAAACCGGCCTTTATTACAAAATATTTGGGTTTTGCGTTTAATCAGCCTTTTGTTAAATTAAACCTGATAAAACCTTGGCGCAATTGGCTGCTTGGCGGTTTAGCTTTTGACCTTTTTATAAAGGAACCTTCGAATTACTTTCAATAAGATTTTCCTTCGTGTTTTTGGTGCCCTTCGTGGATAATGCTTTTTATCCTTGATCTGAAAAATAAAACTGTGTCCGCATTTAAAGCGGATGCAGGCCCATAAACTCCAGGCCGGTGGTTTCATCCCAACCCTGCATCAGGTTTAGACATTGGACCGCCGTGCCTGAAGCGCCCTTCATCAAATTATCGATGGCGCAGATCGAAACGATGTGCCCGCTCGATTCGTCCAATTCAAAGCCGATGTCGGCGTAATTGGAACCCGCCAGGATCTTTGGCTCGGGCACGCGGTAAATCCCGCGCTGCTCCTTGACCACACGCACAAACGGATTTTCATTGGCAACCGCGCGGTAGGCCTTCCACAAGTCCTTGTTGGCAACGCCCGGCTTGACTTTGGCATGCGCAGTGGCCAGCACGCCGCGCACCAGGTCGACCGCGGTCATGGTCAGCGAGACATCCTTCACGCCCAATTCCTGAATCACTTCGGCGGTATGGCGGTGACCAAAAGCGGAAAATGTGCGGATGACGTTGGCGCGCTCGGCGTGGTTTGAACCGGTATTTCCTTCAGCGCCGGATTCGGAGGAACCGACCTTAATCTCGATGATGATGGGGGCCTCCAGGTCAATCAGGCCCGCCCTGACCAGCGGAAGCAGCGCCAGGTTGCTGGCGGTGGCATTGCAGCCCACTCCGCTGACGTAGTTGGCGCTGGCAATTTCCGCGCGGTGCAGTTCGGGCAGCCCGTAGACGAATTTGGAAAGCCAAGCTGGGGCGGCGTGTGACTCGCCGTACCATTTTTGATAATCCGCGGCATCACGCAGACGAAAATCCGCCGCCAGGTCAATGATTTTGGGGGCCAGGGCGGCATACTGCTCAATGTTATGTTGGGCCTGCCCGTGCGGCTGGGCCAGAAAGAGCACATCGACCGGCTCGAGCACGGCCGGGTCAGTGAATTTAAGCTGGGTGCGCTTGCGCAGATTGGGATGCACCTGATAAACATACTCCCCGAGGTGCGAACGCGAGGTGGCTTGCCTGACTTCGACCTGGGGATGATTGAGCAGCAGGCGCAGCAGTTCGCCGCCGCCATACCCGGAGCCGCCAATGATTGATACGGTTGTCATAAGAATAATTGCTCCTGTTAGAGTGTCCGGCGATTCGTGCCCGGCCTTGCTGCCGGGATCAATCCCGCCATGCCTTGGAACTGCCAACCTGCCGCGCATTTTTCGATTGCGCCGCCCGCATCTGAAAGCCCGGGTCTTGATGTTTGGCGCAGACAGCAGACCTGGGCAGTTGCCCGCCTGGATGACCTAGTACCCGGCCTACATTAAGATGTAGGGTCAACCTACCGGATTTTAGCCTGTCTGACCCTACATCTTTAGAAAGTTCGGGCACTAGGCCTGATGGCGCATGGCCGCTTCCACCACGTAATTAACGATTTCGCCTGAAATATCCACACCGCTGATCGGTTGGGCGGTATGGAACTCCATGGTGTGATTGATTTCATTCACCACCATGCCCTTTTGAGGGTGTTCGACCAGATCCACTGCCAAAACGCCACCGCCCACTGCCGCTGCCGCATTCAGGCAGAGCGATTCGATTTCCGGCGTGATCGGGCAGATTTCGCCCTCCCCGCCGCGCGCGGTATTGGTAATCCAATGCTCAGATTTGCGATAGATGGCGGTTAAAACACGCTCGCCTACAATGATGGCGCGGATGTCCCGGCCGGGCTTCTCGATGTATTCCTGAATATAAAAGACGCTGTGCTGTACCGAGCCGAGCGTTGCTTTGTGTTCCAACACCGCCTCGGCGGCATCCCGATCGTTAATTTTTGCCAGCAGGCGTCCCCAGGAACCCACCACCGGCTTAAGCACGACCGGATACCCAAAGGCTTCAATTGCCTCCAGCGCGGCTTCAGGTGAAAAGGCCACCACGTTGCGCGGCTGCGGCACCCCGGCCCTGGAAAGCATGGCGCTGGTGGTCAGCTTATCCCCGCAGATCTCGGCCACAACCGCGGTATTGACCGTTGGCACGCCAAAGGCATTCAAGATGCGCAGGGCATACAGGCCGCTGTTGTAACTGATACTGCGCTCCAGCACGGCATCGAAGGCGCGCCAGGGTGCGGGGTTATCCAGATCGAACGAAATCACCCGGTCATCCAGCCGCTCATAATCAATGCCGCGTTTTTCCAGGGCGGAGAAAATCCATTTCTCTTCCACCCGCACGCGGGAATAAAGGACGCCAATCCTGAGTCTTTTTTGCATAAGTTTTCTTTCCATTCCGGTCACGATATTTGTCCGGATGCGCCAGGAGATTAAAGCTGAGCTCGTCCGTCAGGGCACAAACCCCGGCGCGTGAACCAAAGTCGCCGACCTCGCCCAATGCAGGCGGGCAGGGCGGATAAAAACCCGCGGGTAGCTATACCATTAACCCGGGTCAATTTCCCCGGGCGGTGTGAGGCTATTCGCCCCAGTCTTCCTGTTCCATCGGAGCCAGTTCCACGGTTGGGGGGTCGAGGGAAATCACTTCCAAATCGACGCCGCAATCCGGGCAGACGATGATTTCGCCGACTTCGGTATTTTCCGCCAGGGTGATATCCGCCGCGCATTCAGTGCAGGTAACGTTTGCCATGATATTTTTCTCCTTAGATTTTGCTTTTCGCGTGTTGCAGTTGAATTTTGAAGGATTGGGAAGATGTGCCACCAATCGCATTTTTCTTTTCAATGGAATTAATCGGCTCGAAGACCTGGTACACATCGGACTCAAACGCCCCGATGCTTTGCCACTCGTCCAGAGAAAGCTTGTCCAGGCTGATTTTTTTCTCCAGCGCCAGGCGGACAGCTTTCCCGGCGGCGGCGTGCGCCTCGCGGAAGGGCAGGCCCTTGTTTACCAGGTAATCCGCCAAATCGGTGGCCAGCATATTGGCATCGATGGCCGCCAGCATTTTTTCAGGTTTGACCGTCATCGTTTCGAGCGCGCCCGCCAGCACCGGCAGCAGGCCCAGCAGGGTATCCGTGGCCTGGAAAACAGGCTGCTTGTCTTCCTGCAAATCCTTGTCATAGGTCGAAGGTAAACCCTTAAGCGTTGTGATTAAACCCGTCAGCAGTCCGATTAAAGTCCCGGCCTTGCCGCGCGCCAGTTCGAACATATCGGGGTTCTTTTTTTGCGGCATGAGGCTTGAACCGGTCGAGTAGGCATCTGAAAGTTCAATAAAACCGAATTCGGTGGTGGAAAATAGGATGATATTTTCCGATAATTTGCTCAGATGCACGCCCAGCATGGCCGTGCAGAACAGGAATTCGGCCGCAAAGTCCCGGTCGGAAACGGCATCCAGGCTGTTGGGGGCGGGCGCATCGAACCCGAGCGCGGCGGCCAGGGCCTCGCGGTCAACGGGAAAGGCTGTCCCGGCCAGCGCGCCGCAGCCGAGCGGCAAAACTGCAACCCGGTCGCGCAAGTCGACCAATCGTTCGCGATCGCGCTGCAAGGCCCAGAAATGACTCAGCAGCCAGTGAGCCAGTGTCACGGGTTGGGCGCGCTGCAGATGGGTGTAGCCCGGCATCAGCGTGGCCTGGTTGCGTTCGGCGACCGTAATCAGGGACGATTGCAGTCCCTTGATGGCCGCATCCAACAGCGGCAGGGTATCCAACAGCCACATTCTGAAATCCGTGGCGACCTGGTCATTGCGACTGCGCCCGGTGTGCAGCTTGCCAGCCGCCGCGCCGATCAATTCGCCCAGTCTGCGCTCAACGGCCGTGTGGATATCTTCGTCAGACTCGACGAATACGAAAGTGTGTTGAGCAAATTCCTCCGCGATGCTGAACAGACCTTTGACGATGGCATCATGCTCAATCTCGGTCAGAACCTGCGCTTTGAAGATGGCGCCCGCCCAGGCGATACTGCCGCGTACGTCCTGTGCAGCCAGTCGCTGGTCAAAGGGCAGGGACGTGTTGAGGATCCACGCTGCCGGGTCTAGTTTACCGGAAAACCGGCCGCCCCATAATGTCATAAGTTTCTCCTAAAATTGGTCCGTTGGCAGGTCTGCCAGTCGTCCGGTCTCCTGATCGAAACGGATGAATCAAACAGGAGACCGGCTGCCGGGTTGACGGATGATTAATCGCGCTTGAAGCGGGAGTAATCGGGTTTGGGCATATCCAGGCCGGAGATGGGCAGGCCGTTCAGCGCGCGCACTTTAAGCGACAGGCCGTACAGGCGGATGAAACCCTCGGCGTCGGATTGGTCGTAGACGTTTTCCTGACCGAAGGTGGCGAAATCCTCGCGGTACAGGCTGAAGGGACTGGTGCGCCCGGCGGTGATGACATTGCCCTTATAGAGCTTGAGGCGCACCTTGCCGGTCACGGGGCCCTGGGTGCTGTTGACAAAGGCGTCCAGCGCTTCGCGCAGCGGGGTGAACCATAAACCGTTGTAGACCACTTCGGCATACTTGATGGCGATGGTTTCCTTGTAATGCAGGGTCTCGCGGTCAAGCACCAGGGATTCGAGTTCATTGTGGGCATACAGCAGGATGGTCCCGCCCGGGGTTTCGTAAACACCGTGCGATTTCATCCCGACCAGCCGGTTTTCGACCAGGTCAACGCGCCCGATGCCATTGGCTCCGCCGACCGCATTGAGATACGCGATCAGGGCGGCGGGTGACATCTTCTCGCCATTGACGGCGACCGGTGTGCCCGATTCAAAGTCAATCTCGACGTAAGTGGGCTCATCCGGGGCGTTTTCGGGGGAGGTGCTCATCTGGAACATCGGTTCCTCGGGCTCATTCCACGGGTCTTCGAGCAAGCCGCCTTCGTGCGAGAGATGCCACAGGTTTGAGTCGCGGCTGTAAATCGACTTGATGGTGGCGGTGACGGGTACATTATGGGCGGCGGCATAGGCAATGGCATCTTCGCGCGAGCGGATATCCCATTCGCGCCAGGGCGCGATCACCTTCAGGCGCGGGTCGAGCGCCATCACCGTCAATTCAAAGCGCACCTGGTCATTGCCTTTGCCGGTCGCGCCGTGCGAAATCGCATCCGCGCCGACTTCGTGCGCCACATCCACCAGGTGTTTGGCGATCAGCGGGCGCGCCACAGAAGTGCCGAGCAGGTATTTGCGTTCATAGATCGCGCCGGATTTCATCATCGGGACCAGGTAATCTGTGGCGAGCTCTTCCTTCAAATCATGGAAGATGAGCTGGCTGGCGCCGCTCTTGATGGCTTTCTGTTCGAGCAGAGTCAGGTCTTCATCGCCCTGGCCGACGTTGGCGCAGAAGCAGACCACTTCGCAACCATAGTTCTCTTTGAGCCACGGCACAATGACGGAAGTGTCCAACCCGCCGGAATAGGCGAGAACTACTTTCTTGACCTGCGGCTTTTCCTTGGTTTTCATAATTTCTCCTGGGTGAGTAAGTGAGAATAACAAAAGCGGCCCTCCGGTGAAGGAGGGCCGCCTGGTTGAACCGTGTCAGCGCATTACTGCGGTCAGTTCGTTGTCCTAGGCAATAGTTACCCAACCTTCTCGGGGAGAAGCAGGCTTAGGACGACGTGTACGGGGTAATTCAATAACATTAAACATAATGGTCGCTAGTTTACACGTCGCCCCGGCATATGTCAAGCAATTAATGGGCGACTTTGGAAACTTCCAATGAATTGAACTTATTACCGCGAATTCTTCAAAAAGTCTTGACAGGTTGGAGAAATCCGACTATAAACGGCCACATTATGAAAACCCCGGCCAGTCATCTCTTTGTTTTTGAGGCCAAGGCTAAGCGCCTGCCCACTTCTGCAACCTCGGTTGTCGGATTTGTGGGCTTTCGCTGGTTAATCAGGATTTCATAAGCAGACAGACGCCTAACGCGTCCGTTCAGTCCCTGTAAACCAACGCGCTCTCCGATACCGGAGAGCGCGTTTTTTGATTATCTGCAAGAGGAGAACTATCATGGTCGAAATATTGGATACCACCCTGCGCGAAGGCGAACAAACCCCTTATGTCAACTTTACCATTGATGAGAAGCTGGAAATCGCTCGCAGCCTGGATAGAATTGGCGTGGACATGATCGAAGCGGGGGACCCGTCCGTTTCTCCGAGCGTGGCCAAGGCCATTGAGCGGATTTCCGCTTTGGGGCTGAAGGCCGAAATTATCGGACATTCGGTTGCTTTACAGGCAAGCATTGACAAGGTCAAAGCCTGCGGGGCGCACCGCGTCGCTATTTTTTATGCGACTTCCAAAATTCACCTGGATGCGAAGCTGCACAAGACGCAGGACGAAGCGATCGGGATCATCTGTGAACATATCGCCTACGCCCGCAGCCTGGGATTGAAGGTACGCTACACGCCCGAGGACGCCACCCGCACCGATTTCGAGTTCCTGGTCAAAGTCTGCAACGCTGCTATTGAAGCCGGGGCCGACCGGATCAGTTTTGCGGACACGCTGGGCATCATGCAGCCGCATGATACGTTTGAGCGGGTGCGCGCCTTGAAAGCCAGGCTGCTGCCCTGCAAGATCGACCTGCATTGTCACAACGATTATGGATTGGCGCTGGCGAACGCCATGGCAGGTATTCGCGCCGGGGCGGATTGCATTCATACCACGGTCAATGGTCTCGGGGAGCGCACCGGCATCCCTGATTTGGCGGAGACCATCGTCTCTTTCCACAACTTGGAAGGCGTGGAAAAGTTCAATGTTCAGCCTTTGATGGAGCTTTCCGGTTATCTCGAACGGGTGTCGGGCTTTTTCATGGCGCCAAACAAACCGATTACCGGGCAAAATGCTTTTACTCACAAAAGCGGGGTGCACACCAATGGCATTCTCAAGGATCCGCGCACTTATGAACCGTTTGACCCGGCGCTGTTGGGGCGTGAACGCAAGATTGTGATTGATAAATACACCGGCAAAAGCGCTGTCGCCTCCCGTTTGGATGAATACGGCATCCAGGTCAGCCTGGCGGAGTTGGAGGTGATTGTTTCGCGGATCAAAAATATCGGGGATTCGCGCAAACAACTGTTCGACACCGATATCATTGAAATCGCCGAGCACGTCACCGGGCGGGTGATTGACGTCATCCCTCACGATATCAGCGCGATGATCTTGCTGGAAGTCGAGTCACACGTCTACACCACCTCGGTGGTGCGCCGTCTGCGCGGCTTGACCAATGTCAGCAGCGTGTATGAGATCACGGGCGATTATGACATCAGCGCCTTTGTGAATGTTGAAAATGTGATGGCCTTAAACAACCTGATCGAGGAGATCCGTACTGTCATGGGCGTCAAGCGCACCGAGACCCGCATGGTGCTCAAAAAATATAACGGCAAAGAATGAGCGCGTACTGCTCGCGCTGAGCGAATCGGCCCGCGACAGAATCGAGTCTGCAGTTGGCTTGAATCAAGGCCTAGTTTTATTAATCAAGACAGCTTTCCCTCATTCCGGGGAGCACGTCAGCACCGACCAGGTGACAAAAATGGTCATCGCCGCCCTTATGGATCAAATTAAAAGGAAGATTATCATGACTCGTGTTGGATTTTTACTAACCCGCCTGCGTACTGAAGAAAAATTACTTCTCGAGGAATTGAGCAAACGCCCGGAGGTGGAAGTGGTCCGCATTATGGACGGCGAACGCTTCTTTGACATTTCCCAACTCCCCGATAATGTTGACGTGGTCTTTGAGCGTTCCATCTCCTACTCGCGCGGACTCTACATCTCGCGGATTTTCGAGGCGCATGGGGTGCCAGTGGTGAACCCCTCCGCGGTGGCGGAGCGTTGCGGGGACAAATACATCACCAGCCAGATCCTGGCGAGGGAGGGCATTCCCACTCCGCGCGTGATGATGGCTTTCGACGAGGATGCTGCCCTGCAGGCGGTGGAAACCATCGGCTATCCGTGTGTGCTCAAACCGGTGGTTGGTTCGTGGGGACGACTGCTCGCCAAAG
>CAILYI010000268.1 GCA_903838415.1 uncultured Anaerolineae bacterium | reverse complement strand
TCCAACTCCTGCTAGACAAGGAGCAAAAGGACGTCCCGAAGCCTTGATGCGAGCGTTGAGCCGCTCTGCAAGGCTTCGGGACGGTTTTATTTACTTGCTGACCAGGACGTAGATGCCGCCCTGCGTGGTCTTGACGTTGAACAGGCCGTTGGCAGATTCAAAGCCGCCCAGGTCGATCCATTTGCTGCCATCCCAGAACAGGATGCTGAAGCTGGAGGCCTTCGCGCCTGCCGGCAGGGCAAAGCTGACCAGCATGTCGCCCTTGAGCGACGCGGAGAGTTTGACTTCCAGGCCCGCCACAAAGCTGAACTGGCTGTCGACCGCGGCGGGCAGCTGCGCGCCGGGCGTGAAGGTCAACGCCGCGCTGGTGCCGTCGCCGTCGCCGGACAGGCTGCCGCAGGGCAGGGAGACTTGATTTCCGCCCAGCCCCAGGTTGTAGCCGCCGATGCCGCCGCCGCAGCTCAGGTCAACGCTCAGGCCGCCTGAAACTTCGACGTTCTTGATGCCCAGGCCGTGATCTTCCGGGAAGGATGGGTCATGTTTCCAGTCATCGCCGCCGGAAGGAAGCGTTTCTCCGCCGCCGGGGGTCTCGCCGCCGCTGGGAACCTCGATGCAGGTGATCGAATCAGGCTGGCCATTATCGTAGCTGCTATAGTTGCTGCAGGCGAAGGGTGCTGTCAGCTTGGTTGAAATGCCGGCCCAGAGTGGATCAATAGGGGGATCAGTACGATCATCCGCCCACCCCCAGCCATTGTCGTGGGTGGTCACGGATGTCAGGCTGACTTCCCCGGTGGTGTCGGGGAAGTCGGACAGTCCCTCAGAATTGCCTGCACCCAGGTAAAGTCCGGAATAATAGTTATAGTTGGCTTCGGTGGTTGTAAAATTCTGATGCCCGCCTATGTCAGTAAGCACGCCGCCACTAGGGTAATAATCGCCGTTATAGTTGAAGGTGCTGCCTGTCACATCCAGGTCGTGGGCGCTGGTCAAATCAGCGCCGTATTTATAATTATGATTGGCAGTCACACCGCTCAGGCTGATGCCGCCGGTAAGGTAATTCTTCACTACGATGCCATTTCCGCCATGCTGGTGATCTGAACCGTTGTAATCGGCGGTGACGGCATTCAGGCTGGTCGCCCCGGCCGAAATGATGCTCAGACCGTCTCTGCCATTGCCCCATGAGCTTTGGTTAGAGTTATCAGCGGCCCCATTCCAGATGTTCTGCTTTTCGCCAAAGGTGCTGTTTGTGACGGTAACGGTGCCAGTGCTGGTGCCATCCCCATCGTGAGAGTTCAGTTGTGCGCCGTCTAGCGAATTGCCATTGGCGGTAACGTGATCTAGGCTGATATTGCCCGTGGTTGTTACAATCAAACCGTTGTAGTTGTCTTGGTCAGCGACAGTTTGGCCGCCGTTATTGCTGAAGGTGCTGTTGGTAATGATGTAGTTTGCGGTGTTGGAGCCGACTAGTGCTGCGCCGTGCCCGCCGTTGTTGCTGGCATTCACGGAATTAAGAGTAACATTCTTAGAGGAGCTAATGCTGGTCACAGTCAGACCTGTTTTCTCGCTAGCACTCCTCTTGACCGTGATATTGCTCAGGGATACATCGGATTCGCCGTTTTCTATGACATCGAGCAAGGAGGGTACAGGATTGGCCGGGGTTGCGCCGCCGCCATCCACGGTCAGGTTATTGATGGTTAACGGCCCCCACCAGGAGATCTTGATCGCCTTGGTAAAAGTGGTGGCTGTGCCATATAAGGCATAATCGGCAGCTCGGTATGTACTCGTACCATCCCAACCGCCTTGAACCCTCAAGCTATTTTCATTACCTATTCCACTGATAAACACATTTGCAGATTCAGTAATCGCAGAATTTGCAATCCAGATCACACCGTTAGGCAAGTCGTACCAACCATAGGTTAGGGTGGCCTTAATATAAGTATCAAGATCTGTTAATGAACTCTGAGTTGGAGTACAACCAGCGCTACTGAAAGACCCAGATGCAAGGGCAACGGGATCCACATTATCAGCACACCAGATCGGGTCGCCCTGGGCTACCACATCCGCGGCAGCCTGGCTGCCCAACGGCAGGGGTTGGCCGTTTTCATCGAGCACCACCACTTCGGTGCCATCCGGCACTGCCGTCAGGTCAATGACCGGTTCGGCAGCGGGGGCTTCTGTGGCGGAAGGTTCGGGCGCGGCTTCGGTGGCGTCAGCCGGGGCCGCTTCGGGCGTGGCGGCGTCAGCCGGGGCGGCTTGGGTCGCAACTTCAGTCACGGCCGGGTCGGCGGGCGGGGTTTCCCCTTCGGCGCGCGCGCCGGTTGGCAGGGCCAGCTGGGCCAGGAAGACCAGCAGCGTGAGAATATAGAAAAACTTGTTGGGTCGTTTATTCAGGGTCATGACATTCTCCTTGTTTTGACATCTGGTTGTGAACCGGCAGCTGATCCTGGCCGGGGCTTTCATCCATAAAACTTACCTTTTCGTGCATCTGCGAGGCCCTGGCGGGCCCAAAAGGCTTGCCTGCCACATCCTGCAGTGCTGAAGCCCGTCAAACTGGGGGTAAGGGTTACAGTTCGACTGTCTGCGAATAGTTGGAACGGATCGTGTCGGCCAGCTGCTGCATGGTCAAGATCATCACCATCTCACCGGATGGAACCCGGACGAGCTTGTTGTTAGGGTCAACGCCGATCAGTTTCAGATCGGAATTCTGTTGCAGAATCCTGGCTGTGCTGGCTGGCAGCTCCACGCTGACTTCATAAATCACGACCGGCGCTGGATATCTGGATAGCGCCGCCTCGGTCGCCTCGCCGCCATAATCCACTATGGTGACGACAATATCCAGGTATGCCGACAGGCTGAGCGCCAGCCCGACGATATAAATAGAATCACCCACAAGGATGACGTAACTTAATGTTGACATGGCCGCCTATCGAAAAATGAATGAGAGTGTAACCAGGTAAAGGATACACTCTCATTCATTTTTCGTCCCTGTCCGCAGGAACAGTCCCTGCCTGCCCTAAGTACAGTACTGCCGTGGCCCTGGGTACAGTCTGACAATGTCCCTGGGTGCAGTCAGGGCTTGCACGAAAGTACAGTCTGCCTGTGTCCCTAAGGACAATCCGCGAAAATTGACTGTAGCTTTTTGCCCTCGGTTTGTTGTATAATTTTTGTAGCGAAGGGGGATTCAGAAAGACGCCCCACGCATCCATCCCATTTTTTTTCTTTTTTATGTGCCTGCGAGCAACGCAGGCAGGAGGGTAGTATGGCAAAAAAGATTCAAGCCTGGACAGTGTTTGGTCCACGCCTCGAACCCGCTGACCCGATCACTCCAGAAGGGCTGATCGAGCGGATTGTGGGAGCCACCAACCAGAGCCCGCGGTAGTGTTCGGGCGGTGCTGGACGAATTGGATGCTCAGACCGAGATTGGTTTGAAGGAAGGCCGCATCGTGCAGCTGCCCAACGGCACGCACTTCAGGCCGACCGGCAAGAAGGACGGCAGCATTGAAGTGGACGTGCGCGTCAACCCCGAACTGGTCAAGAAGGTCAGTCAGAACTTCCGCGGCAAGTGGCGCAATGCTGATAATATCGGCAAGACCGAGGCCGAGATTATTGTCATGTGGAACAACCTGCACCCCGGCGATCAGATTGAGTAAAGCGGTACTACCCGGCCCGCGCGTTCCCAGGAACGCGCGGGCTTTTTATTTGCAATCGAGCTGGCTCGATTCGTCCGTCAAGCTGGCTCGATTCGTCCGTCGAGCTGGCTCGATTCGACACGAAAACACCTGATATTTCTTCGCGCTACTTGTGTCTGTCGTGGTTAGAAAGGTTTTTGCAGAATAGACCTACCCTGGCCAAGCCAGAACGGTTGCCGAGCTTGTCGAGGCAAAGAGAAAACCAACCGCCAGACCGCCAAGTGCCCGAACTTTCTAAAGATGTAGGGCCAGACAGGCTAAAATCCGGTAGATTGACCCTACATCTTAATGGAGGCCGGGGACTAGTGCGCGAAGAAAACCATTATCAATTCTGTGCAGGCTCCCACGCTTACAGATTTTTTTGCCAAAAGCCAGGAATCGCATTTTCTCCAGGCATAAGGCTTGCCCTGCCTGAATTTAAAAACCTTCACGGCCTTTGCGGTCTTGGCGGTTCAATAGGTTTTGTACCCAAATAACAAGTTTTGCGCTATTGCGAAAAAATGTATCCCTGTGGAGAATTCACAGCCATTCATTCTCTGGCACTGTCCCTGGGTACAGTCAAATGTTGTACCAAAGTACAGTCTGCCTGTGTCCCAGGGATAGTCTTGTGAAAAAATGGACGGGGGATTTCGTTCTTCTGTGGCGAGGTTTGCTATAATGAACCAGAAAGGTCGAAGCACACAATGGCAACAATCTGGCACCTGAATGCGGTATCTGTGGCATATCTGTCCATCAGCTGGTGTGTTGGCTGGCTGGCTCTGTTCGCCTGGCTGCAGAGAAATGATGTTGAAGCGCCCCCTGCGCTGCTGCTGCTGGGGGATGCGCTCTGGCTGTTCGGCTATGGGGCCGCCACCAGCACCTACGATATCGGCGCGCGCGTTTTTTGGGCAAAATTCCAATTCCTGGGAGCCGGCATCCTGATCATCGGGTTGATCAGCCTGACGATGACCTATGCCGGATATACGCGCTGGCTGACCTGGCGCAATAAGCTATTAATCGCCCTGGTGCCGCTGACTGGTGCGCTTTTGGCCTGGACCAATGAAGCGCATCACCTGATCTGGATCGATATCCAGTCGGGTAATTATTCTGGAATATCCTTATTGAGCTTCCGCTACGGAGCATTTTTCTGGGTTTACCTCGGATTCTATTACCTGGCAGGGGCCTTCAGCACCTTTGGTTTTGCAAAAATATTCCACAGTACGCGCGGATTGCGGCGCAAAGAGGCCGCCATTCTGCTGGCCGCCACCCTCTTTCCGTTCATTGGAAACCTGATCTACATGAGTGGCGTCAATTTCATTCCAGAGCTCGATCTGACCCTGCCCGGGTTTACCTTGATGGTCCTCATCTTCTTCTGGGGATTTATGGGTAACCGCATTCTGGGGTTGAGCGCGATTCCGCGCAGCCAGGCGATTGAAACCATGCCAGATGCGTTCGCCATCCTCGATATGTACGATCGGGTGATCGATATCAACCGTACAGCGCTCAACTTTCTGGGCCTCACCCGAAATCAGGCGCTGGGGTATTCCTTGCAGCAGCTCATGCCATACGAGGTGCCGAAATTGAGCACATACCAGAATTCCTGGAATTTACAGGAAGAATTACAGTTGGGGACACCGGAAGCACCGATGTATTTTTCAATGAGTATCACCCCGCTCTATGATTGGCGCAAACGCCTCTCCGGCAGAATGACCATTATCCGCGATATCAATGAGCTGCACAGGCGCGAAGTTGCGATAAAGGAAGCCAGGGACCTGCTGGAAAATTTGAACCAGCGTCTGGTAGAAGAAATGACATCCAGGGAGATTGCCCAGAACCAGGTTTTTGAACAACAGCGTTTGCTGGCCGTCATGGAAGTGCGTGAGCGCCTGGCGCGCGATCTGCACGACAACCTGGGCCAGGTTTTAGGCTTCTTTAGCATGCAGGCAGAAGCTTCGCGTCAATACCTGCGCGATTCAGATTTGAGCGCAATGGATGCCCAGTTGGCATCCATCTCGAAGGCTGCGCTGGACTCTCAGCTGCAGCTGCGCAAAACCATCCGCGAACTAAAAACTCCCGGGAAGATCGAACGGCGTTTTTTTTCAAAAATGGCCCTGTTCATCGCGAAATTCGAGCACAATTACGGTATCCGCGTGCAGCAGGAAATTGATCCGGCGGTAAGAAAGCGCGGCTTTGACAGCAACGTCAGCACCCAGCTGATAAACATCCTGCAAGAGGCGCTCAACAACACCGCCAAACATTCCAACGCGGCCAGCATGCGCATCGAGATTTCACAAAGCCCGGACCGCCGCCAGGCTGAGATTGTCATCATGGATGATGGGAAAGGTTTCACACCTATGGATTTCATCGAAGATAGGTCCCACTTTGGACTGGGCTTTATGCAAGAGCGGGCCCAGCTGGCCGGAGGCGAGTTTCACGTGCAGTCCGAACCAGGCCAGGGCACCCGCATTACCATCAGGGTGCCACTGCGCGAAACGGTACGAGGAGAAAGTAAATGAGAGTCTTGTTGGTCGACGACCACGCGCTTTTTCGCAAAGGCGTAGCCAGTTTGTTAACATCGCATCACATTGAGGTGATTGGCGAAGCGACGAACGGATTGAACGCATTTGAAATGGCGCGTGAACTGCGCCCGGATGTGATCCTGATGGATATCGAGATGCCCATCTGTGATGGACTGGCAGCCACGCGTTTGATCAAAGCTGAGTTCCCCAGGATCAAAATTGTGATCCTTTCCATTTCCGAAGAGGACGAACATCTTTTTGAAGCGATCAAGAGCGGCGCCTCCGGTTATTTGCTCAAGGGAGCCCCCTCGGATGAATTTTTGGAGGGCTTCCGCAATCTGACGAATGGCGATCTGCCTTTCTCCAAGGGGCTGGGCGAAAAAGTCCTTAGCGAGTTTGCGCGAATCTCAAAACAACAACCACCCCGGCGCGAGCCCGAAGAGAATCCGGTTGATTTGGAGAATTTGACCGTCCCAACCGATCTAAGCGAACGCCAGGTGCAGGTATTGACACTCGTCATACAGGGGAAATCCTACAAAGAGATTGGCGAAACACTCAATCTGAGCGAACGCACCGTCAAGTACCATATGTCCTTGATTTTGAAGCATCTCAATATGGAGAATCGCGCCCAGGTGATTGCCTTCTTCGTGCGCCAGGGATTTGGCGGGGTGAAAGCCTCCAAAGGAGCATGAAGCGCAGCGGTTGAACAACTCAAACAGAAATACCTGTCGGTGACAGGGTCAGTACTGTGCCTGGGCGTTCTTCTTTTTTCGTCATGAGCCATTAATGCCATCGCCAGATCGCGCTCAACCTGCACGTTGGGTGCCGCGAACAAACGTCAAAAGGGTAGTCTTTTCGCCTCCGAAAAACGAATAACTGTAAGGTTACTGTAGTAAAAAAGAAGAGCCTTTTTGAGAAAGGCTCTTCTTTTGCGCTGTATATGGGGGATGTTGAAATAAAATGCCCAATATAGGGAGCATATCAGATATTTCTCATCGAATTTACTCTTCTACGGTAAAATAATGCACGCAGAAAGGATTGCCATGCGGTTAATCGATGCCGAACAAGGAATTTGGGTCAGTGTCTTGGGTTTTGAGGGGAACGAGAAATTCCAGGATCGTTTGCTGCAGCACGGGCTTTATCCTGGCGACCGGGCGCGGATTTTGCGCGCCGCGCCATTAAAGGGGCCGCTGCTGGTAGAAGTGAGCGGACGCGAGATTGCGCTGGGGCGGGCTGTGGCAAATAAAATACTGGTGGAGCTGGCAGAATGAGATTTGCGCTTGTGGGCCGCCCAAACTGCGGAAAAAGTACGCTATTCAATCAAGTTGCCGGGTATAAAGCTGAAACCGGCAATTTTCATGGTACCACGGTCACGTTTACTGAAAGCAAAGTACGCGTGGTGGGCGATGTTGTCAATCTGGTCGATTTGCCCGGCACCTACACCCTGGCGGGATCCAACCCGGCGGAAGCGGTGGCGATGGATTACCTGGCTTCCAACGATGTCGATGTCATCATCAATGTGGCGGATGCCTCACACCTGGCGCAGTCGCTGGAATTGACCCTTGAATTGCTGACCGTTAAGCGGCCGGTCATCCTGGCTTTGAACATGATGGACGAGGCCATGCGGCTGGGTTTGAAAGTCGATGGGCCGGGCCTGGAGAAAAAGCTGGGAATACGGGTGCTGCCGTTGGTGGCCAGCAAAGGCCGCGGGATTAAGGGCCTGTTCCTGGCTGGCAAGGATGCCGCGGGCGCCTTGCCGAATTACGAGGCGCGTTTTCAAGCGGGCGAAGCCGACGCTCTGGCGCGTCACCGTTTGGGGCAGGAATTGGCCGAAGAATTTGTCAGCCAGGGCGCGCGGAATTTGACCTTGCGTGACCGGCTGGACGACGTTCTTCTGCATCCGGTCTGGGGCTATGTCACATTGTTGTTGGTGCTGCTGGCTTTTTTCCAGACGGTTTATGGGATTGGGCGGCTGATCGAGCCGCCGCTGCTGGCAATTTTCGATCGACTGATCAAAACTGCCACCGGGCCATTTGGACTGAAAAGCTTTTTGGGTATCGTGCTGGAAGGGATTTTACAGGGCGTGACAGCCGGTATTGCGATCGTTCTGCCTTATCTCCTGCCGTTCTTGCTCGGGCTCGGCCTGTTGGAAGATGTCGGCTACCTTCCGCGCGTGGCTTTTTTGATGGATTCGCTCATGCATCGCATTGGCCTGCATGGCAAGGCGATTGTGCCTTTCATTTTGGGCTACGGCTGCAACGTTCCGGCCGTCATGTCCACGCGCACACTGGAAGAGCCGCGCGACAGGTTCATGGCCGCAGCCCTGGCGACGCTGGTCCCGTGCGCGGCCAGGCTGGCCGTGGTTTTCGGACTGGTGGCGTTCTATCTCGGGCCGCTTGCGGCGCTGGGATTATACGTTTTCAACCTGTTTGTCATCGCCATCACCGGGCGGATTTTGACCCAACTGATGCCAGAAGATACTCCCGGCTTGATTTTTGAAATGCCGCCATACCGCACCCCGACCCTGAAGGCGGTCGTCAATAAAGCCTGGTTCCGTATCCGCGAATTTGTGGTGGAAGCCTGGCCGACGTTGATTGCGGGCAGCGGCGTGCTGGCGGTTTTGAGCTACTACAACCTGGCGATTTATTTCAATCTGCTGACCCGCCCCCTGACCTGGATTTTGGGATTGCCTTCTGCCGTTGGCGTGCCGCTCATTTTCGGCATTTTGCGCAAGGAACTTTCGCTGGTGATGTTGGGCCAGGCGCTGGGGACGATGAATTTTGCCTCGGTCATGTCGCCGACGCAATTGTTTGTGTTCACCGTCTTTGTGATGTTCTACGTGCCCTGCGTGGCCACTTTAATCATGTTGCGCCGTGAACTCGGCACAAAAGGCATGCTGTGGATCACGGCGCTGACAGTGATTGTGGCGCTGGCTGCGGCTTTGGCGGCGCGCGGAGTGTTAATGCTGGTTCTGTGAGCGCGTTTACTTCAGGGTGTGTTTGAGCTTATCGGCGACGGTATGCAGCACCTTGAGGCGTGAATAATATTTATCATTGGCTTCCACCAGCGTCCACGGGGCGTTGGGCGTGCTGGTTTTGAGCAGCATCTCTTCGGCGGCCACCTGGTAATCCTCCCATTTGCCGCGGTTGCGCCAATCTTCATCCGTGATTTTCCATGATTTGTAGTTGGTGCGCTTGCGTTCCTGAAAACGACGCAGCTGTTCGGCCTTGCTGATGTGCATCCAGAATTTGAAGATGACAGCGCCAAAGTCAGTCAGCTGGCGCTCAAACTGGTTGATTTCGCTGTAGGCGCGTTTCCAGTCGTCGGCGCTGCAATAACCTTCCAGGCGTTCGACGAGCACGCGTCCATACCAGGAGCGGTCAAAGATACCGATCTGGCCCTGCTCCGGCAGTCGCCGCCAGAAGCGGTAGAGATAATGTCGTTCACGGTCTTCGCCAGCGGGGGCGGCAATCGGCCAGACCACGTATCCGCGTGGATCGATTTTTTCTGTCAGGCGCTTGATCGTGCCGCCTTTTCCAGAAGCATCCCAACCTTCAAAGACAATCACCACCGGTCGTTTTTGCATGTAGACTTGATAGCCCAGTTGATGCAATTCGGCCTGCAATTCCTTGATGCGCTGATCGTATTCTTCGCGCGGCGTGCTCAGGGATAAATCGAGTCGGTCAAGCATTGACGGCTCCTTGCAGTTCTTCAGATTTGCGGCGGCGTTTGGCTTTGGGGTCCAGGCTGGAGGGGAGGCCCAGGCGCGCTTCCAGCGCTTTGATGATCGTTTCCAGCACCTTGACGCGCGCGTAATAGCGATCCGTAGCCTCGACAATTGTCCACTGCGCATGCGGAGAATCGGTGCGCGAAAGCATATCTTCCACGGCCTGGCTGTATTTGTCATATTTCTTTTGCTGGGCAAGATCCTCAATACTGACCTGCCAGGCGCTTAGTTTGTCTTTGAGCAGTTTTTTGATGCGTTTTTCCTGCTCGTCCTTACTGATGTGCAGCCAGAATTTGAGAATGACCACGCCATCGGCGGATAACTGCTCTTCAAATTCAGCGATATCCTGATAGGCGGATTCCCAGGCTTTTTTGTCGACCGTTTTGTTGATGCGGTCAATCAGCACGCGCCGGTACCAGGACGTGTCGTAGGCGACCATCTGCCCCCGCGCCGGGATTTTGAGCCAGAAGCGCCACAGCCACGGATAGCGGGTTTCCAGCGTGCGCGGCGGGGTGATCGGCACCACGCGAAACCCGCGCGGATCCATGCGTTCGGCCAGGATGCTGATGATGCGTCCCTTGCCGGTGGCGGCCCAGCCTTCGAAGACGATCATCACCGGCACTTTGGCGTCGTAGACGGCGTGTTCCAGCTCGTAGAGCCGTTGTTGTAACAGGCGCACGCGTTTGTCATATTCTTCTTTAGGCAGAGCCAGTTCCAGGTTGACATATTCCAGCATGGGATTTCCTTTTTAATCTGGCAAAACTGTCGATTGGCGGGTGGAGAAGACGGAATAAATGACCAGTAAGTATGAAACTATCCATAACGGAATGCCGGTGACGGTGAGACGGTCGTCCTGTCCGGTGGAAATCCCCGAAATGAGAGTCTGGATCACAAAGACGGCGTAAATCAACAAAATCAGTTCTTTATTTTGGGAATATTTCGCTGAAAGCAGGAAGTAGAACATCAGTGGCAGCATGAAAAGGTGCAAATAGAGCGAAAAAGCGTTGACCGTTTCGACAAAACCGATCATGCGGTTGTTTTCGCCGCGGATGAAGAAGGAGCCGACCCACTGGTTGGTGTCGATCAGGTTGCGGCGGTAGGTCAGCAGGGTTTCGCGCTGATGCGCCCACAGGTAGTTCAGTTCCTGTTTTGTGTCCCAGGCTTCGATTTCTTTCAGGCTCTGACGCCATTCCTTGTTTTCTTCGCGCGCGTAGACCACGGCCACGAAGAAATATTTGAAGGTGTTCGGCCCGATGTTGGAGACGCCCAACGTGTGATTGTAGGAAAATGAAAACGCCAGCTGAATCCAGATGGGCGACAGCACCAGGAGAACGAGCCCGATCTGTTTGAGCTTGGGCATCCCAATTGTGCGAATGGTGCGCGCGGCCAGGTAGATGATTAACAGCGTCAGTTGAATCTGGTAGGTTGGTTTGGTGGTGGTCAGCAGGCTGAACAGGAAAATGGCTGCCAGGGTTTTGAATTTGACTTTCGCGGATAGCAGCCAGCAAAAAACGGTCAGCAAAAAGATGTTCAGCGTTTCCGTCATGCCGTGAAAGGTCAGCGCCAGCGGGGATGGATGGGTGAAAAAGAGGGTCGCGGCGAATATCCCCAAATAGACTTTGCGGGTGGCGTTGTAAAGCGTCAGGTAAATGAGCGCTGCGCTCGCCAGCCATAGGATGAATTGGCTGATCCACAAAACCCTTTCGCCGTTGGCGGCAAACAGTGTGCGCGCCAGCCCCACAAAAAGCGGATAGACCCACGGGCGCAAGTCGATGACGCTTTCCTGGGATTTGCCAAACATCCAGTCGCCGGTCAGGCGGTAGTCGCGCGAGTCGTCAGCCCACCAGAAGAACTTTTGGGGGAAATCGACGTTGATTTTGCTGTCGGTGACGCTGGTCAGGTAATAGCCCCACTGGGCGTAATAAATGGCCGCAATTGCCAGTACCAGCACCAGACCGATCAAAACGTCTTTTTGCTCGTTGGATAATTTCGGAAGGTTGATTTTTGACAGGGAAGATTTCATCGTGTTTTCTGGGTGGAATGCGCGCTAAACCAATTTGCTGACTTCGCCAACTTCCCCGATCGGGCCGTTTTGGCGCAGTTCGCTGTGCGTGAGCAGGATGACCGCGACCAGGATCATTGCGCCGCCGAACAGTGTGACCGGTTTAAGCGTGTCGTGGAACAAAACCGCCGCCAGGATGACCGTCACGACCGGCTCCAGCGTCGAAAGCATGGACGAATTTGTCGCGCCGATGCGCTGCAGCCCGGCGAGAAAGGCCATCGCAGGGATGACTGTTGCCACGATCACCGTTCCGGCGATAACTTCCCAGCCAAATCCACTCGTGGGCAGGTGAGGCCCATTGAAGATCATCAAAACGCCATAGACCAATCCGGCCGAGGCAAAAATGACGGTCGAAGATTGCAGGACGGATACCTTCTTCATGACCTGTGTCCCGACGATGATATAGAGCGAGTAAATCACGGCTGCGGCCAGCGCCAGCAGGATGCCTGGAAGTTGGCCGCCTTCCGGGGTGACGGTGAAGGCGGTTCCGGTCAGCGCGATGGTCAGGGCCAGCGCTTTCACCGGGGTGACTTTTTCGCGCAGCACCAGGCTGGAAAGGATGGCGACAATCACCGGGTACAGATACAGCAGCAGCGCCACCAGCCCGGCGGAAGCATAGCGAATGGCGGTCAGGTACGAAAATGACTGGCCCACATATCCGAGCGCGCCCATGCCGATCAATTGCAGCAGGGTTTTCCCGCGCGGCAGGGATTCGCGGCGCAGGATGAGCAGTCCGCCCATCAGCACGGCGGAGACAGAGAAGCGCAGGAATAACAGGGTAAAAGTGTCAATGCCATTGGCGAAAGCATAGCGACCAAAAATGGCGAGGGTGCCAAAGGAGGTGGCTGAGATGACGATCAGAATGATGCCGATGATTTTCTTCATTTACTATTGTCCAATTCGATCACAAAACGTGGGTGTCAACTAATAAAGGCTCAATTTAGCGCTTTGGCAGGCGGAAACTTAATGCCAGACCGGCGCCGGTGTCTTTGTCGATTTCCAGGCTGCCGCCGTGCAGACCGATCAACCCGCGACAGATATACTCCTGCATGGACAGTTCCAGCTCGAATTTGTCCCTGGCTTTTTCCCCGCGGCTTTCGATTTCAACCTGGAGGCTGGTTTCATCAGCTTTGGCGCGCAGGGATATTGCGCCCCCTTCAGCGACGTGGTTTGCGGCGTAAGTCAACAGTCCGCTGATGATTTGACGGGTGCGCGCGCTATCCACGGCAATGCCTGGGGCGTTGATGGCGAGGTCAGTTTCCAGCAGCTTCCCCGGATTTTGGGTTTTCCAGCGGTTGGCAGCCTCGAAAAGCGTTTCTGCCAGGTCGCAGGGTGCTTTCTCCAGCTTGATATCGCCATTGCTCAGGCGCGCCATCTCAATCAGGTTGGTGATGAGTGTCAACATGCGCTGCCCGCTCACGTTGACCGAGCTCAAATCAGTCACTTGCAGGTCAGTCAGCGGGCCGTCGATCCCCTTGAGCACGACCTTGGTGAAACCGATGATGGCATTCAGCGGTGATTTTAGATCGTGAGCCGAGCTGGAGATGAATGCATCCATTTTGAACGGCTCTGTTCCTGGCAGAAGCTCTTCCCGCCGGATAGGATTGCCGCCCAGGGCGTGGACTTGCGCCTCCGTGATGCGGCCCTGCTTGAATAAATGCACCGCAAGTTCGAGCCTGACGTCTTCCGGCGTCAGGCCTGCGGCTTCAAGCAGTTCGGTTGGAATTTCAATTTTCGTTGTTTCCATTACTTGTCCGGTCGACGAAAGGTGGGCGTGCCCGATAAATATTATAGTTGATGCTTGCCGGAATTAAGGTTTTGCTGACAGTTTTCCCGCTTCTCAATCTGCCGCGGATTTTCGCCGTACGCGCAGGATGGCGATTTTGGTGGAATGATTGAACGGAGCCGGGTCCACCGGCGGCTTGCCGCTGCGCGTTTCGGGGAAGCCGCTGAAATCTTCGGGGATGGGGATTAATTGTTCGAGGCTGAGATAGCCATCCGCGCACAGACTTTCCAACACGGTGAGATAATCCCTGCCGCTGACGAAGAGGGCGTTGTTGATGGTGACCAACCAGCCGCCATCCCTGATCAGCGGGCGGATTTTGTTGATCAGTTTGCTGCTGCCGGATTCCAGGTCAACCGTCCCTTTGGCAGTGGAGGCGAAGAAGGGCGGGTCGAGAAAAACGCAGTCAAATGTCTGCCCGCTGCGTTTGAACTGGCTGACTGTGGGGAAAAAATCGCCAGCGATGAAATCTTTCTTGTCGATGGGAAAGCCGTTGAGCATATAGCTGGTCTTGGCAACATCCAGGAAATAACGATTTCGGTCGAGTTGGATGACGCGCGCCGCGCCGCCTGCCAGCGCCGCTGTCCCCAGGCTGCCGGTGTAGGCAAAGGTGTTCAGGATCGTCTTTCCGCTGAGATTTTTTTGCGCCCAAAGCCTTAAGTTGCGCGTATCCAGGTAGAGACTCGCGTCACGGTTCATGGTCAGATCGATGGCATGCCAGGTGCCGTGTTCACGGATTTTGCGGTCGGGATTTGCGCCATAGGTCTGGATGCCGCGTTTTTCGCTGTCGCTCTGACCGTTGCGGGTTTTGACGATGACGCAGCGCACCCAGGGTAACTTTTCGAGAATCCAATTTTGCGCGATAGCGGCGTCGCTATCCGAGGCGGATTCGGCGTAATTGTGCAGCAGGGCGGTGCGGGCGTAGAGGTCGATGCTGAGGGCTGGGAAACCTTCCAGAAAACCGTTGAAAAGACGAAAGGCAGATTCGTGCTTTTCGTCGATTGAGTCCTTTCGCGCGGCGAGCGCCATGTCAAGATATTCCGAAATGGCACTCATGTTGTTTTCTTGAAGGCCGCGATGCTGCGATTCCAAAACAGGGGTGTGACTAATATCAGAACGATACCGACCACGATGCCGCCAAGCAGAACGGCGCGCGGAGCGCCCGAAACGCCGCCCAATAATTCGGCCAGGCTGCCGCTGCCCATCGCGCCGAGCGAGGGCAGGCCGATCAGCGTGATAGAGTACAGGCTCATGACGCGCCCGCGCAGCTCGTTAGGAACCGTCACCTGGATAAAGGTGGAAATGATTGTACTGAAAATGGTGACCGCGATGCCACCGATGAAAAGCATGGCGGCCCCCAGCCAAAAACTGGAACTGAGCGCGAACAGGATGACGCACAGGCTGAATATCAGCCCGCTGGCGATCATGATGGCGCCCTGGCGCTTAACGCTGCGCGCGGAGGCCAGCCCAAACGCCCCGACCAGTGCCCCGGCGCCGGAAGTGGAAAGCAGGATGCCGTAGCCTGCCGGGCCGCCGTTCCAGATGTCGCGCGAGAAAATTGGCAGGAGATTTTGGTAGGAGCGGCCGAAAAGCGCCGCCAGCGCCGAAAGCCCAAGCAGCGACAGGATCAGCCGGTTTTTCCATGCATAGGAGAGACCGGTCAGCATGGATTTTGCGATGGAAGCGTGTTGGGTGGCGTTGCCGCGGGCCTGGACGTTGCGCATGAAGGTCAGCGCAATCAGCACTGCCAGGTAACTGACGGCGTTCAGGAAGAATAACGTCCCGGCGCCGAGCGGAACCAGCAAAATCCCGGCGATGGCCGGGCCGACCAGCGCCGCGCCAGTGTAGGTGGCGGAATTGAGCGAGATAGCGTTGAGCAGGTCGCGCTGCGGCACAAGGTCAGGTACCAGCGCCTGCCGGGCGGGGTTATCGAAGGCCAGCAGGCAGGAACTGACAAAGGATGCGATCAGGATGTAGGAGATGTGGACTGTGCCGGTCCAGGTCATGATGGCGAGCACGAGAGCGGTCAGCATGGCGCCGGTCTGGGTGACGTAAAGCAGCTTGATGCGGTCGATGCGGTCGACGACGGCTCCGCCTACCAACGGCAGGACAATCATTGGGACGGCAAAGCTCAATCCGAGCAATCCCAGCCAGAGCGGGGAATTGGTCAACTGCAGAACCAGCCAGCCTTGCGCCACGTTTTGCATCCAGGTGCCGGTGTTGGAAACGATCAGGCCCGCCCAAAGCAGGACGAAGTTTCGGTGCTGTAAAGCCGCAAAACGCGGCGTTGGAGTTGGTGCGGTCGTCATGGATGCTCCTGGGTTGGCGATTTCCTGAAAATAACCGGGCAGGCTTTCAAGTGGAAAAAAACCGCCTTTTCAGGCGGTTTGTCCGTATTCTTTGAGCTTATTCGCCAGGGTGAATCTGTCCGGCTCGGTCAGCGTTGTGCCATCTGGAAAGACTATTGTCGGGACGCTCTGGCTACCGCGATTGAGCTGCCTGACGAAGCCGGCCGCTTTTTCGTCCTGATCGATGTCGATGTCGACAAAATTAATTCCGGTTTCGGTGAATACCTGCCGCGCGCGGCGGCAATCTCCGCACCAGGTGACGCCGTACAGGATGATCTCGGTTGGAGTGAGGCTGTAAAGGTCAGTCATATTATCGGATTCCAAGTCTGAGGCTCAAGGCTTCGTCAGATGGTTCGACCAAAATGGCGCCGTCAGGAAAGATCAGCGTCGGGATCACGACACGCCGCGTCAGTTTTTCGATGAAAGCATAGGCCAGATTATCTTTGCCGATATTCACATCCAAATACTGAATGTTGTGGGCGGCCAGAAATGCTTTCGAGCGTTTGCAATCCGGGCACCAGTCTGCGCCGTACAGCACAATGCCATTTGGTTTGAGGTTGTAGATGTCTGGATTTGTCATTGCTTCATTCTCCGGCGCGGATTATACCTTATCTGGTTTGAAGAAATTCCTTGGGTAGCGGAGGCCAATCGGGCAATTCTTCAGCCAGTTCATCCCAATTCTCCTTGCCGCTGATCGACTCGATTTGGATGGCGTAGACCGTCGTCCGCGCCAATTCCTGATCGATGATGGGACGGTATTCTTTGCCGGGCGTCAGGTTGGGGAAATACTTTTTCAGCAGCGCGTACAGCACTTCGCGCTTTTCATCGTCATTTTCCAGGATTTGTACCGTCCCGAAAACCATCACGGAGCGATACTGAATGCCGAATTCCAGCGCGGTGTTGGCGGGTAGAAAACGGCCATATTCGCTGGCTTCCATGCAGACTTTTGGATTGTGTTCAAGGTTGTCGCGCGTGCGTCCGGCGATGTTTGAGTGAAAGATGATGCGCTGATGAGCTTCATCGTACCAGAAATTGGTCGGTGTGACGAAGGGCTGGTCGCCGCGGGCGTGGGCGATATGTCCAATTTCGCAGCGCCGCAAAAACTCCTTGGTCCAGGCTTCGTCGCGGGTGTGACTTGGGATGCGCTGATATTGGGTGGGGCTGGCCTGATCGTAATTTCTTGGCATGTTCGCTCCTGTTGGGTTTTTGTTTAACGTCTCTCATGGGGATGTGGCTGGCGGGAGATAATGAAGTCTTTTCAAAAACATAGTGAAGTGTTTCCGAAAACATAGTGAAGTTGTAATTGCCCAGTCGAGTCTCATTGCCTGGGCCACAGCGCTTCCACGTCGGGGATTTCCCTGGCGGCGTTGCGCAAAATCTCAAAGCTGCGCTCGATCAACATCTCCAGGTGTTCTGGCGGGTAGGCATTTCCGGCGTCAGCGGATTCCAGCGCCTTAATCAGCGAGCCGCGCAAACCACTGGCGCGCCGCGCCCAGATCGAATCGACTGAAAGACGTTCCAGGCGCGAAGTCAGCAGCCTTAACAATTCCACCTGCGAATTTTTCATGCGCTGCTCGTTCATTGACAGGAGGCCTTGATGGTACTGCTGCTGGCGTGCGAGGTTTTGTTGAAGACTTCCACCGCATAGCTCACTTCCTGCCCGGTCGCCACAAAGGCCACATCGACGTAACTGTTGGCGTTGGGCGCCAGCGTAATCACGGCCTGCCCATCCCGGTAGACGATGTAGCCTTCTTCATTATCGGCCCGGTCGGTCCAGGCCAGATTCATTGTGATATTGTTTCCGCCGCTCGCAAAATCGCAGGTATAGGTATAAGTCGACCAGACCGGTGCGTTGGGCGGACGGGGCGTGGGCGTGGGCGGCGCAGTGACCGTCGGCAGGGCGGAAATACTTCCAGACGCTTTGGCAAAATCGTTGGCAGCCCAGCAGGGTTCCTTTCCGTCGGATAGCTTGATCAACCAGTAATTCCCCTTCTCCGAAATCCCAACCGTCTCCACTTTTTTCCCGGCATTCAGCACGGTCACCACTTCATATTCCGTTCCAGGACCTTTGCGGCAGTTGGTATTGCCATCAAATTGCACCATAGGGACCGAATAGGTGGCGGTGATGGTCGGGGTTTTCGTCAGCGTCGCGGGCGGCGTGGGCGTGGAAGAAGGCAACGGGATGGCCGTTTGCGAGAGCACCGCTTCCAGCGTTTGGGCGGCAATCGTGCCCACCAGCGCCGGGTCAATCGCCTGGCTGGGCGCGGCGGATGGCAGATTGCAGCCTGTCAGCGCGGCGGCCAATAAAATCATCATCAAGTTTGCTTCGGATATTTTCACAATGGCCTTCATGCGCTGAAAAGGATTTCGATCAGCGCGTCTTTCAAGACGGAATGTTCAAAAGAGATTTGGAATAAATCAGGCGCGCTCGAAACCGCCGCGTTCTCACCGTTAATTTGGGCATTTTCAACCGCCCCGGCCTGGTGCAGGATGAGCTCCACTCGGCGCCTGTTCACCTGACCGACGAATTTTCCCTGCACCCCTGATATGCGCAGTCTCAACCGGTTCGCGGCCTGCTCGGCGCGGAGCGTGGTGCGCGAAAAAGCGCCGTCCTGATAGGCCACGGACTGCCCATCGTCGTCGATAAACTGTCCCTGCGCCGGGAACGGCCCCCAGACGTGGAATTCAAGCTGATCGAACTGGTGCCCATCCGGGATGGATTGCAGAACAGGGCCCATCGGCAAAATCGACCCGCCGTGCACCAACAAGGGCAGGCAATCCAGCGCAGCCGGATATTCGATGACGCTTCCGCCCTCCCAGCAGCGCTCAGACCAGAAATCGTGCCAGACACCTTCAGGCAGCGTGATCTTGCGGGAGGTTGCGCCGCGCTCAACGACCGGGCAGATCATCAACTGGCTGCCGAGCATGATCTGATCATCCACGCTGCGCAGGCGGGCATCGCCTGGGAATTCGAGCAGCAATGGACGCATGATCGGCATGCCCGACCGGTGGCTTTCGTGCGCCAGCGTGTTGTAATACGGCAGCAAGCGCAGACGCAGTTCGGCCATCTTGCGGAAGTTGGCTTCCACCTGCGCATTGTGCGACCAGGGGAAGCGCGTCTCGTCAATCGCTGCCGGGCGGACGAAGTAGCGCGCCACCGGGCTGAGCAGTGCCCACTGGGCATAGCGCATGTGCGTTTCTGGGTCGGTCTTTCCTGACAGACCAAAGCCGTCTGCCGTCCAGTAGGAAAAGCCGCTCATCGCCAGGTTCAACCCGGCGCGCATACTGCGACGGATGCCCTCGAAATCGGCTTGTTGATCGCCAAGGAAGAGCGCCGGGTAGCGCTGCGAACCGATCCAGGCGGTGCGGGCGTAAATCAGTGTTCTCGCCGCAGGTCCTTTGGCCTGGACAGGCGGGCGCGCATAGGTCGCCCGTCCGTAATAGAATCCGTAAATATTGTGATATTCGCGTCCATCCATGCCATTGCAGGCTTGCGCGTCATCCGGCAGGTCTTCGCCGTCATCGTTTTTGATGAAATCTGCGCCAATTTCAAAGAGCGGACGCAGTTTTTCCTGCCACCATGCGCTGGCTGCCGGGTTGGTGAAGTCGAGCAGGCCACCGGCGCCAAACCACCAGCGCACGTTTTCGTGTGCCAGGTATCCTTTCGATTTGGCCTCGGCGAATTCGTCCAGGGCGCGTTCATCGTCGCGTTCCATGCCGGGGGTCACGTTTTGCCCGAAGGTGTTGAGCAGCCATTTTTGCAATGGTCGATTGCGGGTGTTGAGATAGGAAGTCAGAATCAGCCCCAGGCGGGCGTTTTCGGCCCGTAGACCGGCCACCAGCGCTGCCGGGTCGGGGATTAATCCGCGCCGCCACTGAAAATTGTGGAATTTCTCTTCCCAGTGATAATCCAAAATGACCGCATCCAACGGAATTTTCTTTTCACGGTGACGGCGCACGAAATCCAGGACTTGATTTTGATGTTCCTGTGGATAACTGGTGACCCAAACCCCGAAACCCCAGCGCGGCAGCAGCGGCGGACGGCCGGTGAGCGCGGTATAGGTGCGCAGGATTTCCCGGTAAGTTGGGCCGTAGATCAGAATGTAATCGGCGCCGGGGCCGTCAGCCGCGACGGTGAGCTGCGTTGCGGAAACATCCCACTGCGAGCGGTGCGAATTGAGCAGCAAAAAGCCATAGCCGTTGCTGGAGATGAAAAACGGCAGGCCGGAGTAGGTCAGACGATCCTGTTCGCCGAAGAGCGCGTTGCGGTTGTCGAGTTCGACGCGACCGGATTTGCGCTCAAAGGCGTTGAACCATTCGCCCCAGCCAAAAAAGGATTCGCCCGGGGCAACGTTCAACGTCAGTTGCAAGCCGTTGTCGACGCGATGCTGACCGGCGTAGAAAGCCGTTTGGGGGATGTCGAAATAGAAATAGGGACGGCGTTTGCGGAGTCCCAGCTTGGGCAGGGCTATTTCGCTGAAAAAGACCTGGCCCGCGCTGTTTTGGGCGCGGACGAGACCGTTTTGGGTGTCCACTTTGATCGGGCTGCCGTCCCGCTCGCTTTCGGGCAGGTCAAGCAGCACATCTTTCAGCCAGGGACGGTCGTTCGGCTGTCCCTGGACTGGATCAAAGTGTGTGACGCGCACAGCGTTTGGCGCAATTTCGCGGACGTGGGGAGAAACGCTCATGGGCTCGATTATACAACGGCAACCGGCAAGCAGTCAGCCAGAGAATTGGTCGGAATTTATTGGACGATTTTGGGATGGACTCGCCCGCCGTTGCGTAAGAAAGCCAGTTTGCCATCTTTGTCGCGGATGAACTCACTCAACGACCCTTGGGACGGTTCATCGAGGGTGATTGTCCGGTCTTTTTCGAACATCGCCAGTCGCATGGGCGGAGCAGGCGGGCCGGGCGGCGTTTCGGGGGTTGGGAATCCGCCGCGCGGGATTTCGTTCTGCACGAGATAGCCGTCTTTCACTTCCAGCGTGAAGGCTGAAAGCGGTAAATCGTAGGTTCCAGCATACTCAGCCAATTCTGAATCGGGTTTTTGTTGCGGAATGGGAGCGGGCAGCGCCGTGTCAAAATAAATTTCCAGCGCCCATTTCAACACATTGCTGGTGATGATGCCACCGTCATCGCTGTTGGTCAGGACTGCCAGCGCGAAATCTTTTTCCGGGATGAATTGCAACCCGGCCTGCTGACCATTGGTCGCGCCGCCGTGACTGTAGATCGTTAAATCGCCAGCCTGGCGGATGAACCAGGTGATTCCCATTTTGCCGCGTCCGCCTGCGTCAGCGATCGGTAGGCGCATGCTTTGCAAACTTTCACTCGAAAGTATCTGTTCGTCGCTGTCGGATTTACCAGCGCCCATGTGGAAGCGGGCGTAAGCCAGCAAATCTTTGACGGTGCTGACCAATCCGCCGACGGCATTCCCCGCCCGACCGATGGCCCAGGGACGTGCCACCTTTACTTCGTCGTCCCATTTCGTGTGTCCGACAGCGAAGCGGTGCGTGATGAGAATGTCACTCGGGAAGAAAAAGCTCATCGCCAGCCCGAGCGGATCAAGCAGGAGTTCCTGCGCGGCCTGTTCGTAGGGCTTTTTCGTCAGCACTTCGATCAGACGCCCGGCAATATTGAATCCGGCATTGTTGTAAGACCAGACTTCTCCCAGCGGGGTGATTTGTGGCAGCTTTGCGATGCTTTTGACCATCTTTGCCAGGGCGTCATTGCCATTGCCGAAATCATTGAAATAGTCGCCGGTCCAGCCGCCGGTGTGAGTCAGCAGGTGCCGGGTTGTGACAATTTCGGCCACGCGAGAGTCTGAAAGCTTCAGAGTGGGCAAATATTTGCGGACGGGGGCGTCCAGTTCCAGTTTGCCCATTTCCACCAGCCGCATTAGCAGCGTGCCTGTAAAGGTCTTCGAGATCGAGCCGACCTGAAAAAGCGTATCGGCTGTCACCGGCAAGGGATTTTCAAGGCTGGTGACGCCAAATCCGGCGCTGAATTCCTTCCCGGCCTGCCATATGCCAACGGAAACGCCTGGAACATCCAGCCGTTTCATCTCTGCGACGATGTTTTCGCACAGTTTTTTGAACTTCTTTTCCTTGATTTTTTCCAGGGCGCTTTTGCGATTCATGGATCCTCCTGCACAGAATAGAATTGGATAGGCACATTTTCCCCACTCGCCGGGCCGCTTTATTTTTCAGGTTACCCAATTATACGTCTGTGACCGTGTTTCGCAGTACCCCAATCCGTTCAATTTCCAATTCCACCACGTCGCCTGGTTTCAGCCAGGGGCCTTCGCCTTTGGTCAATTCCAGCAGGCAGCCTGTCCCCACCGTGCCGGAGCCGATCACCTCACCGGGGCTGAGCGGCGTTTCGTCAGAAATGCGGGCGATGATCTCGCCGAACGACCAGTAAATATCCTTGAAATTGCCGCGCGATTTTTCCTCGCCGTTGACGCGCGCTGTCATGGCCAGGTCAAAGACGCCGGGACGACCGGTGGCGCGATCAGCCAGTTCATCGAGAGTGATGATGCATGGGCCGAGCGACGAACCAAAATCCTTGCTTTTGGCCGGGCCAAGGCCGGTTTTCAATTCGGCGCGTTGAATATCGCGCGCTGACCAATCATTGAAAATGGTGAAGCCAAAGATCGAATTGGCGGCATTATCCGCGCCCCAATCGATGCCGCGCCTGCCAATCACGGCGGCAATTTCCAGTTCATAGTCCAGCGCTTTGGTATAACGGGGCCAAGGCAGCGGGGCGTCATGTCCGATAACGGTGTTCGGATTGGTGTAATAAAAGGCTGGAAAACGGTACCAATCTTCCGGGACAGGTCGTCCGCGATTCTCGCTGGCTTTTTTGACGTGTTGCTCAAAGGCGTAGGCGTCGCGCAGGCTGACTGGATGGATGGGCGCCAGAAACCGGACCTTTTTCCGCTTGAATCCAACCACCCGACGGCTTGACGCCCTTAAATGAGTCGGGTTGCCCGCCCGCGAAACTTCCGCCAAAACCCGACGAGTGTAATCCCAGGCTGATGGCCCGGCTTCGATCAGCTCCAGCAGGGAGGCGGGCATGTGCTCGCCTCCCTTTGACCAGTTACTGGCAGCGACAAGATCAACCACGCTGTCATCGAGTAAAGCCCCCAGCCGAGGCTTTCTTGCAGATTTGGAGTGAAGAAATGTGACGAGTTTCATCGGTTTATCGGAAAAGTTCAGCGGTGAAAGAGACGATCCTGGCCAGCTCAGACAGCTTGCCGTTATTTTGCAGGATGACATGCGACAACCAGGGTGTGACGAGCACTTCCTGCTGAAATTCTGTTCCGCGCAAGGCCAATTCTTCATACATACTGCGCGAATGCTGCGGCGGGACGATTTGGTCGGATGCGTCATGCAGGATGAAAACCGGGCTTTTCACTTCAGCCAATTGACCGCGCGCCGAAAGCTGATCGAGGGCTGAGCCTTCATTAACCAGATCATCGCGATCGGTCAGTTGGTACCAGGCGATGTATTTTTCGTAGAAAACGCGTTTCACCGCCAAATCGTAATCGCCGTAGTCGGAAAGAAAAACTTGCAGCGCTTCCTGGACTGCTGCAGCAAGCCCCAGCCGCTTGCGATTGCGAAAGGCGATCACAAATTGTGCCCAGTAGAATTCATCCCAGGCTTTGGGCGTTTGTGGCGCCGGGTTTACGGGGGCATGCAGGCGTTCGGCCACATCGCGGGCGTCATAGATCGGGCTGAACAATACCACCGGCCCAATCTTATCCCGCAGCTTCGGACGGGCCGCCAGCAGCAAGGAGTAACTTCCGCCGGTGCTGAAACCGATCAGGCCAATTTTGGGGCCATTGTCCAACGACAGCGAGCTGACGATATCTACCAGGCGACGCATATCGCCCCTTGCAACGTGAAAACCCATCAACCCCGGCAAGTGAGGGACGATCACCCTCAGACCGGCGTCCGCGCAAGAGCGGGCAAAACGCAGCAGACGGCCATCATTTTCACCCTCCAGCGTCATCCCGTAAATCAAGATAACGGTGCGTCGGGCTTTTCCGCTCGGATAATAAATATGATATTCATTTCCTTTGGGTGTTTTCTGGATTTCTGGCAGGCGGAGGTCATCTTTTCGCGGGCGCAAGGTGCCAAGCATCACGCGCAATCCGTGCATTATACGGTCAGATTGATTAATAAAAAGTGTCGGATGTATTTGCATATTTTTAATTTTTCCCTGAATATCAATATTTTACGATAAAAAATGTCCAATTGCAATAACAAAACTGGGGCAGGTCTCAGACCTGCCCCAGTGGGGGGATTTCTATTGTTTCTTATTCCTTCATTTTGACGTAAAACAGGTTTGACCCGTCTGTTTCCTGTGAGCGCATTTCAAAATAGTCTTTGAGATTTCCCACCAGCCGCGAGAGTTGGCGCTGACCGTAGGTGCGTGGGTCGAAACCCGGATCCAGTTGGTAAAGCGCGTTGCCCATGTGGTCGAGGCGGGCCCAGCCATCTTCCTGCACAGCCATTTCAAAGGCTTTTTCAAGGATAGGCATCGGGTCGGCTTCTTCTTTCTCTTCTTTTTCTTCTTTCTTTTTGCCGCTGTTGGTGGTGGTTGGCTTGCGGATGCGTGGCTTGGCAGGTTTTGCTTCGGTGACCAGGTTTTCTGTGTAGACAAACACGTCGCAGGCATTGACAAAAGGCTTGGGCGTTTTCTTTTCTCCGATGCCCATCACAAAAATGCCGGATTCTCGAATGCGGGTGGCGAGGCGGGTATAATCACTGTCGCTCGAGACCAGGCAGAAACCGTCGACTACTCTCGAGTGCATGATATCCATTGCGTCGATGATCATGGCGCTGTCGGTGGCGTTTTTGCCGATGGTGTAGCGGAATTGTTGAATCGGTTGGATGGCGTGGAAGTTCAGCACATCCTTCCATGAATTCATATTGGGTGTGGTCCAATCGCCGTAAATTCGGCGGACGGTAACCATGCCGTACTTGCCGGCTTCCACCAACATTTGCGGCAAAAGGCTGGATTGGGCATTATCGCCGTCGATCAACATGGCGATTTTTCGTCTTGAAAGGGATGAGATTTGCTCTTCTGGCATATTTTTATTATACTTGCTTAAATCCTGAAAGGAGCTTTGTATGTCTATTGAAATTGATCCTGTCTGCAAAATGAAGGTTGAAACCGAAACCGCCCAGTGGAAATCTGAATATAACGGCAAAACATATTACTTCTGCGCCCCTGGCTGCAAGCGTACCTTCGAGAAAGACCCCGAAGCCATCTTGACTGGTAAAGGGCCGCTGATCCAAATGATGTGAGTTACAAGAAGGGTGATTGGAGCCAGGCTCCCGTCACCCTTTGCTTTTGGAATATCCTTTACACAATCTTTAAAATAGCTTTACCGGGTTTTTATTCTCGGGCAGAACAATCTGCTAAAATGGAACTATGTCAAAAATCCTCATTATTGATGACGAACCGTCCATTGTCAATCTGGTCAGCGCGTATCTTAAGCCCGAAGGCTATGAAGTTTTTACCGCTGCTGATGGCGTAACGGGTCTGAAGGCTGCCAAGGCCTACAAGCCCGATTTAATCGTGCTCGATCTGATGCTTCCCGGCCTGGATGGGATTGAACTGCTCTCACGCCTGCGCCGCGAATCGGATGTGTATGTGATCCTGTTGACGGCGAAAACCGAGGAAACCGATAAAATTATCGGTTTATCGGTTGGGGCCGACGATTACGTCACGAAACCGTTCAGCCCCCGCGAGCTGGTAGCGAGAATCAAGGCGGCGTTGCGCCGTCAGCAAAAGGGGACAGGTTTCGGGGAGTCGACCGTCATGGCCTTTAAACGGGTCACGATCGATTCCGCCGCACGTTCTGTAACGGTGGACGGTCAACCGATCGAATTTACCGCCATCGAATTTGATTTGCTCAAAGCCCTGGCCGAAAATCGCGGACGCGTGCTGACCCGTGAACAGTTACTCGAAAAAGTGTGGGGCGGTTCGTATTTTGGCGAAATGCGCGTGGTGGATGTTCACCTGGGGCATGTGCGCCAAAAAATCAACGGTGATGAATTAATTGCCACTGTGCGCGGTGTGGGTTATCGCTTTGAGGATGAGCCGGTTTGAAATACATTCGGGAACATATCAGTTCCAAAATTTTGCTCTCCTACCTGGCAGTTTTACTGGTTGGTGTGGCGGTTTTGATTATCGTCGTGTTTTTTTCAACTCCGGCCGCTTACAGTCATTACATGGAGAGTGGTGCGATGATTGTCAACGGCGCGCCTGCCCGTGGCATGATGGATGGTGTCGTGCCCGGTTCGGGCATGGGACGCGCGCTGGGGCAAGGCCAGGGATTGGGTTTTACCAATTTCCGCGCTGGGGTATTGTCAGCGATTGCGTATGCCACGCTGGCGGCCATTCTCGTAGCGGTTGTTGTCAGTATTTTCTTTAGCCGCCAGATTGTGGCCCCTTTACAGGCTTTGATGAGCGCCTCCCAGCGCATTGCTGATGGTCGCTACGACGAACGCGTGCAGGTCAGTGGTTCTGATGAATTGGGCCAACTCGCAGGGCGCTTCAACCGCATGGCCGAACGCCTTGAGCAAACTGAATCCATGCGCCGCCAGTTAATCGGCGACGTCAGCCATGAACTGCGCACGCCGCTCACCGCCATTGGCGGATACATGGAAGGCCTGATCGATGGTGTTTTGCCGGTCACGCCCGAAACCTTTGAGCAAGTGCGCATGGAAGCCAGCCGACTCAGCCGGTTGGTGGATGATTTGCAGGAACTCAGCCGCGTGGAAGCTGGCTCGTATCGTTTGGATATTCATCCGGTCATGATTTCTATGTTGGTGGAGACGACCATCAAACGGCTTCAGTATCAATATGATGAAAAGCACGTGACTCTCACCCGCAACCTTGCTTCAGACCTTGCGCCGGTTCTGGCTGACGAAGATCGCGTTACCCAGGTCCTGACAAATTTAATCGGAAATGCCCTGGCCTATACCCCGTCTGGTGGTGAAGTGGTCGTTTCGGCGGCAAAAATTGATGGCGAAATGCAGCTTTCCGTCAAAGATAGCGGCATCGGCATCCCGGCTGAAAGCTTGACCAACATCTTTGACCGTTTCTATCGCGTGGATAAATCCCGCTCGCGCGCGGCTGGTGGCGGCTCAGGCATTGGGTTGACGATAGCGAAGCACATGGTTGAAGCCCACGCGGGGCGCATCTGGGTTGAAAGCGCAGGCGAAGGACAGGGCAGTACATTTTTCTTCACACTGCCATTTGCGAAATAAACTTATCGTTTTGTGAGATCATTGCGAGCACCTTACAATTTTATTAGGAATGAAAAATCATATTGCTTCAAATGAAAATTTATGTAATAATAACAGTGCACTTCGACAAATAGCAAAGCTTGTGAAAGCAAGCGACGCAAAGTCATGGGCCTAAAATCAGAGCAGGCTGTATTGGTAGAACTGATCACGACCGCCAGACTGCCACAAAGTGCGAAGTACCCGTCGTTGGATGCCCCCCTCATCCAGCGGCGGGTTTTCTTAACCAGGGTTCTTCCGGCTGATAAAAAAATAACGGTGTAAAGACTGTGTCTTTCAGTCTTTACACCGTTTGCGTTTCCGTGGAAAAGATTAGATTTTTCCCAAACCTCGCAGCACTCTTTCTGGGGTTAGCGGAAATTCATCGAACCAAACACCCGTCGCATCGTGGACGGCTGCCATGATGGCAGGGGCCATCGGCAAATAGGGTAGTTCGCCCAAACCTCTTGCGCCCCAGGGGCCACGCTCGTCCGGGACTTCAACTACCAGCGATTCGACTTTCACCGGAATATCCAGAATGGTGGGGATGAGATAGGTGCTGAATTGATCAGTCAGTACGTAGCCATCGCGTGAAATGTAGTTTTCCATCATCACATAGCCGATAGCTTGCACTACGCCGCCTTCAATCTGGCCTTCCACCTGCGCCGGGTTGATAGCTTTTCCAACATCGTCCGCGGAGATAATCTTCAAAACACGAATCTGACCAGTTTCGGTATCGACTTCCACTTCCGCGGCCTGGGCAACATAGGCGTACGCGAAATTGGGCAAGCACTCCCCAGTTTCCTTGTCGAAAGGTGTGGTTTCAGGGGCGAAATACGTATATTCGACAACGACCGGCCGTTCTTCGGCATCCCATTTTGCGCGTGCCCGCTCTGCCGCGCCCTTGACAGCATTCCCCGACATGAAGGTCAGCCGTGAGGCTGAAGCCGACCCGGCGCTGCCCATGTTAAGCGTGTCCATCGTGATCATTTCCACTTTGTCAAAAGATATGCCAATGGCTTCGGCCGCTAATTGCGCCAGGATGGTGTGATTTCCCTGTCCGACTTCGGCGGCGGCGTTGTAGACCACCACGCGTTCAATCGAACCATTTCCATAGATTTCTACGCGAGCCCAGCAATTATCTTTATAGCCAAAACTGAATCCAATGTTTTTGAAGCCAGCCGCCAGGCCAACTCCTCGAACAAGATTGGATGGAGATTTTCCAGCCGCTGATTGTCCGTTTTCGACGCGTTTCCAGCCCTGCGAGGTTTTATCCCAGCCTGCGCGCCGCGCCGCCGCTTCGATGACTTGAACCGTGGAAATCGGGCCGACAGCCGGGGTTTGTACATCCAGCGTATCGCCTTCTTTCAGCGTGTTGCGTAGACGGAATTCCACCAGGTCGAGTCCCAGTTTTTCGGCCAGCTTGTTCATTTGCATCTCAGCCATGAACTGCGCCTGAGGCGCGCCGAATCCGCGGAAAGCTGCGCCGGGCACGTTATTGGTGTAAACGCCATATACATCCGATTTGAAGTTGGGGATGTAGTACGGACCGGTTTGGGTGATGGTGGCATTCCCCAGCACTTTGTTGCTGGTGTACATGTAGGCGCCGCCATCAGCGATAAAGGTTGTTTCTGCGGCAGTCAGTTTGCCGTCTTTGGTCGCGCCCCATTTAGCCCGGATGACCATGGCATGCCGTTTGCCGTGTCCGAACAATGATTCTTTGCGGGACCAGATGGTTTTGACCGGCCTTTTGAGTTTGAATGCCGCCAGGGCCAGCACAATTTGCACTGACATGTCTTCACGTCCGCCGAAAGCGCCGCCAATCACCGGGTATTGCACGCGGACCTGATCCTGTGGCAGTCCGAGCGCATGGGCGATTTGTTTCTGGTCAGCATGTGTCCATTGACCGGCGGCTTTAATGGTCAGCAGGCCATTCTCATCCACATAAGCCACACCGGCTTCAGGTTGTAAATACGCGTGTTCCTGCACAGGAACTCGGTATTCGCCCTCCACGATGACATCAGACTTGGCGAAAGCAGCTTCCACATCGCCTTTGCGGATTTTGTCGTGCACGCAGATGTTCGAAACGCCAATTTCGGGGTGCAGCGCATACGCTCCCGGTTTGATGGCTTCCTCTGCATCTGTGATGACTGGAAGATTTTCGTATTCAACCTTGATCAGCTTGACGGCTTTGGCGGCGATTTGCTCGGTTTCAGCAACAACAATCGCCACCTGGTCGCCCACAAAGCGGATGATATCTCCGCCAGCTTTGCTGGAACCGGGGCCGCATAGCACGGGTTGATCGTTGATTTGCAGGCCATATTCGTTGACCGGCACATCCTTGGCGGTCAGCACAGCTGCCACTCCCGCCAGCGCCTCGGCTGCGGATGTGTCGATACTCAGCACGCGGGCATGGGGTCTATCCGCGAATAAAAGCTTCATGTGGAGCATGCCCGGCATGACGATATCGCCAGAATACTGTGCCGCGCCGGTTACTTTCTCTTTTGCATCAATACGTGGAACAGATTGTCCTACGATGGTGGTCATAAATGCCTCGATACAGAAAATAATACTTATAGAGCCCTTGATAATACGGTGGCTCGATGAACGCAAAACCTGCTTTCAGATTGGCTTCAGCGTGTATAGCGTTTGGTTTTGACGCGTGGCGCCGGTTCGTCCAGCGGGGTGTAACGTGGCGGGCCGATCACGCGATAAAGCACCGAATTGAGCACCGCAAAAATACCCGATAAAAGGATTAACACCAACACAAAAAACAATGTTAATGCTTTAAGGTACGGGATGGATGAAATATAATTTGCCACCACCAAAACCCCGGGTATCTTGTAAACGATATCTGGAAAGCGTACCGCGGTGCTGAGTTCGTAAAGGAATGGCCATTTCTGACTTTTGCCAAAGTCGAGTAAAAGCTGGGCTGCAGCTCCCGAAACAATCGGCATGAGAACTATGATTACACAACCAATTCCGCGCCAAACCGGGTGGATTACGTTGCGCGGCGCTTCTTTAGCCTTTTGGAAGGTATTATATTTTGCCATTTTATGTCTCCAATTTATTGCTGGCGTCCTCAATAGCCTGAACGATCTTATAGTAACCAGTACAGCGGCATAAATTACCAGTAATTGCTTGTTCGATTTCGTTTTTTGTGGGCTTGGAGCGTTCTTCCAGCAGTTTGGCGGCCGACATCAAGAATCCTGGTGAGCAGTAACCACATTGCACCGCACCGTCTTGAATGAAAGCTTCCTGAACCGGGTGGAGTTGTTCGCCATTTGCCAGGCCTTCCACGGTCACAATTTCTGCGCCGTGCGCCCGCGGGGCAGGCACCATGCAGGCCATCACGGCTGTGCCATCCAGGAAGACGGTACATGCGCCGCATTCGCCTTCGGCGCAGCCTTCTTTCGTGCCAATCAAGCCTGCATCTTCGCGCAGTAGGCGCAGCAGGGTTTTTTCAAAGCCGGATGTAAAAGTGTAATCCCGGCCATTAATTCGGGTTTGGATGACCGACCCCTCAGTGTGGTGCGCGCCCGAGAAGCCGTTTGCGCCGGTTGAGTGGGACGTGCCCATCAGCGTGATAGGATCATCCGGCATTCCGGCTTGTTCCTGTCCATCGCGCAGCGACTTTAACCCGCGCGCGGTGAAGACCTTCACCATTTCGCGCCGGTAATCGGCGGAACTGCGGATGTCGTCGATCGGCCTGGATGCGTCGCGGGTTAGTTCTGCGGCTTTGGCGATGACCTCGTCCGTCAGTGTTTTTCCGCTAAGGTAGGATTCTGCTTCTGTCGCGTGAATGATTTTCGGGGCGACAGCTCCCAGGGTGATGACGGCCTGTTTAACGGTGGCAGAGTCAAGGGTCAATATGATGGCCAGGTTGATAACGGAAATGGCCTGCGCGCGGCGTAAGGCCACTTTAACGAACGTTCCATGCTGGGTGGCGTCCAATCCCTTAAAGGCGATGTCCACCAGCATTTCATCGGCCGCTAAAACGGTTTTGCGCACACCGGTATAGAAATCCTGCAATTTGACTTTGCGCTCGCCTCGTGACGATTGCAAAGTCAACCAGGCATCCAACGCCATGAGCGGGGTGATGGTGTCGTTGGCGGGGCTGCCGGTGATCAGGTTGCCTGCCACGGTGCCGCGGTTGCGGATTTGCGGCGCGCCAACTTCCCAGCTTGCGCGGGCGAGCGGATAGGCTTTTTCGCGCAGCAGCTTGGATGCTGCCACATGGTTGTGTGTGACAAGCGGGCCAAGATGGATGACGCCGTCTTCATCCATCGTAATCCGATCGATCCCGGGGATGCGGGTGATGTCGATAAGTGTTTCAGTCCCGGTGCGAACGCCGCGTTCCAGTTCAAGGATCAGGTCGGTCGCTCCGGCCACGATGCGGGCCTTGGTGCCTTTTTCTGCCAGCATGCGGACAGCTTGTTCGGTGCTTGTGGCGGTGATGTATTCAGTCCACATTAGTAGTGCCTCCTATTAAGCGCTGGTTGCGCTCTGTCTCAATTAAATCACAAAATTGGATACTTTGTCATACAACTTTGGGAAATTGACAGATTGGATGGTTTTCGGGGCAAGAAGCCATTTTGCGTGTCGGTTCTTTCGCTGGATCAGAATGATTCCAAAATCAAAAGGCCCTACAGGG
>CAILYI010000267.1 GCA_903838415.1 uncultured Anaerolineae bacterium | reverse complement strand
GAGGCGGGCTTCGGATTTTTGCAGTTTCTCTGCCTCCTGCTTGCTCTCGGTGATACGTCCTATCCGCTCGGCGATTGCGTCTATGAGCCATCTCTCTTCCTTCAGAAACGGTCCTTCGTCTTCTTTTGGCTTCTCTTCAAGATAACCGACCTTGAGACTGCCTGCTATTGCTCTATTCACCATGACGGGCGCGGATAGCATCCATGCGGACTCCATGAAATTTTCCGTGAAAAATTCTATGTCACCCATTACGATCCGGGCGCAAGCGATCTCCGGGTACTGCCAGCTTTTCGGCAGGATGTCCGCCAGTTCCTGATATAGATTATCCAGTGTTATGCCTTCTTTTTCGGCGATCTCAGCCAAGCTGTAAAAAGCCTGCAACTCTTTCAATCGTTTCTTTGTCTGATACTCAGCCTGTTTCCGCTCGATGATTTCCTTCCGCAAATCATCTGTCCGCTCCGCCACACGCAGTTCAAGGACAGCATGCGCCTGCTGCAACGTATCTTCCGCCAGCTTGTGTGCGGTAATATCGCTTATCGCAACGAGGCAGAACGACTCACCATCAGCCCCATGCGCTGCGTTCATATCCAGACGAGCCCAAAATTCTACGCCATCTGTACGCACCATTCCCAGTTGGCACGTCTGTGGTGTTCCAGTTTTAATGAGTTGCTTACTCAGCAGGTAATAGCGGTCCGCATCTTCTTTGCGTATAAAGCGTGGGAGCGGTTGCTTGAGCAGCTCAGTGCGGGACAAATCCAGCAATACGGCGACAGTGAGGTTGGCTTCCAGGATCAGCCCCTGCTCGCTGACTGTGACATAACCCACCGGCGCCAAATTATAGATGTCGAAATAACGCGCCCGCTCGGCATCCAGTTCGGCCTGTGCACGGCGCAGCTCTTCGTTCTGCACCTCGAGCTCGATCTGATGCACGCGCAGTTCATGCAGGGAACTCTCCGTACCGCGAGATGAATCTCTCGCCAGCTCTTCGGCTCGCCTGCGTAGCTCAACGGCTTTATTAGGTTCGTCAGCCTTTTTATTCATGGCGTACTCCATCATTTCGGTCTTCATCACACAGCAGTCCACGTGTATCAATGCCACGCGGCAAAATTGATCAAAAGGACTCAGACTGCGAGTGTTGTTCTGGCATCGAGTTTGGGCCGGATCATTTTTCGCCCAAGAGTTTATTTACAGAAGCCGCCCGCCTTATTGATTCGACCCTTTTTGGCTCAGGCCGACCCAAACCTGAGATTGTCTCAACCTAAAACTCGGAAATTTAGGGGATGGGGTTGTCAGGATTGTAAATGACTAACCAAAAGGACTCTTCTTACACTTCGTAATGATTAGAAAAATCTGAACGGACAAATGAACCGCTATGATTTTGGTAGCTAAACGGAAGATTTGGTGCAATTCTCAACAACTTTTCCGAATTTGACCGAACCAACAGAATATACATACTACTCTATGTTTGCGTATTACGGAAACTTTCATGCGAAATGATGCACGTGTGGTGATTTCATGCTATTTGAACAAAGGTTACCACATACACTATCCTTGATCAGTTACAAAGCTGTAATCCCATGCGACGATGAGCAAATAACCAACCAATCTCCCCAAAATGTTTGACATTTCCTTACGAACAGGTTTAAATTCTGTGCGTAACCGGGATATGTCACCGCCGCATGGAAACGGCGCAGAGAAGACATAGACGAGAATTGAGATGATTGGGAAGTTATTTGACTTGATCGGGAGTTTGATCGGGCTGGCGCTGATGGCGCTGGTGGTGGGCGTGATGTCGCTGGCCGGGTACTTTTACTACAAATCCGACCAGCCGATGCAGGCGGCCGAGGCCCAACGCATTGCGCCGGGGATTACATTTCGGGAGTACATGCAATTTACTCACTCAGTCTGGGAAAAGGCGGACGACAAGGTTGTCGCAAAAGGGGATAACAGGTCATGTGTCCTGGTATACGGGACGATTAACCCCATTGTAGGCTTTTTTTCAGAACCCATTCAGGTGAATCACTACCGCGCAATTCGTGGAACACCTGCTTTTGCGCAGTATGTGGAATACCTGAATGGGAATCCCCCCTCCAGACGAATTGCTTTCCAATCCCTGGTGGAAATTGCCTGAAGCTTATTGGTGGCAATATGAAAACGCAGTTTGGTTCACGATTTAATTCCATCAATCTGCCCAATGATTTCCAGTGAAGTGATTTTGGATGATATCTACGGCATTTGCGACTCCATCTTCTGCCAGGATTTTCGAACCCAGATCGGCGGCACACTGGTGCATGCCGGTATTCGTAACTGCATCTTGAATAGTCTCTGCCAGCCGGTCAGCGGTCAGCTTTGAGCGCGGGATCGGCGCGGGCCCCACTCCGAGTTCGTAAACTCGTTTGCCCCAAAATGGCTGGTCGAAATTGAATGGGATCACGATGGATGGTACGCCTGCTCTCAGACCCGCAGCGGTTGTGCCTGCGCCACCGTGATGCACCAGCGCTGCGCAGCGCGGGAAAAGCCAGTCGTGCGGGGTCGAGCCGATCATCATCACCGAGTCAGGCAAATCCTTTGTCTGCAACCCGCCCCAGCCCGAAAACAAGAGCGCGCGTTGGTTCGTTTTCTTCAACGCTTTGATGACCAGCTCCGCCGTTTCTTCCGGGTTGCGGCTGCTCATGCTGCCAAACCCTAAATAAACGGGGGCAGAACCGGCATGCAGGAAATCCAACAAAGCCGGGGGCGGTGTCCAATTATCGGCTGGATCCAGGAACCAATAACCGGTGACACTGATCTCATCGCCCCAGTCTGCTGGCGCGGGGACTACGGATGAACTAAAACCATACAGGGTGGGAAAACCTTTAGAGCCGTTGGGAAGATAAGTTTCAGCAAATGAAATGGGAGGTAATCCAAGTACTTTTTTTCGCGCCTGATTGAAAGTTGGACCAATCCCCAACCACAACATCTGTAGAAGAAGCTGCCATGATAGCCGGTTGAATGCACCCCCCAGGTTGGGAAAAGTTTGAGGGATAAACACGGTCGGAAAAGTTCTGGTAGGCGTGAATGGAACCAGGTGAGTCCGGATGAGCGGAATTTTCAAGTGATCTGCAAGCGCTAAGCCGATGTTCAAACCCACGCTGCCTGTGATCAGCAAATCCATTCCCTGGCAGGCTGTCAGTCCATCCTCAATCATTTCAATGGAGGCGCGTTGAGATTCTTTCTTTATGAGACTTATAACTTTTAGGAGATTCCCCTTCTCCAACAGTTCACGAGTTTCGTTGCTCTCAATCGCCTCCTGCGCATTCCCACGCATGGACCAGAATTCCAGTCCATGCGCATTAACAAACACTTCAAAGTCTTGCATGGTCACCAGCCGCACAGTGTGACCTGCTTTCTTTAAGCCCTGCCCCAAAGCGATATAGGGCTGAACATCTCCCCGGCTTCCAACTGCAATGATGGCAATGCGCATACATTGCACCGGGCTACTGTAATCCGGCCTGGCGCGCCCGGACAATCGCCTGGGCGCGGTCGGCAACCTGCAGTTTACTGAAAATGCTGGTGATGTGGTTGCGCACCGTTTTTGGGCTGAGTACCAGTTTCTGGGCAATCTCCTGATTATTATGCCCCTGTGAGATCAGTTTGAGTACTTCCAGTTCACGTTCGCTCAGCTCAGGGAAAGGTGTCGCCAAATGCGGTGAGGCCGGCAGTGTGTATAAATCCCTGAAATAATTCATCAACCGCTTCGCAATGGTCGAACCAAACAATGCCTGGCCTTCGGCAACGGCCCGAATGACCGCCAGCATTTCACTTGGGTCGGCGCCTTTTAATAAATATCCACGCGCCCCGGCACGCATGGCAGCAAAAACCGAGGCGTCATCTTCCAGCATGGTAAGCATGATAATCCCCGTGTTTGGATATTTTGTCTGGATCTGCTGAGTGACCTCTATGCCGTTAAGGCCAGGCATATTAATATCCATCAGGATGACATCGGGAAGCTGTGTATTGAATAACTCCAACGCGGTCTGACCATCCCCCGCTTCAGCAACGATTTCTATATCTTCCGTAATGGAAAGCAAGGCTTTCAGACCTTCCCGGAAAAGCTTATGGTCATCCGCGATCATCAATCGAATAGGGAGCATACATTCTCTCTCTTTTGGTCCAGGGATATGTCATGGCTATAATGGCAATCGCGCGGTAATTTGCGTACCGCCAGGTTGGGCGGGTTCAATGGTCAGTTGCCCGCCAATTTCTTCCGCCCGCTCGCGCAAGGAACGCAGCCCAACGCCTGCGCGATATTCGCGTGGAAAACCGGTGCCATCGTCGCTGATCTGAATGACCAGGCTGTCCTGATCAATCTCAAATTTCACAAGACAATGTTGAGCATGCGCATGTCGTCTTGTATTTTGCAACGCTTCGAGCACAATGCGGTAAGCGTTTACTTCCACCGCAGGCGGCAGGCCAGGCAGGCTCCCGGAAGGTGTGGAAAAGTCGATTAATAAACCGCTATCGCTGTGATCATCGCCATGGCGCACCAGGTCACGAATGGCATCCACCAACCCGAGCTGGTCAAGCGCGGGCGGGCGCAGCCCGTGCACCAGGCGGCGGATGTCTGTAACGGTTTGTTGACTTTGTCGAATCATATCATCCATCAGCGCTTCCGCTTTGTCCGGTTTGGTGCGGATCAACTGGCGCGCGGCAGCCATCTTGAGACCCTGGCTGGCGAGGATTGGCCCCAGTTCATCGTGCAAGTCGCGGCGAATACGCAGGCGCTCTTCTTCCCGCTCATTGACAATTTGCACGCGCGAACGGATAAGCTCCGTGTTGAGCCGCACCGCCTGGGCTGCCGTACCAGCTTGCCGCGCGATGTTTTCAATCAGATCCAGGTCCACGCGCGAAAATTCCTCCCCGTGAGCTCGGTGAGCAAGCTGCAAACTGCCGATCAATTCGCCTTGGTAGACGAGCGGAAAAGAAAGTAAATCCATGGTGAGGGTACCATGCGCAGCCGCCAGTTGTTCTACACCATTAGCATCCAACAGGATTGCAACATACGGGATTTTCAAGGTTTGACCAATTGTCTGGGCCAGCACTGGCAGGACTTGCTGCACACCCAGCGTAGTTTCGAGCGTACCAGAAAGATGCGTGAGGACGGCATAAGGATCATCGCGATCGCCGTACATCAGCCGGTTGACGCCGCGCTGAAGCCGTTTGTGAAGTGGTTGGACGATCACAGCAACAAAGCCCGTGGATGAGAAGGAAATCAGCGGGTTGTTTGGGCTTTGGAACAAAGCGCTTAAGCTGGCGACACTCAAACTATACAGTGTAATCAGCAAAGCCGTGAGCGTCGTATACACCAACGAGCGATTGACAATGATGTGAATATCCCACAGGCGATAACGTAGCACCGCAAAGCTGATCGAGAGCGGCAAAAGCAGTTTAAATACCTGCCCAAGCGGGTAGAGGCCGAAATCATAAAGCACGCGGGTTGATCCGGCCACCCCAAAAGCCAGGGGAATAATTTGCAGAAACAGGCCAAGTGCAGCAGCTATAGCGCCCAAAACGATCCAGCGGATTTGCTGGCGCTGGCTGGAATCGGAATTGTAAAAGTAGCGGTAGGCCAGCGCTAGGATGCCCGAAAAGATCCAAGCAGCGCTTACAACGGCATACTCAATTCGCGGCAGGTTCCATGGATACCAACTATTATCAATCCATTCCAGTATCATCCAAAGCACCAGTCCCCCACTCAGGATCATGGTCACACGCGGAACAAATTTTCCGCCGGGGAAAAGGTAAAAGAACACCAGCAGCAAGCCAAACGAGAGCGAAAACCAGACATTAACCCATGGGGCAAAGCCGCCTGGCATGTTTTGCCCAAAGGAAATCGCCGGCAGCGAAAGCCCGACCAGGATCATAGTCAGGATGAGAGCGGCAAACAAGGCCATCCAGTCATCTGAACGGTACCAGAAAATCACGAGCGCCACCAATAGGCACACGATGGTTAGCAGGATTTCGCTTGCCAACACGAAAATCACAGCGAACCTGCTGGTAAGCCCGTACCGCAGCAGGATTTCTCCTTGAGCGCTGCTGCGGGTGATCGTGAGCTGGCGGGCCGGGAAATTGCCCGTGCGCGCACTGACTGTGACCGGTGTGCCAACTGGCCCAGCCAGAAGCGCATCCGCCTGGTCTTTGGATGTCACCGGTACGTTATCAACCGCCAGCAACACATCGCCTTCCAACAAATCGGCGCGCGCCGCGGCATAACCGGGGTATGGAGATACGATTACCTGGCCTTTGCCATTTTGAAGCAGGCTGACCTGGGTATCCCCTCGATACCAGAGCTCAATATCATTTGCCCGCGCGGGCAGTCCGGCGATAAACAACGCAACCGCAACTGCCGTCACTGCCAACCAAAGGAAGCGCGCAGGGAATAGCCAGGGTGGCTGCAGGCGAGTGGAATATGCATGAGACAAAGCAGGATGATGATTTTCTGGTTTCATGGAAGGTTTGCCTTTTGCTTAGGGCTTACAGGGTTGCTGAGCGGATAACCAATCCTCGGCGGCCTGTACGGCGGGGTCTTGCTCTGTGCCGAATTTTGACCAGCCGGTTTCGACAGGTACATCCGGGACAATCGGGCCATTGTAAATAACACCATTGCGGTCGAATGAAAACGCCCCGCTGATGAAAATTTTGGTGCCATTACTCAAGTCGGTCCAGGTGATCAGGGTTGGCAAGCCGCGGGTGGGTGCGCCAAAAGTGCGCACATCCGCGCGACCCTGAAAAGCCACAACCAGCAGTTCGGATGCAGCCTGGGTGCCTGGCCCAATCAACAAAGCAACGGGGGTTACGCGCTTGGGCGTGTAAATGGAGCCATCGATATTGCTCTCATCACGACGGTTGCCGTTCCAAAGCACCTCGCCTTTACGATAGGCCCAGGGTTCGCGCGTTCCGTCCAGATACTCAAACCCGCCCAACTCGCCTTCCCCCAGGATTGGCCCAACTGCTGACAGATAAGACCAGATATCTCCGCCGCCTGTGCGCCGCACATCGATGATCCAGCCGCAAACCGGTGACCCATCCAGCTTTTTGATCACCTGCTGCACGGCGCCAGGATAGGCTGGCCACCCGCTATCCTGGGCCAGTTCAAGGTAACCCATGCCGCTTGCGTCTGTTCCCAGCCTTTGCCCGGTGGACTGCATCATTTCTTCAACGTTTTTCATTGTCGCTTTGTCGATGGTGATTTGGAGCGACTGCCCACCCCGCAGTACGACCAGTTTTTCCTGCGGGCTGGTATCCAGCGCTTTGGTATTACAGGGTGGCCAAAGATCGTCCGAATTGTATGGAATGGAAGTGTGACCATTTTGCTCTTGGATGACATCGCCGACATGCAATCCTGCTTTTTCGGCCGGGCCATTGGGCGTCAACCAGGATACGATCTTATAATCCGGGTACTGGGTCCAGTAACCGCTGTCAAAATTGGGTATCTCCAGGCTGGGTACCAGCATATAAGCATTCCCATCCTTCAGAGCCCGCAGCGCATTGCAGATGGCGGGATAAGTATCGGCGGGTGTTTTCGGGTCCGGCGCCAGGCTGGCAGCCTCTTTCCGGATGGCAACCCAATCCACATTTTTTTCAAATACGGCGTGGGTTTGCAGCCACTGCAAGGCACTTTCAAGATACTGATGCGGCGGTAGCGGCACTGGTGTTGGTGTGGGTGCCGGGTCGAAAATGCCACAGCCCGAGAGCAGCAGGCAGAACGTGAGAACCAGGATCGAGGACAGGCGCAGGGTTTTCATGAGAGCATCCTTTTGCAATTATGGGAGGGAAGGTGCGGGAGCAGGCACCGGAATGGGTTGCGTAACCTGCGCAGATTGGACAGGAGCCGGAGCAGCAGGTGTGGATTGGGCCTGAATCTGCGCGCTGGGCGGGGTGGGCACTGGTACTGCGACAGGTGATGAAGTGTCCGAAAGCACATGTGTCTGAATATTCGCAGAAGGGGTTGTGAATTGAAAGGAATGGATTGTCACAACGTTCAAGCTAAAGTGTAGCACGATGACCATGACCAGCGCAATCGCGAGGCTGGCGAAGATTTGCGGTTTCTGTTCGTTTTCGTTTCGAGAATAG
>CAILYI010000266.1 GCA_903838415.1 uncultured Anaerolineae bacterium | reverse complement strand
GCAACAGCAAGATTTGCTACGACGAAGTGCGCTCGATGGGGACTGTTGGTCCGTGTCTGCCAAGTGATCTCCGGCAGCCGAAAAAATCTTCATCCGCCGCTTTTAGTGGGAAAATAAAGCTTTTTGGTCGGACTATATTTGATATGGATATTGAACGGGAAAGGGACTAGGAGTTCTTAGGTGAACGGCAATATTAAATAATTCCAAATTAATAGCCAAAGCGCAGACATCCCTAGCTCTAATAGGATCAATATTTATGAACCATTTCCTCAATTCAGGTAATCTGGACAAAGCTTGTTCGTAATGACTTCGCGCCTGATTGTTTAACTTGACACCTTTGGCGTAGACCGTGGTGATTAATTTTGCTACAGGATGCACACCTTTATAAGTCATTTCACTTGCAAAGCCCAAGGCTTTCTCGACTGTCCGCAGCGGATCGCCATTCCAATAGTTTTCAAGCACACCAAATACCCGTTCTATTGGGTTATATTTGCTATGATATGGCGGATAGTAGGCTAGTTGGATTTTGATGTCCTCAATGGCACTGAACTCTACCAATCGTTTTAGCCATTGACTACGAACCCCGCTATTTTCTGGGCCATTATCAGCGTTAATCACCAAGGTATGCGGAGTAATACCGTTTTTTTTAATTCAGGCCAAAGTTCTTGTAGTCGATCGACCATAAAGTCAGCAGTTGCTGTGCCACTTGTGAAATGTAGCCATGTTTCGCTGGTGTCTGGTCTGAAAATCCCAAATGGCGTCAACTTAGCATCAGGCGCAAAGTCATGATCTAGAGTCTCTTCTTCTTTGAGGTTTGTGCCGCCACGGCTGAAGTTGCCAATTGCCACCACAGCTTTGGAGTCAATTGACAAACGAATGGTTCCACTATCTGCATCGGCTTGCTGATTAACCAGATGCACTTGATCAAAAATGGCATCTGTTTCCTTGATCTTGCGCAATGGCTTACTCTTAACCACCTTGCGAGGATGGAAGCCCAACCTTGCAAGAAGGTCACGCATGCTACGCTCGCAAGGAATCTGATCCTGCTGATACCCTTTATCTTCCAACAGTTGACGACGTACCTCCCCAGCTGTAAGGCGCCGGTACAATCGAGTTGTGCGAAAGGTTGGATCAGTTTCACAATGAGAATCGACAATCTCTTTGACATCTATCGCCAATTTCGGATGCAGCTCTTCCCAATTCTTGCGGCCTCTAGAAGAGAAGGCATCAACACAGGTTATGCCACTACGCAATTCATGGAGCCCCTTTCGAATCAGGTCACGATTCCAGCCTAATTCCTGCGCCAACCGCCGTTGGCCGCCTCGGTCTAGTTGCACCACGACTGAGGCCATGAAAAACCGCCGTGAGGCACCCTTTAGCAGTCCGCAAGCGATCCGGAGAGTAACTTTTACTTCTGAAGTAAGTTGTAGTTTCATGTACAGAATTATAGCAGTTCGTTCCTCTAATTGGAAGTGCTATATTTTGCCGTTTGCCTTATTTGAGAAGGGCACCATGGCATCGTCCATGAATCTCAGGACATCGCTCTCGAAATCTCGGAGGCG
>CAILYI010000265.1 GCA_903838415.1 uncultured Anaerolineae bacterium | reverse complement strand
TTCGTATTTGTTTTCGGGTGTTTGATCAGTCACTTTGTTGTTGCCTCTAATTTGAGTAATAATAGATTTGAGTTTGGTTTCATCTAAGCGAAATTCTTGAAATAAAGCCTTGCCAAAACGATCATCTTTAGGATAAGCTAAAAATAGATGTTCAACTGAAATAAACTCATCTTTGTATTCTTGGCGATAGGCTTCGGCTCGGTCTAAAAGGGTATCTAAACTTCGACCTAAATAAACATTAGCAATTGTTCCCGTTATTTTAGGTTGACGATTAATAAACCCATCGGTTCTTTCTCGAAATTGACCAACGGATATTCCCGCTTTAGTAATTATATTCTTAGTTAATCCCTCTTGTTCCAGCAACGCTTTCATTAAGTGTTCACTTTCAATTTGTTGCTGTTGGGATTGTTTGACCAGATCGGGAGTCCGGGCTAACGCTTCCCAGGTTTTTTCTGTAAATTTATTAGGATCGGTAGGTTGCATATTTATCCTCCATTTTGATGGTCATAAATTGATTGAAAATTACCAATATTAGCAACGATCTAAGTTAGAGATTTCCTATAACACTTTCTTACTATACCGAACTCTATTCAGATAGTTTATCTTATTTTCACGACTTTTTAGTACGGTTCACCGAAAATCTGGGGTTAGGTGTTGGGAACACTCCCAAGAAAATGTACAAGGGTTTTGATTAAAATCCGAGGTTAAAATGTGCAAGTGTGGCACCTTGGCCCCCCGAACTGCAGGGGGGTGGCGGTAAAAACTTGCCCCGTGAACAGTTACCTTTTTGTTAGCGTTCGGATAGGCAGGAAACCAGCGCCGGGAGTATGATTTGGTTAGTTCAGGAACTTTGGAGAAAGCAGCATGTCCCCCACCTCACTTGAAGGACAGGTCATCGGCAAATATCGCGTGCTCGAAGCGCTGGGGCGCGGCGGCATGGCGCAGGTTTACCGCGCCTATCACCCGCAGCTCGACCGCCATGTGGCGCTCAAAGTGCTGCGTTCCGATTTGGTGGAAGACCAGGAATTCCTGGCGCGCTTTCAACGTGAAGCGCGCGCCGTCGCCGCGCTGCGTCATCACAACATCGTGCAGGTCTTCGATTTTGACGCCCAGGACGATGTCTATTACATGGTGATGGAACTGCTCGAAGGCGACAGCTTGCGCGCGCGGCTGAACAAATACCGCGTGGCAGGTCAGCGCATGCCGCTGCCCGAAATTCTGCGCATCCTGCAGGATGTGCTGCATGGCCTGGGGTACGCGCACAGCCAGGGCCTCATCCATCGCGACATCAAACCCGCCAACATCATGCTCACCAGCCGCGACGAAGCCGTCCTGACCGATTTTGGCATCGCCCAGATTGTGGGCGGCGCGCAGTATACCGCCTCCGGCGCGCTGATGGGCACGCTCAGCTACATGGCTCCCGAGCAGGGTTTGCGCGGTCAATGCGACCAGCGCAGTGATCTATATTCATTGGGAATTGTGCTTTACGAGATGCTGACGGGATACACGCCCTTCGATGCGGATACGCCGCTGGCGATTTTGATGAAGCACCTGAACGACCCGCTGCCTTTGCCCCGTCAAATTGACCCGGCCCTGCCCGAAGCGCTGGAACAAATCGTCATCAAGGTTTTGGCCAAAGAGCCCGCCGACCGCTATCAGAACGCTGAAGAATTATCCGACGCGTTGGAGCAAATCACCCCTGAATCCCTGCCCGGCGGCCCGCGCAAAGTCATCCCAGCCCCAACCGGATTCGACTCTCAGGCCGTTTTTTCGGGCACTTCACGCCAGAAACTCAGCGACCGGCGCTTCTCGCGCGAAGACACCGATCCCGACCTGGCGCGCAGCCTGCAGCCCGCCGCTCTGCAAACGCTGACAGGCAGACCCTTGAACACGGCCAACGCCGTCTTGGGCGGGCTGGGCGCCGCGCTGGTCATCAACTTGGCCGCCAGCATGGCCGCCACGCTGACCGGATTGAATGTCTATCACTTCGGCTGGGCCTTTGAAATCTTCCTGCTCTCCGGCCTGCTCGCGCTAATTATGTGGTCGGTGCAAAAACACTGGCTGTTAATCCCAATCATCATCGTCTTTGGAAACGCCGCCATCCTGGCCTACTGCGCCATCACCGGCCGCTGGGGCGACTGGGCCTTCCTGTGGCTGCTGGATGTGCTGATCATTGGCGCGGCCATCGTTCTGCCGATCCGCCTGAAGCAGGCCCACGTCGATACCCGCGCGGTCGCGCGCACCGGCGGAGCGCTCTTTGCCGCATTATCCGTGCTGCTGGCCGCTATCACCTGCATCCTGTCGCTGCTGGCGGCTTTATCTCGCTAACTCTTTTTTTCTTTAGGAGGTTCCCTATGAAACCTGATCGATATATCCCACTGATCTTTGGATTTGGACTGATCGCCATTGGCGCGCTCAGCCTGGCTGGAAATTTATTCCTGCGCCTTGAAGCCTGGCGTTTGTGGCCGATAACGGTCATCCTGCTCGGGCTGGGGCTGACCGCTCCCGGCTTCTGGGGCTTTACCAAACGCGGATTAGGCTCCTTCTTCATCCCCGGCCTGCTCGTGTTGACCACGGGCGGTATTTTATTGGCCGCCAGCCTGCTCAATCGCTGGAATGTGTGGGGCCTGGCCTGGCCGCTGGAAATTTTAGGGCTGGCCCTGGGCTTTACCATGGCGGCCATCTATATGCGCGTCCCGGCCCTGGCGATTCCCGCCATCATCATCGGCGCCAACGGGCTGCTGCTCGGTTTCTGCAACCTGACGGGTCTGTGGCAGGCCTGGGCCTTACTCTGGCCGATTGAACCGCTTTCCGTTGGACTGGGGCTGCTGGTACTGGCCTATTTCAACAAATCACATGGAACGCGCGTGGCAGCGGTGGTGCTGTGCATCGTCGCCGGGGTGGGATTTTTCATCACATCCTTTATCAGCGCCTTCAATTACTCGATCCTGCGCTTTGGCGCGCCGTTCATGCTGATAATCACCGGCGCAATTCTGGCGGCGCTCAGCTTTTTCAGGCGCAAAGAACCTGTCCAGGAACCGCCGGAGCCAACCGAACAGTAAAAACCCCCGAGACATCAAATCCCCCGTTTTGACGGGGGATTTGATTTTAAGTTGTTACAGTTGAGCCAACAGACCGCGATAATCCTCCGCGTTGGGTGGATCCATCGTCAGGATGTGATTGACCACTTCCGAGACGCCCACTTTATCGCCCTGCTCCATCAACCTGTCACCGATTGCGTCCAACTGGCTGATGGCTTCGCTCTTTTTCCCGGCCGCATAAAGCTGGTCTGCCAGCTCGCGGCGCAGCATCAACTGATCTTCGTGCTCATCCACCAGTTTTTGCAGGAAGGGGATAATTTCGTCGCGGTTGTTCCCTTCCAGGTAGGCGATAAAGGATTCCAGTTCCGCCTGGGCCTGCTGGGGTTGGGCCAGCCGCAGGTACAGCTCGATCAAACTCTCCCGTGCCTGAGTCTCAGCGGGCTGCAGGGTGCGGATTTGTTCATAGACGCGGATGGCCTGGCGCCAATCGAGGCGCTGCATGTCGATATCCGCCATGCGCTGCAGGATTTTGATGCTCCAGGCGCGGTTGGTATTGGGCTGTTGGGCCAACCGCAGGGCGGTGGTGTAGGCCTTGCGGGCCATATCCAGTTCGGCGAGGCGGTAATAAATATCCGCCAGGTCCATGTACTCGCCAATGGCGTCATCCACCTGCCCGCGCGCAATCAACTGCTCTATCAGGCGTGTGCGGGATACCAGATCCATCGGTGAAAGCTGGATAATACGTTTCAGGACGGTGGTGGCCTGCGCGCCTTCACCTCGCACACTGTAGGAATTGGCGACCAGCGTCAGTTTGGCGATCGCATCCGGCGCACGTCCTTCGCGGATCAGCAGTTCGCCGATCAGGATATGCAATGGCAAATAGGTCGGCGCATAAATCAGGGTGCTGAAGGCTTCATCCATGGCTGAGCGCAGATGATTCGCGCGCGCCAATTCGTTGACTCGATTCATCGCTTCAATCACATGGCTGGATTGCGCCTGGATGATGATTTCCGCCAGCGGCAAGGCCTGGCCGTCAGATTGGGGCATGCCCTCGCGCATTTTGATCAGATGCTGCCGCCAGTTGACGCGCATCAACATTTGGGCGATGTTATCGCACAGTTTTTCCTGCACCTTGACGTCATTCTCACGCCCAAGCGATTCTGTCAATGGCTCGTACAGCTGCCGGATGGTTTCAGCCTGCTCTCGCGCCACGACTTCCACATCCGCAATTTTCAACGCTTCCAGATATTCGGCGGAGGCTTCCTTGCTGCGGTTCAAATCACGCAAGATGCTGCCGCTCAACAGGCGCGCCGCCAGGGCATAATCATCATGTTTGACGCACTGCTGAATACTGCGCAGCGCATTTTCTTGATTATGCGTCTGGTAAAGCATCAGCCCCAAATCAAAATAGGCTGCCGGATGACTGAATCCGGTTTCGATGACGTGTTCCAGCTCGGCAATGGCGGCAGATTCGTTGCCTTTGGTCTGCTCGTCAATCGCCAGGCTCAAATGCAGCAGCAGCTTGGTTTGTTCGGATTGCTGCATGGATAACTGCCCGATATCTTTGACAATCGCCGCCAATCCGCGCCGCGCCACGGCTTCGGTGCTTTCATCCGACATATCGAACAGCATATCAGCCAGCACTTTCAACGCCTTTTGACGGGATTCGTTGACAGGATCGGGGCTTTCCTGAATGGGCTGTTTGGGCGTGGACAATTCTTTGACAGCCGCCATGCGCAACGGACCGGTGCCACCTTTGGGGCGCATCGGTCGCGGCAAGGTTTTCCCGGCTTTGACCAGGTTAATCGCCTGGTGAATTTCCCCATTTTCCGGGTCCAGCCGGGCGGCATGCTGCAGGATTTCAATGGCCTTGGGCAAATTCCCGCCATTTTGCAAGATGCTGGCCAAAGCAATATATTCGATAATGGCCTTGCTGGTCTGACCGGTTTTCTCGTGAATCAGCGCCAGGCGCGAGCGCGCCTGAATATTTTCCGGATTTAGCTGAATGACACCCAGCCAATTTTCGATGGCCTTGTCCAGTTCACGGGCTTTCAGGAAAAGCTCCGCCGCCTGCATGGCCGCCTGCATGGCGTCTTTCAAATTCCCCATGCGTTCATTGATCTGGGCGATTTTCTCAAACGCAATCGGGTCTTCGGGCGAAATTCTGGCGACGTGAATATAGGTCTTCAAGGCCTCGTCATAGTGCTGAAGCTGGTACTGCGCCAAAGCATAACTGTTCAGCGCCTTGGCACTCTCGGGGAATCCTGCCAGAGCTCGCTGATATGCCTGGGCGGCCTGCTCCCAGTTCTGATCCCAGGCTGCTGAATGTCCTTCGTTCATTGCTTTCTGGAAAATATCTTCAGGTCCTGCCATTATTTCACCAGTTCTCGCCTTTTAATAAGAAAGCGCAGATTGCTGCGCTGCGTTAGGACCGCAGCACTTGCATTGCGCCCCAGCTTTTGCCCCAGCGCGCTTCCGTTGAGAGCGGAATGCTCAGCGGGTAAGCCGTTTCCATGGTTTTTTGGACAATTTCAGCGGTTTGCTTTAATTCTGATTGGGGGCATTCTATCACAATCTCATCATGTACTTGCAAAAGCATCTGCCCCTTCAGTCCGGCCTCCTGCAAAGCGCCGGGGATGCGCAGCATGGCCAGCTTCATAATATCCGCCGCCGTGCCCTGAATGGGCGCATTGATCGCTTCGCGCTCTTCACGTCCGCGCACCTGCTGATTCAAGGAACCTTGCAGCGCCGGGAAGTAGCGCCGCCGTCCCAACAGCGTGGTGACGTAGCCTAGCTCCGCCGCCAGCCGCTTGGTTCCATCCAGGTATTTCTTGACGCCGGGAAAACGCGCGAAATAAGCCTTGACAAAAGCCTCCGATTCGCCCAGCGTCAATTCCGTCGAACGCGTCAGCCCGAAAGCCGACATGCCGTAAATCAGTCCAAAGTTGATGGCCTTAGCGTGACGGCGCATGTCCTTCGTCACCTCGGCCAGCGGCACGCTATAGATGGCGGCCGCCGTGGTGGAGTGGATATCCTGTCCGGCGCGGAAAGCGTCCAGCATGGCTTCATCGCCAGCCATCTGCGCCACCAACCGCAACTCGACTTGGGAATAATCCACCGAAAGCAGCACATTGCCTTCATCGGCGATGAAACCGTTGCGCACGCGCCGTCCGGTCTCCGTCCGCGTGGGGATATTCTGCAAATTGGGATTGTTCGACGAGAGTCTGCCCGTCACCGCGCCGGTCTGACTATAGGATGTGTGGACTCGTCCGGTATTGGCATCGACAGCCGCCGGGAGCGCATCCACGTAGGTCGATTTCAGTTTCGAGAGTTCGCGGTGTTCCAGGATCAAATCCACCACCGCATGCTGACCACGCATCTCATCCAGCACATTCGCCGCCGTTGAAAAATGTCCACTGGCCGTTTTGCGGCCTCGATCTGGCGGAGTCAGCTTCAGGCGGCTGAACAGTACATCCGAAAGCTGCTGGGTGGAGTTGATGTTGAACGGTTTCCCCACCTGCTCAAAAATCTGCGTTTCGAGCGTGGCCAGCCCGCTGGTCAATTCCTTCGAAAAAGCGTGGAAAAAATCCAGGTCAAGCAGCACACCAACCTGCTCCATCTCAGCCAGCACGCTCACCAGCGGCATTTCCATCTCGTACAGCAACTTATCCAACCCGTCGCGTTTGATTTCGGCCTGCTGCTGCGGCATCAGGCGCAGGCAGGTTTCCGCATCGGCGGCGGCATACGGCGCGGCAGCTTCCACCGGCACCTGCGCCATCGAAAGCTGGTGCTTGCCTTTGCCAATCAACTCTTCAATATGCGTCATTTCTTCGCCCAGACGGACCAGCGCCAGGTTTTTCAGGCCCAGATTGTGCGAATTCGGGTCAATCACCCACTCGGCGATCATGGTATCAAATGACAGCGGCGCAACGCGCAATCCGCGCCGCGCCAGCACCAGGTAGTCATACTTTACATTGTGACCAATTTTGGGGATGGCAGGATTGGTGAGGGATTCCGTCAAAGCGGCCAAAACCTGGTCGAGCGGCAGATTCCGCGCCTCAAGATGTCCCACCGGAATATACCACCCGAAACCGGCCTGCGTGGCGAGAGAAATCCCAACCAGCTCGGCCTGCATCTCATCCACTGACGTGGTTTCCGTATCAAAAGAGATGATCTCGGCGGCTTTGAGTTTTTCCACCAGGCTGTTGAGCTTTTCCGTTGTATCTACAATTTCCGTCTGCGGGCCAGAGACTGGCGCAGTCACCTGAACCACCCGCGCAGGCGCGGACGTCTCGCCAAACAGTGAAAGCTGTCCGTTTTTGGCAGAGGCCGGAGTCGCCGTCGCGGCCGACCCGCCGCCCAGCAGCGTGGCAACTTTCGGGACCAGGGTGCGAAATTCCATTTCACGGAAAAATTTCTCCACCGTGGCGACGTCAAACTGGTCAGCTTTGGCGTGTTCCAAATCCAATTTAATGGGCAAATCCACGCGAATTTGCGCCAGGTCGCGGCTCAGGTAAGCCATCTCGCGGTTTAATTCCAGTTTTTCACGCACTTTTGGCGAAATCTGGTCAAGGTGAGTGTAAATATCATCCAGCGAAGTGTAGGTTTCAAAAAGCGTCTGGGCCGTTTTTTCGCCCACGCCCTTCACACCCGGGATATTGTCAGACGCATCGCCAACCAGCGCCTTGTAATCCACCACCAGCCGCGCCGGAACCCCAAACTTGGATCTGACATCGTCATCGGTGATAAAGTCCCTGGCGTCCGCCAGTTTGCCGCCTTCGGGTAGATTGACAATGATATGATCGCCGACCAACTGCAGCAGGTCGCGATCGCCAGTGATAATTTTGACGCCAAGTCCCTGCGCGGCGGCCTGTTTGGCGATCGAGCCGAGCACATCATCCGCCTCGAAACCTTCCATTTCCAGGCGCGGGATATTAAAAGCATCCACCATCTGACGGATGCGCTCAATTTGCGGGCGCAAATCGTCGGGCATTTTGGCGCGCGTGGCCTTGTATTCGGGGAAAAGCTCGTCGCGGAAGGTTTTTCCGGTGTCGAAAGCGACGGCGATGTAATCGGGGCGATCGCTTTCGAGCAGGCGCATCAGCACGGTGGCAAAGCCATAGATTCCGGCAGTCGGTTCGCCGCTGGATGTTTGCCAACGCGCGCCCGCCGCGCCGCTGGTCAACGCAAAAAACGTGCGATACGCCAGGGCATGTCCATCAATAAGGTAAAGTTTGGAAGGCATACTATAAATTTACCATAGAATGCCCCCGGTCACAAATTGCGATTTTCCGCTTTAATTTTGCGATCACGTGGGGTATCGAAAAGAAACTGGTGAGTAAAAAACTTTCCTCTTTCATCTTTTGCCGGTATGGCATGAAAGACGAAAGAGGAAAAGATAAAGTTCGGCTTGCGTACTTGAATTAATCGTGGATCAGTCCCTGCCGGATGCGAGTATCCCGGATAAACTTGCGCACCTCCTCTTGCGGAATCGCCTGGGATCTGCCCGTAATGAGGTAACCCGGCGCCCAAAAATCACCTGAAGGGTTATCCGTTTTGAAGCGCGGAATTTCGCCAAAAATGCGGTCGGAGGTGTGCTTGCGAATAACGCGCATCACATAACCGGGCGCAGTGGATGGCGGCACGCGGATTACCCATTCCAGGTATTCCGGTCGCACCATGATCTGTTCCAGTCGCCAGCCAAAAGCCACGCAAATCTGCGGTACCCATTCACTCAAGCGCTCGGCAGAATCACCGACAAGTTTATGATGGTTGAAGCGCGGAATCAGCATGCAGGCGTATGTCAGATTCGACAGGGCCGGGGAAGCCGGTTCCAGCAGGATGCGATGAGAAGGCGCTTCAGTGGCCGATTCTGTCAGGGTTTGTGGGCGCGTCTCAGCGAAAGGTTCCGAAACCTGGTAAGACTCCTGTTTGCGAGTGAAAGTCAACTCGTCCAGGGGTTGCGCCACGCGCGTCTCAACCGGCGGTTTGGTTTCAGTCGGTAAATGGATGGCGAATGTCTCATCCATGGCCGGGATTGGGCGCTTAATCGGGGCCGCGCGCTGAACAACAGGCGGAGAGCTTTCAAAACTGAATTGCGGCAGAGCCTGAGGCCTGGAATCCGGTAACAAGACAGGGGCCGGAGTAGTTGTTTGCGGCTCATCCACGGTCGTCTGCTGCCGGGCTGATTGTGAAGAAGGCTGATCCCACGATAGGTTGGTTTGCTGTCTCGGCGGATTGGGTGAAGGTACATCTCCCAGCAGTTCCGAGATGGGCGGAAAGTCGCCTTCATCTTCATTGCTTTCGGGGGCTTCAAAATTGTTTGATTTAACCGGCACCAGATTAACAGACGAAGAGGGAATTCCCATTTCGTCGGCGGGATTCTCGGACAGGTTCTTGACGAGCCTGCCAGCCTGAGCGCGGATGGTGCTAAAGGGTGTTTCCGCGTCAAAAACCAGCACCAACATCATTTTAATGGAGAGTTTGCGCGCATAAAGCATGTGCTGGGCTGCGGTAGATTGTAGACGCACGAAGCGCAGCAAATCGCTTTCGTCTTCATTATCCCAGTAGCGCTGAACGGATTCCGTCAGTTCCTGGGCGGCTTCACGGGAAAGTTGACCAGCATATGCCCATAATTCATTTTGTTGCGTAATCAGCGCGGCCTGAGCCGATGATTCCAACGTCAGCCGTGTAAGGTGTTGCGCGGCTTTACTCACATCCTTGAGCCAGTTCGGCTGTGACGTTTCAGTAAGAGTACGCTCGGAAAGTACAGATTCAGGCATAGGGGGGTCCACAGGTTTGGTCTTGATGACGGGCAAAGCCAGTCTATCAAGGAGTTTTCCCAAATCAGCCAGGGAAATTGGCTTGGAAAGCGTCGCGGCGGGGGAAAGTGATGCAACTTCACCAACAGCCTGCCCGGGACGAGAGATCAGGACAAACTGAATATCGGTCCTGATCTGCCGCAAAGCAAATCCGATATCCATTACAGATAACTCGACATCTTCCAATTCCGCATCCAGAATGGCGGTGGGACAGTTGGTCCTACGAACGAAATGGATGGCGTCAGAGAAGTCCGCCGTCGCGAACACATCAAACCGCGATGAATCCAATCCCTTGCGGATGTGGTTGCCAAAACTGGCCTGCGGAGTGATGACGAGTAGAGATGTTTGCATACTGATAAAAGTTTATCACAGCCGGAATGGGTCTACAAGCGAAAAACAGAACAGGAACATTTCAATTTGAAATCAATTTCGCAAAATGGGTTATTTATTAAAAATCTGAGGCCTGCGGATGCGCAAGCCTCAGATTTGGGTCCGATATTTGTACTATTAAGAAGCCGGCGGAAGCGGTTCGTGAATATCCGGTTCAACAGCAACGGTGACAGCCGCCGGACTTTTGCGGAAGGCAAAGAAACCGGTAACAATCGGAACAACGATAAAAATGATTGAAACGCACATCAGGCCAATGCCCAGGCCGATGGCTTGTTTCGGGTCACTGCTGCCAGCGATATCAATATTGGAACCGGGAACTGCTCCAACCAGGGTAAACATTAAACCCATACAAAGGCTAAAACAACCGGGCAGACCACAGCACAGGATGGTTGCCACAAACGCAACGATGCCACCAGTTTTCTTATCCATAGAGTCTCCTTTGATTATTTTTAGGAATAACAATTACCAGTATACAACAAAAATACAGGAGGCGCAAAAAAGCTGCGCCTCCTGCGGAGTTTATGAGCGCAATTTCGCGCCGAGTTCCTGTTCCAGCCGCTTGATGATTCGGCTGCGGATTTGGGCCGCATCCTTGTCGGTCAGGGTGCTGTCGGTGGATTGATAACTGAGGGCGTAAGCCAGCGACTTTTTGCCCGCGCCAATCTGCTCGGAGCGGAAGACGTCAAACAAACGCACGGAAGCCAGCATTTTGCCGCCGGTCTGACGGATGAGGGCTTCGGCGCGGTCAGCGGGCAGAGCTTCGTCGACGATTACGGCGATATCTTCCAGAATAGGCGGGAAATCGCTGACGGATTTCAGGTCGAAGGCGGTGTTGGCCGCATCCAGCACGGCTTCCAGGTCAAAATCGGCGGCTACAACCGGGGCGCTGAAATCGTAGTTTTCCTGTACCAACGGATGCAGTTCGCCGAAAACGCCGAGGGCGGTTGTGCCCATCAAAATGGCGGCGCACTTTCCGGGGTGGAAGGAGGGGTGTTCAGCCGGGGCGTAGGTCACGTTCAAGTGCAGGGCCAACATCAAGGCTTCGATCACACCCTTTAGGTCAAAGAAATCCAGCTTGACGCCCAGCTTGGTATCCCAGGCCTGTTCATAGCGGCGGCCTGACAGCGCAATGGACAGGCGGCGCGGCTCAAGCGGCAGGTCGGAACCTTGCGGGACAAAAACCGGGCCGATTTCGAACATGGCGAGCGAATCAGACAGGCGGGTATTGCGCTCGACCACGTTCAGCACGGAGGCCAGCACGCTGCGACGCATGACGCGTTTTTCGGGCGCAATCGGGTTCGCCAGCTTGACATATTCAATAGGCGCGATAGGCGCGCCGTCGATACCTGTGCCAGAAGCTGGCAGCAGGCGGTTTTCGATTTCCGGGGCGCTCATACGGTGCGTGATGATTTCCTGCAGGCCCAGCCCAACCATAATATCGCGCACGCGATCCTCGTGCTCCAGCGACGGGTTTCCGCGCTGCGGCGGGAGCGGGTCGGCCATGCGCGTTTCAGGGATGCGATCGAAACCGTACAGGCGCGCGACTTCTTCCAGGATGTCGGCCATGCCGACCACACCTTCGCCAATATCCATGCGGAAAGGCGGCGTCTCGACGCGGATGGTTTCGCCATTCAGGCTGCATTTGAACTCCAGCCGTTCGAGCATCGCGGCAATTTCCTGGGCCGGGATTTTAACGCCCAGCAGGCGTTTGACGTCATTTTCAGTAATTTCCACCGTCGGGTCGACCGGCGGCAGCGGATAATTATCCACCATACCGGGAGCCACGCTGCCGCCGCTCCACTGCGCCATCCAATACAGGCAGCGCTTCAAGCCATCAACCGTCACCGCCGGGTGGACGCCGCGCGAAAAACGATAGGCCGCCTCGGAGTGCAAATTGTGAGCATTGGCCGTTTTGCGAATATTGATAAAGTTCCAGGCCGCCGCTTCGAGCAAAATATCGGTAGTTGTGCCCGAAATTTCACTTTCCTGGCCGCCCATCACGCCCGCCATCGAAAGCGCACCGGCCTCGTCACAGACCAGCACGTTCATGGGCGTCAACTGGCGCTCAGCGCCATCCAGTGTGAACAGTTTTTCGCCCGGCCTGGCAGCGCGCGTGTTGATCGTGACCGCTTTCGAACCGGCGCGGCGCGTCAGCACCTGGTAATCAAAAGCGTGCAGCGGCTGGCCGATTTCAAGCATGGTGTAGTTGGTCGCATCGACGATGTTGCTGATCGGGCGCATCCCCGCCAGGCGCAGACGGCGCTGCACCCAATAGGGGCTGGCTTTCATTTCGACATTGCGAATCAGCGCCAGCGTGAAGCGTGGATTCAGCTCCGGGGCGTTAATCTCGACCCGAACCTTGCCCTCAATCGACTCACCCGCAGTTTTCAACTCGTAAACGGGCTTTTTCAGTGGCTGATTGGTGAGAGCCGCCACCTCGCGCGCAATTCCCAAAATATTGGCATTACGCGCGTTATTGGGCAGGATGCTCACTTCCAGGACCGCGTCACCGAGATAATCAGCCAGCGCCGCGCCGACAGGAGCATCGTCATCCAGGAAGATCACGCCTTCATGCTCCTCGGAAATTCCCAGTTCCTTTTCCGAGCACACCATGGAATATGATTCTACGCCGCGAATTTTGGCGCGTTTAAGCGTGGTCAGAACCAACCCGTCGGCATGTCCGTCATAGATGACGGAGCCTTCCTTGGCGTAAGCCACTTTAATCGGCTTTACGAGTTTGCCCAGTCCCTTGTAGGGATACAGGTTGGGCGCGCCGGTCAGCACGATTTGTTCCTGCTCTCCATCGAACAGCGCGCACAGCGTCAACCGGTCGGCATTCGGGTGCTGTGAAACCTCGCGGATTTCGGCCACGACAATTTTGCCCTTGGCCCAGGAAATCCCGTTAATTTTGAAGCCGTACTTATTCTCTTTGGGCATCTCCCAACCCACGTAGTGGATTTCTTCCACTTCGAGGCCAGAAACTGTCAGCAAGCGGGCAAGTTCTTCAACCGGGAGGTTGATTTCAACGTAATCTTTCAGCCAGGAAACGGGTACTTTCATTCCGGCCTCCTTCTAGAATTGCTCGAGGAAACGAACATCGTTTCCCCAGAAATAGCGGATGTCGTTCATGCGATGGAGCAACATGGTTTGACGTTGTGGCCCCATGCCGAAGGCAAAACCGGTATAGCGGCGCGGATCGTAGCCGCCGTTTTGCAGCACGGTCGGGTGCACCATGCCACAGCCCAGGATTTCCAACCAGCCGGAGTTCTTACAAACTGCGCAGCCCTTGCCGCCGCACACAAAACACTCCACATCCACCTCAGCGGATGGTTCCGTAAAGGGAAAATACGAAGCGCGGAAGCGAATTTTGGCCTGCGGGCCAAACATGCGCCGGGCAAAATCGGCCAGCATGCCTTTCAGATCGCCGTAGGTGATGTTTTCGCCCACCGCCAGACCTTCCACCTGATAAAACTGCACTTCCGAACGGGCGGTAATCTGCTCGTAGCGGTAACACATCCCCGGCAGCGCAATGCGGATGGATGGCGGATTCTCCGGGTTGGCGGCTGAAAATTCGCGCATGGCACGAACCTGACCGGGCGAGGTGTGCGTGCGTAAAAGCAGCGGATTCTCCTCGCGCCCTTCCGTTTCGATATAGAACGAATCCTGCATTTCACGCGCCGGATGATGCGGCGGGAAGTTCAGCGCCTGGAAATTCATCTCGTCAGTTTCGACATCGCGCGAGGTGTAAACCTGAAAACCCATCTCAGCCAGAATGTCAAGGATGCGGCGCAGCGTCATCGTGGCCGGATGCAGCCCACCGCGCCGGACCGGGCGTCCGGGCAGGGTGATATCAAGCTGGTCCTGCTCCAATGAGCGCGCCAGTGCGGCCGACTTGACCAATTCGGCGCGTTCCGCAAAAGCATTCTCAATCGCCAGCTTGACCTGATTGGCGCGCTGTCCTACCAGCGGGCGTTCTTCCTTGGAGAGTCCGCCCATCTGACTAAAGACATTCATCACCGCGGAAGAACGTCCAATATTGGCAACACGCCAGGCTTCCAACGCGGCTTCATCGTTAACCGCGGACAGCGATTCGAGCGCCGCCTTTTCGATTTCGTTCAATTTATCGAGCATTCGTACCCTCCGTTCGTTTCTGTAGGGATGAGATAACATCCCTGCTTGTGCAAAAAAACAAAAACTCCCGCCCAAACTGGGACGGGAGACGCTTACGCAGTCCCGCGGTACCACCCAAATTAGCCATTTCTGGCTCACTTTTTGCTGACCATCATCAGCTTTCCCCGTAACGCTGGGAGTGCGGTTCAGACTACTGTTTTGAGCGCAAATGCTACGCTCCTACGTTCACCTGAACAGCTCGAGAGGGAACTTCATCTGGTTTCCGTTGAGCGCAAATTTCAGCTAATTTTGCGCATCTCTGGCAGCTTCCGCCAAATTACTTTCCTCTGTCAATGCTTTTGAAAAGGCTCGCCTGTTGGATTCAATTATCGTCAAAACGGGGGTTGTGTCAAGGTTAAATAAAATCGGGGAAAATGAGCAGGGGCGACTCGTTGAGTCGCCCCTGCTTTCTTAGCCCTTACAGCTGGGTCAGGATTTAGTAATCCATCCCGCCGCCCTGAGGCATGGACGGGGCGTTATCTTTCGCGGGGACATCGGTGATGAGCACGTCAGTGGTCAGCATCATGGCCGCAATGGAGGCAGCGTTCTCGAGCGCGCCGCGCACAACCTTGACCGGGTCAATGACGCCAGCTTTGATCATGTCGGTGTATTCGCCAGTCAGAACGTTGTAGCCAATGTTCTTGTTTTTCTTGGCAGCAGCTTCGCGGCGGACGCCGTCGATGATGACGGAGCCATCCTGGCCGGCGTTGGAAGCCAGTTTGCGGATGGGGGCTTCGAGCGCCTTGCGGACGATGTTGACGCCGATTTGGGCATCTTCATTGCCAAGCTTGAGGCCATCGAGCACGCTGGCGGCGTTAATCAGGGAGATTTCGCCACCGGCTACGATACCTTCTTCAACAGCCGCGCGGGCAGCGGAGAGGGCATCTTCAACGCGATGTTTCTTTTCCTTGAGTTCGGTCTCAGTCGCAGCGCCAACGCGGATGATGGCAACGCCACCGGAGAGCTTGGCCAGGCGTTCCTGGAGCTTTTCCTTGTCGTAATCGCTGGTGCTCTTGTCAATTTCGATGCGGATCTGGTCGATGCGGCCCTTGATGGCAGCTCCATCGCCCTTGCCACCGATGATGGTGGTGTTGTCCTTATCGGAGGAAACCTTCTCGGCGCGACCCAGGTCAGCCAGGGTGGCGGTTTCGAGCTTGCGGCCGGTCTCTTCAGAGATGACGGTACCGCCGGTCAAAACAGCGATGTCCTGGAGCATGGCCTTGCGGCGATCGCCAAAACCGGGGGCTTTGACAGCCAACACGTTGAGCATACCGCGCAGTTTGTTCAGAACCAGGGTGGCAAGCGCTTCGCCGTCGATGTCTTCGGCGATGATGACCAGTTCGCGTTTGCCGATCTGGACCAGTTTCTCGAGGATGGGAACGATATCCTGGGCAGCGGAGATCTTCTTTTCGTTGATCAGGATGTAGGCGTCAGAAATGACGGATTCCATGTGCTCGGTATCAGTGATGAAATAGGCCGAAATATAGCCGCGATCAAACTGCATACCTTCCACGTATTCGGTTTCGAACAGCATGGATTTGGATTCTTCCACGGTGATGACGCCATCTTTACCGACTTTGTCCATCACATCCGCAATCAGATTGCCGATTTCCACATCAGCGGCGGAGTTGGTCGCCACGGAAGCAATTTCTTCCTTGGTATCGATGCTGACGGCGCTCTTGCGCAGTTCGGCAACGATTTCGTCGGCGGCTTTTTCGATGCCACGTTTGAGCAGCATGGCATTGTAGCCAGCGGCCAGGGCCTTGAGGCCTTCGGTGACAATGGCGTGAGCCAGAACGGTGCTGGTGGTGGTGCCATCACCGGCGATGTCATTGGTCTTCTGGGCAGCTTCCTTCAGAAGCTGAGCGCCCATGTTTTCGAACGGATCTTCCAGTTCAATTTCTTTCGCAACTGAAACGCCGTCGTGCGTAATGGTCGGGGAGCCGAATTTGCGGTCAATCGCCACATTGCGGCCCTTCGGGCCGAGCGTGGTGCCAACAGCGTTGGCGACAACATCCATGCCGTTCTTCAGCTTACGGCGGGCTTCTTCAGTAAATACAAGTTGTTTAGCAGCCATTTTAATATTCCTCCGTAAGAATTACTTGCTATCAACGATCCCGAGCAGGTCGGTTTCGCGCAGAATGAGCAGTTTCTTGCCATCCAGCTTCAGTTCGGTACCGGCATACTTGGCGAATAAAACTTTATCGCCAACTTTCACATCCATTTCGATGCGCTTGCCGTTATCATCGCGCTCGCCGGGGCCAGCCGCCAGGATCATGCCCTGTTGGGGTTTTTCTTTGGCAGTATCGGGCAAAACGATGCCCAGAGCAGTCACGTCTTCTTGTTCGATTGGCTCAACAACCACACGGTTGCCGAGGGGTTTCACTGAAATTGTCATAAACGCCTCCATTTTTTGGAATTGGATACAAAGTGGCAAATATTTAGCACTCGATAAGATAGAGTGCTAACGATATGATACCTGTGTCAGGTATGAGAGTCAAGTCCACTGGATGGATTCTTACGCATCTCTGATATTCGCCCCTGCCCGCCCACTTACCCGTCGCTTTATCCCCGTTACGATGTGTTGTGCCCGGCTGTCACCGAGGCTGAAAGCGGAAGGTTTTTGCCTTTTAACGAGCTAAGGCGTGGGGCTGAGATACGGCGTCGCTGACGGTGTCGCCGGTACACGGGTGGAGGAGGTCGGCGCGGGAGTCGGCGTCAGCGCGGAAACAATGATCCCGCTTCCGACCAACGCGCAGATGTTTTCATTTTCTTGCAAAATCTGGCTGACAACGGGGTCCTTCCCCAAATCCGTGGCGCGGATTTCTGCAATGATCTGCAAAGCTTCGGGGCATTGGTTGCTTTTGGGGCGGCTGAGCGCTGCCAGGTTGGAGACGTAGGAATAGTAGTAGACAACGGTACCGGCTGAAAGCGGCATCCCTTTTACTTCCACGCCGGTTTCGGTGGGGCCGCAGCCGCCGCGCGCATCGCAGCTTTCCGCCGCGGTACAGCCGCGAATGGCGCATTTCAAAGCGGGAATGGCACCTTCAAAGTTGCGCGAGTGGGCAAAAACAATCCCGAGCTGGCCGTAAACATCCGGGTTGGATGGGTCGAATTCGAGCGCCTTTTGGACGTTACGCCCGGCAGCGTAGTATTCACCCAACTGTGAGTAGGTTTTGGCAATGGAAAGATAGGGAATCGGGTCTTTGACATCAAGCTGGGCATTGATCTTGGCTGCCCGGTCAAAGTATGCCAATGAACTGTCATAAAGCGCGACGCGTTGTTCTTCGATGGGGCTGGTAAAAGCCAGTTGGCGATAATTGGCCCCGGCGCGCAAGTAAAGGAAGGTGAGATTCGGCGCAATGGTAATCGCCTTGTCATATTCCTCGATGGCCTGGCTGTAAAGACCTTCGTTTTCGAGCAGATAGGCATAAACGCGATGAACGTCGACCAAATTCTGGCCGCGATCGAGCGCTTGCAGCATGTACTGTTCGGCCTGCGTAATTTTCTGCTGGTCGATCAGGATTTCAGCATAATAAGCCAGCGCCAGCGTGTTGGTGTTATCCAGCGTCAGCGCACGAACAGCTTCCTGTTCAGCTTCGGCCAAAAGCGCCGCGGCCTGGTCGTCGGAAACATCCACGGATGCGTTCCAGTCCAGCACAAAAGCGCGGGTGGCGGCGACGGTGCTATCATCCGGAGCGAGGGCTTTGGCCTGATTGATGGAGTCCAGGGCATCGGTCAAAGCTTTGCGGCGACCTTCGTCAGTGGTGATCAGGGACGAGGAATAAGTCTGGATTTGCGCCAGCTTGGCCCACACAGAGGCGTTGTTCGGATCGACTTTGAGAGCGCTGCCATAAGCCGTGATGGCCGCATCCAGTTTTCCGGCGGTGAAGTGGGCATCGCCTTCATCCGTGTAGGAAACTGCCGCGCGGGTGGGCGTTGGGATAGCTTTCCCAACAGGTTCAATATCCCCTCGAAAAACACCATAGATTATCCATAGCCCACCGATAATCAGGATGACGTATAAAAATACGCGATAGATATTATTTTCTGGGCGCCGATTAAAAATCGGGCCGCGTGGAGAAACATTCATGATGGTTAGGGTGTGGGTGTTTCAACAGGAGCTTCCGCCGTTGATCCGGAAGAAGGCTCGGTGGGAGTTCCAGAATCGGGCGAAGGAGTTTCTCCGGCAGCGACGCTGCACAGACGAATGCCTTCATTGGCGTTGTAGACGGTAGTTTCGTCGTTCGATGAGGTTGCCAGCAGTTTTTGAAAAAGGGGCAGGGCCTCGCCACAGCGATTTAAACGCACCAGCGCGAGTCCGTAGGTGAAATAGTATTCGGCGATGCGCGGCGCATTGGCAACCAGTTCGAGCGGCTTGATTTCCACTCCATCCTTATCTTTGCCGCCATTGACGACAAAGGAGAGTTCATCGACCGATTCGGGCCATTTCAAATTGCGGTAATACATAACGCCCAGGTTGCCGCGCAAAGCCGTATCCGCCGGGGATATTTTTACCGCTTGCTGGGCGTATTGTTCAGCCTTGGTGTATTCACCAACCGTGTAATAAACGCGCGAGATCAGCAACAAAGGCGTCGGGTCGGCTGAATTGAGCGCGTTGGCAGTTGTCAGCGCGGTGACGGCTTTATCGTAGACTCCCAGCGCGCGGTAGTTACGCCCAAGGGAAACGTGCAAATCAGCAATATTTTTGTTGATATTGACGGCAGCTTCATATTCGCGAATGGCTTCTTCATAGTTACCGGTGACTTCGAGCACGTAACCGCGCGCGCGATGCGTTTCCATCATTCCGGGAGCCAATGTGAGCGCCACGCGGGATTCTTCGGCGGCCTTGTCAATCGAATCGAACGGGCCGGTACCGTTCAAATATTCATCGGCCAGCAATTCGGAGTAATAGGCATGCGCAAGCGCGTTGTTCGGGTCAAGTTCCAAGGCGCGCTTGATGGATATTTCAGAAGCCAGGAAATCCTTTTGAGCCTCCAACGCCCAACCACGGACGGCATGCGCCATCGAGTTATTGGGATTAAGCAAAAGGGCGTTTTCCGCATTGAGCTGCGCGTCTTTGGCTTTTCCTGTCCAGACCTGGATGCGCGCCATTGAAATATAGATGGAAGCGTCATTCGGTCTGGCGCCAATAGCCTGTTCATATGCCTGGATGGCCTGCGGAAGTTTGCCCTGTTCAAATAATTGGTCGGCTTCGGTGACGTAAGATTCGGGGTCACGCGTGGCAGTTGGCGTGGGGCCCATTGAGCTTTGCACCTGAGGACCAATCACAACCCCAAAATACATGACAAAACCAATCAGCGCCACCAGACTGATGATTTTGAAATAATTGAACGGCTTGCGCCGTTTATTCATACTCCACTTACTTCCACGTAGATACATATATTCTCATCTTACCATCTTCAATTAATGAGCGTCAAGCCAAAGGTAAGAATTTGTTAAGAAATGCCGATGCGCTGGAGTGACCAATAATAATCCGAAACAGGCACACTTATACCCAAATCCGCAGAATCGACAATTGAACCTTGCCATGCGATTGATTTTTCGACTAGAATGAAGTTATGCGTTTTGACGTTTTTACCCTGCTTCCCGAGACCTTTTCTCCGTATCTACAAGCCAGCATCCTGCAAAAAGCTTCCGAGCGCGGGCTGCTGGAGTTTTGCGTGCACGACATCCGCGCTTACACTCACGACAAGCACCACACCACCGACGATACTCCCTATGGCGGAGGCGGAGGCATGGTGATGAAGCCGGAACCCGTTTTTGAAGCCATTGAAAGCGTGCTGGGCACATCCCCAACCTGCCCGGTCATCCTGATGACGCCACAGGGGCGGGTTTTTAATCAAAAGATTGCATTTGAATTGGCCAATCAGCCCCAAATTGCCCTGCTATGCGGACGCTACGAAGGCATCGACGAACGCATCCGGGAACATCTCGTCACGGACGAAATTTCCATTGGCGATTACGTGCTGACCGGCGGTGAACTGCCCGCCCTGATCCTGATCGACGCCATTTCACGTCTGCTGCCCGGCGTTTTAGGCGACCCAACCGGCGCGGAAGACGACTCGCACGCTTCAGGTCTGCTCGAATATCCGCACTACACCCGCCCGCCCGAATTCCGCGGCTGGGGCGTGCCGGAAACCCTGCTCTCCGGCGACCACGGCAAAATCGCCAAATGGCGCCGGGAACAAGCCCTGCTGCGCACATTAAAGCGCCGCCCCGAAATGCTCTCAAACATCGAACTCACCAAGCCAGATTTGAAATTCCTATCAGAAATCAAGAATGGGAAGTAGCGAGACGGACTCGCCGCTTCCCATTCTTCCATGCACGACTCAACCCATTCCAGGAGCGCACCATGAAATTCAATTATGGCAAGATTTTTCTTCTCGGCTTTGGTTTTTTTGGCGTCAGTGTCATCTGGGGCGTATATAACGCGTTCGTGCCCATTTTTCTGGCGGATAAATTCCACCTTTCCCCGTTTTTTATCGGGTTCTTCATGACGCTGGATAATATCGCCGCCTTATTCATCCAACCGCCCGTAGGAGCCTGGTCTGACCGGCTGCGAACGCCAATCGGACGGCGCATGCCTTTCATCCTGATCGGTGCGCCGCTGGGGGCGCTGGCTTTTGGCTTCATCCCGGTTGCAGCTGTCCTGCCGCTGTTCGTAGCCTTCACCAGCACCCTGTTGATAAGCATGGCCATGTGGCGTACCCCGGTCGTTGCGCTGATGCCGGATATCACTCCGTCAGACAAACGCTCCCAGGCCAATGGCATCATCAATTTCATGGGTGGCATCGGCGCGATTATTTCCTTCCTGGGCGGCAGTATCCTCTACAAAATGAATCCGGCCTTCCCCTTCTGGATGGGTTCGGCGCTGGTAATCGTGGCAGCGGTGCTGGTCTTCATCTTCATCAAAGAGCCGCAGGATTTTGACGGGACTAAAAAACAACCCGGCATGCTTGAAAGCCTGAAGGAAGTGATCGCAGATAATGACAAGAGCGCTCTGCGCCTGCTGTTTGCCATTTTCTTCTGGTTCCTGGGCTATACCGCCATCGAAGCCTTCTTCACCCTGTACGCCAAAAACCAACTCGGGATAGATCCATCCGACGGGTCGCGCTTGCTCGGGCATCTCTCGCTGTTCTTTGTGCTGTTTGCGCTGCTGGCAGGCGTAATTGGCGCGCGCATCGGACGCCGCGTAACCATCTCAATCGGAATCGTGATCATGGGCGCGCTGTTGGCGGGTATTTACTTTACGCCGCCCGCCACGCTGACCACCGTAATCGGCAAAGCGCCGGTGCTGGGAACGATACCGGTCATCAGCCTGTTCCTGATGGCAGCCGGAGCCGCCTGGTCGCTGATTAACATCAACTCGCTGCCCATGGTGGTGGATATGACCTCCACCGCGCGAGCAGGCACCTTCACCGGCCTGTATTATCTCTTCTCGACACTCTCCGCCATCGCCGGTCCCAACATCAATGGGTTCCTGATCGAGTTTACCGGTAACAATTACAATACCATCATGCTGGTCTCGCCCGTCTTCATGTTTATCGCGCTGTGGTTGATGCTCGGCGTCAAACGTGGGGAAGCACAGCAAGCTGCCATTTCGTAATACGAGAAAACACGAATTTTAATTGCGCCCTCAGTTGAGAACTTGCTGAGGGCGCAATTGTTTGGGCTAAAAGCTCTGTAACAAAAGTGCGATCGTTCAAACCCATTAACCATCCAGGCCAAGGGGCATAGAAAACACTGGAGCAGAAATCAAGTACGCCGAATTTGTGGCAAGGCCAGTCTGATTTTTACAAAAACTTGGCAAACTAAGCGGTAAAACAAACCCTGTGAACAATTACACAAAAATAGCATTGACTTGCATAAACCTAAAAGGGGCTTTATACTTGCCGATGTTGGATGCTTTTGAGTATAGTCATCCAGCTTTCATGGAGGTGCAAGATCTGCAAAACAAATTCTCATTCCCATGAAAAATCACAATGCTCAAATATAATCAAAGAGGAGAACACCCAAATGAAGAAGATCTATACCATCCTTGCACTGGTGATCGTAGCAGCCATGCTGCTGACCGCCTGCGGCGCTCCGGCCACAGAAGCCCCCGCTGCCCCCACCGAAGCCCCCGCTCCCACCGTGGCTCCCGCCCCCACCGAAGCCCCCGCCCCCACCGCAGTGCCCACCGCCGAACCTGCCAAGATCAAGATCTGCCAGGTGACTGACACCGGCGGTATCGATGACAAATCCTTCAACTCCACCGCCTGGAAAGGCGTTGAAGATGCCATCAAGAAGTATGGCAACGTCGAAGGCAAATATCTCGAATCCCAGCAACAGGCTGACTACGAAGTCAACATCAACGCCTTCCTCAGCGAAAAATGCGACCTGATCATCCCCGTCGGCTTCCTGCTGGCTGATGCCACCACCGCCGCCGCCACCGCCAACGCCAATCAGAAGTTCGCCATCATCGACGTGGATTACCTGGCCTTCCCCAACCTGCGTGGCTCCGGCTTCGCGATTGACCAGTCCACCTTCCTGAATGGCTACCTGGCCGCTGGCATGACCAAGACCGGCAAGGTCGGCACCTATGTTGGTATCGCCTTCCCCGCCACCACCAAGTTCATGGACGGCTTCGCCTTGGGTGTTGCCTACTACAACCAGGTCAAGGGCACGGATGTCAAGGTTCTCGGTTGGGATGTCAAAACCCGCCAGGGCCTCGAAGTTGGCAACTTTGAATCCACCGACGATGGCCGCAAGATGGGCGAACAGTTGATGGACGAAGGCGCCGACATCATCATGCCGGTGGCTGGCCCCGTTGGTCTGGGCACCTTGGCCGTGATGGAAGAACGCGGTTCCGGTATGCTGATCGGCGTTGACAATGACTGGTCCCTGGCGAACCCCGACAAGGCCGGTTTCATTCTCTCCAGCGCCATGAAGAACATGGATGTCTTTGTCACCGAAACCATCGGCCAGGTTATTGATGGTTCCTTCAAGGGCGAAAACTGGATCGGCAATCTCGAAAATGGTGGCGTAGGCGTTTCCTACGGCTCCAAGCTCGGTGAAACCATCCCCGCTGAATTGAAAGCCGAAATCGAAGCTTTGAAAGCCAAAATTCAGTCTGGTGAGATCAAGACCCTGCCCGAAGGCGTCTATTAAATCAAGTTGAATCAAATAAAGATGCAAGGCCACCCGGCCTTGCATCTTTTTATTTCGCAGGTTTGCTTTATGCGACAATCTGATTTTTTTCTTTTTTCCCTGTGGTAGAATGAAAAAACTTTCCCAGTTTTGTTAAGACGCTGCACACCCAATTTCATTTATCCGAGGTAATCATGGAACCAGTTCTCGACTTGCGAGGCATCACCAAAAGATTTCCTGGTGTTCTGGCCAATGACCACATCTCCATCGACTTGATGCAGGGTGAAATCCACGCCCTGTTGGGAGAAAATGGCGCTGGAAAAACCACACTAATGAATATCCTCTACGGGTTATACAAGCCCGATGAAGGGGATATTTTTGTTAAGGGTCAAAAATTAACCATCGACACCCCCAACGATGCCATTAAGGCCGGGGTCGGGATGGTGCACCAGCATTTTATGCTCATCCCGGTCTTTACCGTCACCGAAAATATCATGCTTGGTGACGAATATCTCAAGCCGGGCGGCTTTTTGGATCGGAAGAAGGCGGCCGCCCGCATCCGGGAGATTTCGCAGCAGTATAACTTGCAGGTCGAGCCGGATGCGTACGTGAAGGATTTGCCAGTCGGCATTCAGCAGCGGGTGGAAATTATCAAGCTTTTATTCCGCAACGCCGATATCCTGATCCTGGATGAACCGACGGCGGTGCTCACGCCGCAGGAAGTGGATGAACTCTTCAACATCATGAAAAAGCTGGTCGAACAGGGCAAATCCATCATCCTGATTACGCACAAACTGCGCGAGGTGATGGAATTCGCCGACCGCACGACCGTCATCCGTGGCGGAAAAGTGATCGGCACCGCCAAACAGAGTGAAACCAATCAATTTGAGCTGGCGGCGATGATGGTGGGACGGCAAATCGAGTTGAATATCGATAAAAAACCGGCCGAGGCCAAAGAAGTTGTCCTGGATGTGAAAAACCTGAAGGTACTGGACACACATCATCAGGTGGCGGTTGCCAATGTCTCTTTTGAAGTCAAAGCCGGGGAAGTCTTGGGAATTGCCGGGGTGCAGGGCAACGGTCAGACGGAACTGGTACGCGCGCTGACCGGGTTATCTCATCCGGTGGAAGGCAAAATCCACCTGCTGGAACGGGATATCACCCACGCACCGGCCAAGCAAATCACCGAGCTAGGCACCGCCCACATACCCGAAGATCGTCAAAAAGACGGGCTGGTGCTGACTTATTCCATCGAAGATAATTTGATTTTGAATACATGGTACAAGGCGCCCTTCACCCGCAATATCATCCTGCAGCGCAACGTGATTCTGGCCAACGCGCAGCAGTTGGTTTCCAATTTTGACATTCGCACGCCCAGTACCCAGACGGCAACCAGCCATCTTTCGGGCGGCAACCAGCAAAAGGTGATTGTGGCACGCGAGTTCTCCCGCCCCATCCGGCTGCTGGTGGCTTCTCAGCCAACGCGCGGCCTGGATGTCGGTTCGATCGAATATATTCACAGGCGCATCATCGAAAAGCGCGATGATGGCTGCGCCGTGCTGCTGGTCTCGACCGAGCTGGATGAAATCATGCAGCTTTCGGACCGGGTGGCGGTCATGTATCGCGGACAAATTCTCGCCATCGTCGACCCCAAAACCACCACCCGCGAAGAAATCGGCTTACTGATGGCAGGTGTTGTGCCGGAAGCTCACTGAGCCTGTTGAAAAGATCAGGGTATTCATATGACAAAAACAGAAGCAACACAACAACCCAAAGATGCTTTTTCCATATTCCTGGATGAACTCAGGCGCAATTCGCTGACAGTGACCATCCTGGCAATCGTGACCGGCCTGCTGGCCGGTGGGCTGATTGCGGCAGTCACCACCGAAGGCGTCTACGCGGCGTTTCGCGTTTCCTTTTTCGACGGGCTCAAGGCAGGTTTGATGGTTTTCTGGGATACCTATCGGGCCTTGTTTACCGGCTCGGTCGGCGTTCCGGCGGATATTTTCAACGCGCTGCGCTCGGGGGATGGGGTCGCCATCAACAAGGCTTTCACGCCCTTCTTTGAGTCGCTCTTGCAGGCCACGCCCTATATTTTTGCAGGTCTGGCCGTGGCGCTCGGTTTTCGCGTCGGCTTGTTCAACATCGGCGCGGAAGGGCAGATCTTCGTCGGCGCGCTGGGCACCGTTTGGGTGGCGACCTCCTTAAAGGGCCTGCCAACCATCATCCACGTACCGCTGGCTTTATTGGGCGGCGCCATCGCCGGTGGCATCTGGGGCATGATCCCCGGCTGGTTGAAGGCCAAGACCGGGGCGCATGAAGTCATCAACACGATCATGATGAACTATATTGCCTTTCGCCTGAGCGAATATCTGCTGAATGGCCTTTTGCGCGACCCGCACAAAAGCACCCCAATCAGCGCACCGATCGAGAAAAGCGCCTGGCTGCCGCGTTTTTTCGATGATCCCAACCGTTTCCACGCCGGTTTCTTCATCGCCTTGCTGATGGCTTTCCTGGTGTACTGGCTGTTGTTCAAAACCAGTTGGGGCTTTGAACTGCGCACCGTCGGTTTGAACCCGAATGCGGCGCGCTATGCCGGGATGAACATCGTCCGCAGCACCGTCATCACCATGTTCCTTTCGGGCGCGCTGGCCGGAATGGCCGGGGCCAATGAAGTTTTGGGCGTCAATCACAACCTGGCGGTTGCGTTTTCATCCGGTTACGGCTTCGACAGCATCGCCCTGGCGCTGCTCGGCAACAGTCACCCGCTCGGCGTGGTGCTGGCGGCGCTGTTATTTGGTTTCCTGCGCAACGGCGCCATCCAAATGCAGCTGACGGCGGGCATCCCGATCGATATCATTTCCGTCCTGCAGGCGCTGATTCTGGCCTTTATCGCGGCTCCGGCCATCATCCGCACCATGTATCACCTGAAAGAACCGAAAGTCACCGAACCGACCATGGTCGCGGCCAAGCCGGAAGGGAAGTAAGCCATGACACAGATTAATGCAACCGTTCTCAAATCTTATGAATATATCTCGCCGACACGCCGTACGGTGATGGGCATTATTTTCCTGGCCCTGGCGCTGGGAATTTGGGTCTTCTTCTCCCGCACCGTCACCCCCGACATGGAAACGACTTTTTCGCTCTATCCGGGCGGCTCGCCGGTCGTCGTCCCCGATTGGGTTTTCCCGACCCAGCCGATGCTGAATGCGCTCGCTTTTGCGGGCGCGCTACTGGGCGCTTACCAGCTGGCGCGCGGCTTTGGGCGACAGACCAACGCCATCCTGGGAGTCGTCTCGGCCCTGTTCATTTTCGGCTTTCTGGCCTGGGGCGCTTCGGGCTCTAGCCTGAACCTGGCCGGATTGCTCAAAGTGGCCGTGGTGCGCGCCGTACCGCTGGCGCTGGGAGCTTTCTCGGGCATCCTGTGTGAACGTTCGGGCGTCTTCAACATCGCCATTGAAGGCATGATGCTGACCGCCGCTTTTTGCGCCGCCCTGTTCGGCAGCCTGGTCAACATCTGGTTCGGGTTGTTCACCGCCATCCTGGCGGGTGGATTGATGGCGCTGGCGCTGGCTGTGTTGGCGATCAAGTACAAGGTCGATCAGATCATTGCCGGGACGGTGATCAACATTTTCGCCACCGGCATCACCTCGTTCATGTCGGCCAAGTTCCTGCAAAAATACGAAGCCCTCAACAATTCCGGGCGCTTCGGCACCTGGGATGTGCCCTTCCTGTCCAAAATCCCCTTTATCGGGCCGATTTTATTCAGCCACAACCTGTTCATCTACGCCATGTTCATTTTCGTCATCATCCTGACGGTGGCGCTCTTTTATACCCAGTGGGGTTTGCGCACGCGCGCCGTGGGCGAACATCCCAAGGCCGCGGATACGCTCGGCATCAACGTCAACCGAACGCGCTATATTTCGGTGGTGCTGGGCGGGATGATGGCCGGATTCGCAGGAGCTTACTTCGTGCTCGGCTCGGTCGGGCGCTTCGACGAGGTGATGACCGCCGGGCGCGGCTTTGTAGGCCTGGCTGCGATGATCTTCGGCAACTGGAACCCGCTCGGCTCGCTCGGCGCGGGCATGTTGTTCGGTTTCGCCGATTCGCTCGCCTCCAAGCTCGCCATCCTGAAAGTGCCGATCCCCAACAAATTCCTCGAGATGGGCCCCTACATCATCACGATGGTGGTCCTGGCCGGTGTCGTCGGGCGCGGACAGCCGCCTGCCGCGGGCGGCAAGCCTTACGAGAAAGAGTAAACTCCAAACAAAAAAGACATCCCCATTCAGCGGGGATGTCTTTTTTGTTGTACAGGTTGTCAGGCGCGGGGATATTTGCCAAACTCTTCGACAGCATCCACCATGGCCAGGATATTCTCCGGCGGCACTTCGTCCATGATGGTGTGCACCGAGGCAAGCATATAGCCGCCGCCGGGCGCCATGATCTCGATCACGCGCCGCACTTCGTCGCGCACTTCTTGCGGCGTGCCGCTGGGCAACACACGATGCGTATCGACCGCCCCGCAGAAGGTCAGATCCCGCCCAAAGCGGCGCTTTAACTCAGGCAGGTCCGACATTTTCCCAGCCGAGGTCTGGATCGGGTTGAGAATATCCACTCCGATTTCGATAAAGTCCGGGATCAGGTCAAATACATCCCCATCCGTGTGGAAAAAGACCTTGGCCTGGGTGCGCTGCTTGATGTAGGCGATGTAATCGGCATGGATCGGCTTGAGAATCTTGCGATACATCTTGGGCGACATGAGCAGGCTGTTCTGAGTACCAATGTCATCGCCGATCTTGATGATATCGAGATTCTCACCGGCGGCCTCCAGGAAGTGTCCCATCAGGGTTTTGCACAACCCGGCAATTTTCTTGAGCAGCGCTTCGGCGAAATCGGGATAGAGCGCCAGATTCATCAGGAAGGTATCCATGCCCTGCATGGCGAAGGCGCGCTCGAGCGGGAACAGCAGCCAGGGTGTGCCGATGATGGCGTACTGATTCTGCTCAGCCAGCTGACGGGCCTGCGCGCGGACGTGGGCGACGCGCGAGGGGTCATCCATATCGGGCCAGGGATAGGCTTCGATCTCCTCCAGCGTTTTGGCATCCTTCATGGGATGCACTCCCGGGAACCAGACGCCGGGCTCGATCTCACTCTGACCACTGCCCCAGTCATCCAAAAAGGGGCTGTGCGCCGGGCGGCTGCGGTTGCGATCGTAAATCCACTGCGGATACAAGTCGAGCACCCCGCGCGCGTCACCATGCAGACGCTGCAGCACGGCTTCGTCGGGCAGGACGGTGCCCAACTCGGGCCATTCGTAGATATAACGCTCGGGGGCTTCAATCCCCAGCAGGTTGGTCAGCGCGCGATATGGGCGCATTTTCATGCTGGTAGTATTGCTGGTGCCGATGATGATCGGCACGCGATCCGGTTCCTGGTGGTTGATGGTGGTCAAAACACGCTCACGGGCGGTCATGGACATGGGGGCCTCGCTTTGAAGGATGGATTTTCCAAAAAATTATAGCATACCCAACCATACGGCCGGTCAGGATTTCGGTGGGATTCAGGGTCTCTGACGGGTGAAATCGCGCCCAAAACGCCTGTTTGAGACTCCTGCCAGCCCATAAAATCCGTGATATACTGGCGCTGTTGGACGGGGAAGCCTCACAGACAGAACCCATATCGAAAAGTAGCGGAGGAATTTATGGCAAAAAAACTGTCAGTCATCAATGAATTAAGACCCAGAATCGTCAATAAAGAAATTGTCGACCATGAAACGATCGCCGGGCGAATCAGTAAAAATACCACATACAACATGGAAGAAATTTACAGCATCCTGCGCTTGTACTCCAAGGAAAGCAACGCAGCCCTGCAAGCCGGTGAAACCGTCAAGATCGACGGGTTGGTCAGCCTGAGCCCGAACATGAAGGTGGGCGGCGAAGTGGATTTGGCCCTGCGTGCTGATCGCGGCGCGGTGGCAGGGTTGAACAACCCCAAGCTCTGGACGGCGGACAAGGTCATGAACCACGCCCTGCTGGGCAAGAGCACAGATGGATTGCTCGCACAATGGAACAGTGATCACCCTGAAGACCCGGTCACTGATTAACGTCAGTCACCTGAGAGGCTGATCCCCCCGCCAACCCAACCCGCCGCGTGAACTAACATCACGCGGCGGGTTTTTTTTAATTGCCCGGCAGCATGGGCAGCGTTTCCTTGCGGCATATCCATCGTTTCCTTGCGGCATATCCATCGTTTCCTTGCGGCATATCCATCGTTTCCTTGCGGCATATC
>CAILYI010000264.1 GCA_903838415.1 uncultured Anaerolineae bacterium | reverse complement strand
CGCGCCTGCTGCTCGTGAGCCAGGGCTGATTCAGGCCCCAAAACGCTCTTTTACGTCCTTTTTTCCAAAATCACAGGCCAATTTTGCTTCGAATGGCCGTTTATCTTCGCAAAACACCGATTCGTCCGACAACCTGCTAGACATAGTACACGCTCACATTCTCTACCGCTCCAAATGCTTCTTCGAGGATCGGGCCGACCTGCTCTTTGGTGAGTCGTCCAAATCCTATTCCGGGATAATTCAACCGGATCGGAATATCAGCGTTGTACCTGGCGTACTCGCTCAACATCTTGGCGGAGTTGGCAATCAGAACGAGATTAGCGTTATCTTTCCAATCTTCTTTGGTCTGGAAAATGCCAATGCCAGCTACTCCCGGAGTGCGTGGATGACGAATGGGCAAGAAGCCATAGACACGACCGTGCTCATGGACAGCCTTTCCACACTCAGCCGGTAGCCTGGGCGCCTTCCTGGCCGCCTCCAGCGCGATGCCGGCCCCCATCACCAATTCTCCACTCGCCTTGACCTGAGAGTTCGTGGTGATTACGATCATCACCGGTGGCTTGGCGAGCCAGATGTTTCCCTGGATAAGTTTCAAAGTTGCTCTCCCTTCCATAAGAACTCGGTGTCGTTGTTCAATAGGCCGTGATAATAGGCCGGGTCATTCACCTCGAGATATTTCAGACATTCTTCGTAGGTGCCCAAGAGTAGCAATTTGCCGCCGCTATCAGCATCCAGCAAAGCGAAGCCTCTCGGGTGTTTCATAATGATGTACTGGGCCAATGCCATAGCCTCTTTGATTGGATCGCTTACCTGGACGCTCATACTTCCTCCGAAGTTAGGCGACCTTTCAGCCGCCCGTTACCAAATCTGTGACCGTGCCCCAAACCGAGGCTGCTATCGTCAAAGCAAAGAGTGCCGTTAGGCACCCTAGCTTTGTCACTTGATCCAGTGGTCGGCAACTTTCTTTTCGCCCTGGCTGCGAGACCACCAACCAAGGGTAAGGACATTCAGTACGAAATCCATTACGGTAAGCAAAAACACCATCGGGTTCTCCTTTCTGTGGGAAGACCATTTGTTGACCGGGCCCCAAGTCGGGGTCGCTGTCGTCAAATAAAAAAGTGCCGTTAGGCACTTTGGTTTCCGACGTAGGAAATAAGAAACACCCCGAGTAGTCGGGGTGTTTTATCTAACAATACATCTCATAAAGTAAACCTGTCGCTTTTCTCTCTTCAGAGATTGCCAGGCCTGGTTTTTCTTGATCTCTTGACACTGCTGTTAATCGGTGGGCGGCGTTTCTCACTTCAGTAAAGCAGGAATAATACTTACGATTGCCGTAATAATAGTCGCTATAGCGGCAATGATGCCTGTGATGACAGCAACTTTTTGCGTTGGGGGAAGAGATGACCAAAAACTTTTCTTTTTCGGATTTTCATTTGGAGAAATTTTGCCATTACCTTTAAGAAAACTGCAAAGTTCACTCGCTGTTTTAGGTCTTTTCGATGGGCTTACGCTCAATCCAGCCAAAAGAGCATCCCTTATAGGTTTGGTCAACAGAGGATTAATTTTAATTGGGTCAGCAATATTTCCAGTCACTTTTTGCAGCATTTGCTGCATCGGAGGCGCATTTGTATCAAAAGGCAGTTTTCCAGTCAGTGCTTCGTATGCAACGACTGAAAGAGAATATATATCCGATAAATGAGATTGCTGATTTTCTGTTAATTGTTCGGGGCTTAAGTAGGCGGTAGTGCCAGCTCCGCCGCGGCTTTCTGTAGTCATGGCTTCATTAAATGGAAGAATTTTGGCTACGCCGAAATCAGAAAGACATATATGATTTTTTTGTGGGTCAATAAAAAGCAGATTTTCAGGTTTTATATCATTATGAATAATGCCTTGTTTGTGAGCAAAATCTATTGCAAGGGCTACTTGTTCTAATAGTGGAAAAAAAACTTCAGGGGTTAAAAAATCTCTACCGTCAAGTACATTGCGAAGATTTCCGCCTTTACAATACGGTAAAACTAAAAAAGGATCGGAAACTTCATCAGTGCCTTCAAAACCCCAATCTAAAATTTGTAAAATATTGGGGTGATTTAGAGACTGTAGTACTTTGACTTCACGAAAAAACTTATTCCATGCCTCTTTGGGCATATCTATATTGCGGAATGCTTTTATTACCACTTCCTGTTTTGTTTGTTCATCATCGCAAAGCCAAAGAACGCTTTCTCGGCCAAGTGCTAGTGGGCGGCGATTCTTAACTGAATATCGTTTAATTTTTCCGACAAACCCGGCGATTTCATTTGAATATGGCATATTTATTCCTTATTGCTTGTGGCGAAGCCGCCATCGCAGTAGAGCTACCCGTTACCAGGCAGACCCCGCTTACAGCGGCAGAGCGGGTAACACCCGCTCTTGTCCGGGGCAAGAGGTGTTGGGCGGCTTTGCCTACGCACGCACGCCTTTTTTACGAAAGTTGTGTAAAGACTTCAGGCTTTTGCTCGGCAATTCGCAATAATGCTGCGGCAGGGCCACTTGGCTTTCGCCGTCCTTGTTCCCAATCTTGAACAGTGCGTAAACTTACACCCATTAGCCCGGCAAAAGCCGATTGAGATAACTTCAACTTAGCGCGGATAATTTGTGGCGGCGCTGGCTCTTTTAGATTACGAACACGCAAAACTTTCTCACCAGCCTTGTGAGCCTTAATGTCCTGAATACCTTCGAGAATTTCCTGACCAATATCACGCTTAGACATTTCCGATTTCCTTTGCAATTTGGCGCAAAACATGAGCGGGGATATTTTCTACTTCGTTTTTACTGTAAATGGTCAACAGCCAGATTTCGTCATCTTGTCGCTTGAAGTAGTAAATTACTCGGACGCCACCACTTTTACCTTTTCCTGACATAGCCCAGCGAACTTTTCTGACACCACCTGAACCTGGAACAACTTTGCCCGCTTCTGGATATTGAAGCAAAAAGCTCTGCTAGCCTAAATATTCATTATCAGACAGATAATCATAAACATACTTTGTAAATGCGGTGGTTTCGATGAATTCCATGAAATAATTATACGGCTATGCCGTACAAAACACAATACCTACAATTTCTAAATAATATCCCAATCAGTTAGACGTGGTTTTTCGTTTATTTCACGCCCAGTTTTGATAGCTTGCTTTGCTGCGTGGCGATAAGAACGATGAGCATGAGACTTCACCCATTTCAAAGTTTTACGAAATGATCGAGTTTTGCAGCGCAAATTCTTTGCTTTAGAAAGCTTTGTAACATTAGCCACAGAAATCACCTTTCTTGGGAAAGACGGCTGCCGAACGCCATTGCGGTAGGGCTGCCAGTTACCGACAGACCCCGCGTTTGTCCGGTGTCCCACAGGGATTGCTGCGCTTATGCGGAACTACCGCACCGGGCTTTCACCTGCCCATACGGGACCTTCGGCTCTACCTGTGGTACTGGCGCGAGCAGAGATAGTCACATTCATCACTTAGATAATTACGCCAAACTTTACATCGTTTGCAATTTACCGGAGCAAAAAGCAATACCATTAAGCAACATTAATACTTTTGAGCCAGTTTCTTGCTTTCTCAATATCATCAAATAATTCTAAACTTTGCCCGCGATTTTTTGAGACATTTTGTGCAAAGGGATAATTGGCTTTATCTTTTGAAATTACGATGGCACGTTTAATTTGAAAAACATTAATGTTCAGCAAAGACGCTGCTTCTAAGAACAATTTAGGCAGATCGTATATTTCCATCGTGGATAACTGTGAAGTCGCTTCGCAATAATCCGTTAGCCACAAATAGCATTTATACTCTTTTGCCAGCGCTGTTGATTCAGATATAACATTTCTGACTTCGTTGAAGGTGATAACGCCATCTAATTTTGTTTCAACAATGCCAATTTCTTTATTAAAAATCGTTTTATGCGCCATAAGTATTAACCTTGTCTATCGGAAAAAAACGAACTTGATTTTAAAGATGCAAACTTATTCGTGCAATTTTAGTAATGAAATAACATTTTTGTACAGATACGCCATCGCGGTAGAGCTGCCAGTTACCCACAGACCCCGCATATCATCCAGGTTCTTACTGGACAAATCCCAGCATGCGGCGGCGTTAGCCATCCATAATCCTCAAGCGGCATGTGCTGAACTATGAATTTCTGCCATTGCAGAAGAAATAATCTCGTCATTTACGCCTTTCTTGCGCAAACTTTCCAATAACGCTGAAAGCTCTACGCCACCTTCAAGGCGCTCAAGGTCTGAACGCAATCCCTGGCCGATATATGCTTTTATCAATGCCTGATAGCCCGAAAAACCGAGCATAGGCGCTACTCGTTTCAAATCATCAATCACATCGTCAGGAATACGAATACTAACCATTGTCATCGGGCGATCTTTTTGCAAACGCTGGGCAAGTTTATTGATTTTCATAGATTTCTCTCTCTGAATTTGTCATCAATCGGGCGGAAATAATCCGAATAATGTCATCACGCAAGACGTAAACCACATACAACAACTGCCAGGTTACGTTCAACCCCATAATGGCTTCTCGTAATTCTCCATCTAGCATTTCATCATCGAGATAGCAAATAAATGGGTCAAAAAATGCTTCGCAAGCCAACTCGAAAGTTATGCTGTGTTTGCGAAGGTTTGTAGCCGCTTTTTGGCTATCCCATTCAAAGATAATATTATGGAGTGAGTATTTGACATTCATCAAGGTAAAGTATAGCGAATTGTATATGCTATGTCAATACAGTTTCCCGCTTTTGATTGGAAAGATGCAGAGATTTCAAGGACAGGTGGCATCGCGGTAGAGCTGCCAATTACCAGGCAGGGCGTAATTTACCTTCTTCAAGGTCAGTTTGTGGAAAATGAAATACAACAACCTGCCCTGCTTTTTTCATGCAAAAGTCACCCTTATATCAGAGACATTGTATAAAGCAGGTTCGTCTTCCGTATCCCGCATTGCTGATGATAATGATAAAGAAGCCCAGTCCTGCTTTTCTTGCCGTTCAGCCTTCACTAATAAGTATTGAACAAAGTCGAACAATTCTTCCTGAAAAGAATACGGAAGTTTTTGGGCGTATCGGTAAATTTTTTCGTCAAGTGTCATGGCTTTTTACTCCATCATTCAGTAAATGCTACACGCTCTGTATTGATTTTACACCAATAGCGGAAAGAATTAGAAGCTCTATTTTACAAGGAAGGCGCCATCACGGTAGAGCTACCCGTTACCCACAGACCCCGCATATCATCCAGGTTCTTACTGGACAAATCCCGGCGTGCGCCGGCGTTAGCCCTGCTATGCTCCTTGTTGGGCTAATCTGATTTGAAGATTAGCGCCAACTGCTTCAGCATAACGACGAATTGTCGATAGCCTGACATCATCGGCGTGATTTTCAAAGCTGCTCTTGTGCTATTTTAATCTTGACATTGTGCAACAAGGTTTTACGATGATGAAGTTGTACGCAAAATCATATTAGTTACCTGTTCATTTGCGTTCACGTAACTAATATTAACCAACGGGTGATCAATTTTGAACACTCGAAATAACTCATCTGCGAATGCTTGTCCTACGAGTTCGACACCACTGAAGTCAAGAACTATCTCTTTAAATCTTTCAAAACGAGTGAGTAGGCGTTTTGCTTGTGAACGCGAAACCAAGTTCTCATCGCCATATCTTGCCAAAGTAACCGGAATATGCGTTTTTGAGAACCCATAATCATCACCATCGGCAAATTTATCGAAAACATCTTTTATGTTGCGGTTGGATTTCGGATCAATTCTTAATCTGACCAAAGTTCCTTCGTGAAGGTTTTCTTTCTCTTCCAGCAACCAATCATTATCTGCTTCCGAATGCACAAACATCAAATTCCCAGAAATTATCATGAAATTATCAAATACGCGCGATGTGAAGAATATACCTTCTCCAGTATGCCGTTTAGGATCTGTTGTCAGTTTTCCTTTTGCTAATTCTAAAATCACATTTATCTTATCGTCCAACCCTAGATTTTTTGCAATTTTGTTAAAAATACCTATTCCATCGTCGGATATAAGAATTTCAAGATATGCTGCTGTACGGCGCAAATAAATCAACAGGTTTCCACCTTCAGAATGGTCAATAACATTATTAACCATCTCCGTGAAGCCATACTGACATATACCAATAATATTGGATGGGACATCTTGCAATTTTGGCCGAATATCCTGTCTCCAAATAGCATCTTCCGATAAATTTGAATTGATAGGAATTTCTACTTTAAATTCTGATAACAAGTTTAGGCTGTATTGCCTGTCCCTTGTTGCGCCAGTGGCAGTGATCAAGCCGTCATTCACTAACGTCTGTATGTGTTTACGTATAGCTTGCCTGGAAATTTTGAATTTATCTGACGTAATTTCCGTTAGGTCGGCAGAATGTTTTTCGATTTGCGCTAGTATAAATGTCCGAATTTCTGTTGTTTTCTCATTTTTATTGCTCATATCTCGCCACTTTCGCAACCATAATGTAATATATTCGCAACTAATATTGTATTATTAGTTGCGAATAATGTCAACTTGAAAATTAGTCTGAGAAAACTTGGTAATTGGGACAGGCTTTCCCGTCGAACATTGGGCAATATATTGAGCGGAATAATGTGGCGCGTCTTGGTCACCTGGTCAACGCGCCTGGGCTCATTACCGCATGGAGCAGAGCCTTTGCGGTTTTAAGTTCCGCCAAACTCGGGCCGGTATACAGAAATACGGACTGATGCTTGCGCTTGACCGATATTCATATTCCGTTTGATGAGTAGCATCGTGGCGAGGTACTATTTCAACCTCGTGTTTGCTATTATCAGTGCTGACTTGCTGCACCCTGCGCCTACCCTATTGATTATTGCGAGACTACCGACCAGCTCTGGAAATGCTCATAGTGCTGGATGGTGATCGGGTTATCGGACAGTTCAATTACCTTCTGCATGGAATTACTGAACTCCGGGGCGCTCATCGACATCAGAATGGAGAGACTGATGCTTTTCTCCAATTCGCTCAGTTTCTTGAGTTCATCGGTAAAGCCGGGAATGCTGGTCAGCCTGGTTTCGATGATCCTGGCGCGCTGTTTCTCGATGGCTTCTTTCGCTCCACAACCAACGAAGCAGAATTCTCCGAAATTGCTTTTCATGTACCGCGTCAACGCTTCCATCTTTTCGGCTTTCTTCTTGTCCGCTTTGTCCGCAGTGGCTTTGGCCGCCGCGTAGTTCTCGAACAACCTCTCGGCCTCGAGGATCTCAGTGGTCGGTTCGGTTGAGATGCTCTCTTCGTATCGCGCAAAGACTTTCTTGCGTTTCTTGCTGATATTTTCTCGCAGAACTTTTTGAAGTTCTTCTTTCTGCCTGCCGGTTACTGCCATTCTTTCTCCTTGAGATGAATTTTGTGCATATAATGCCACTTCAACGATAAGAGTGCCGTTAGGCACCCTTGCTTCATCTTGGAGAACCGTCGCGGGTTATCCAAAGCAATGACGATGATTTAGAAGAACCAGGGATGACATTTCTGGAGCATCCCTGGCTCTGGATTATGACTATTTCCGGCGTCGGAAACCGTAGCGAAAATGATTGGTGCTAATAATGACTGACGCCCAGCGATGTTTTGCTGGGCGTACTCGGGAGGAAGATTTGGCTGGAGCCAGCCAGTCTCACCACTTCCTGGTTACCCAGGTGCTAGGTGACGCAGATCGCCGCAATCATCTCACCACTTTGTAAACTCGTCTCATGTTACCGAGTGAGCAGGCAGGTGACGCCTGGCAGAGCGAACTTCGCCGCTCCGTTCCCGCTCCGTCGTCATTTCCGGCCTTTCGACTGTCGGGTTGACACGTTTGGAGAAGGCGTTACTGCTCGCTAGTACCGGTAAAGATGCAGAGCAGTGTTTTAGCTTACCGACTAACGTCGGAGCGTATTTAGACCCGCCACATTTGAGCGTGCCGTTAGGCAGAGGCTTGACGGGTATGAAGTTGTCGGAACTACTCGGGCATCATCTGCTTTTCCAATTCGTGGCCTTTTGGCGCACGCTCGGAGGTTGCTTATCTACCGTTTCGTTCCTGATTATTAAGGTGCTGTAAAGCAATTAGCTTTAACGTTTCAAGTGTAGTTTATCTGTTCCATATCGTCAAGATGACGAATGTAACAGATAATTTCCACTAATCAGCCCAGGTCTTGAAGCGGGTGGTTTGTGCGGAAATCTGTTCGTGGGTGACCTGGGAAATGATCGCAGCTGTTTCGACAATGAATTTGGCCGAACGAGCTTTCTGGAAAATTCCCTGTGGGTAGCCAGCGCCAACCATTTTGTTGTGAATAACCAGGGTGAACGTAGACCAGACCAGTACATACTCCATCCCGGAGTAGGAAGTGAACCCATTCTTTTTGGAGAATTCCACCTGCGGAAAATGACCCGCGAGCAGGATTTCTTCGAGGCGGGTCCGGGCGATTTTACTGACGTGCTTGTTCATGGTAGCCATTTGTTTTCTCCTGAATTTAGAATGACTACTCGGCAGCGTGAGCTAAATTGTTTGGGGAGTGGGGGGATTTCCAGGCGAATACGGCGGCTGGATGCGCCATGCACAGTTTCGAATGAAAAGTTGGGCGGTGTCGGTTGCAAAAAGTATAGGATTTCCCGCAAAAAAGTATAGGATACGACTATACTTTTTTTATACCTTTTTTATACCCCGAGGGGAGTGTATTTTTTCCCAGGACGCTTTATTATTTATGCAGTCAGCCCAACTTGGGCACACAAAAAAAGCACCACATTCACATTCTTTCCAAGGAGAAACACAATGAAAAAAGCTGTATTGATTACCGTTATCCTCGTGATCCTGCTCTCCATGCTGCCGATGAGTGGCGCCCTG
>CAILYI010000263.1 GCA_903838415.1 uncultured Anaerolineae bacterium | reverse complement strand
ATGGGTGCGTTTCATTTGAGTTGAAAATTGAGTTGAAAGCCGATGATATCTCTGGTAAAGTGAGTTTGGACAAACCACTTCAGGAGAAATTCCATGACTTTCAACTCACAAGAGATTATACAAGATGTGCGCGGAGAATTCGAGAAATTATTGGATTTTGTCACAGGTGAAGATGCGCGCACTGCGAAGGCAGACAATATTGAGCGAGGCTTATTCAAAATGCTGTTGAGTCTGGGTGCAAAACTATTGCAATTATTCTTTACCATGCGTTCTGAGATTTGTTCACGGCAACCTATTCAGAATAAAAGCGGACAGGAGTTGTCGTACCACCGGGATACTGAACGAGTGTATTTCTCGATCTTTAACAAGGTGTTCATCGAACGTCCATATTTTTACGAGAAAGGAGTTGGCACACAAATCCCTTTAGATGCTGAATTGGGTTTGGGTGACGACAGTTACTCCGACCTATTGCGGGAAACCACAGAATACTCTGCGGTCTATCATGTGTATGGTGGCAAAAGCGCTGATTTTCTGGAGCGTTTGTTTGGATTCAGGTTATCTACGCGGGCGTTGCAGCGGAATGTTGCTGAAGACAGCGAGAGTGTGGAAGCATATTACGCTCAAAAGCCGCCGCCCTGCCCAGAAAATGAAGCCGAAATTCTGGTCATTCAGGCAGATGGTAAAGGCATTCCAATGGTGCTGGAAGAAGATGAAGTGGCTGAAGCACAGGTACGCTTGGGCAAAGGACAAAAACATGGGCACAAAAAAGAGGCCATCGTCACCACTATTTATACGATCCTAGCCGCGCCACGCACTCCAAGCGAAGTAATCGCCAGTTTCTTCAAAGAAAACCAGCCTGAAAAGACGTCAAAAAAGGAAACCAAACCACAAAACAAGCATATTTGGGCGACTTTAGATGGAAAAGATGTTGCGCTCTTGCGTCTGAGCATTCAAGTGGCGTTGCGCGAAGGAGTGCATATCCTTCACAGAGTTGCTTTGTGTGATGGGTGTGAAGCGCTCCAATCTCGCATTGTTCTCCAATTTCAGGGCTTTATTCTTATCTTGGACTTTGTGCATGCGAACGAATATCTGTGGGATGCCGCAAATAGTCTGTTGGGCGAAAAAAGTGATCAACGTTTGGAGTGGGTCAAAAGCCGCACACGCCAAATCCTATCTGGGCAGACTGAGCAAGTTATTGCAGACCTACGCCGGATTGCTAAATACAAAAAAACAAAAGTGTCGCAAAGAACACAACTCAACAAAACAGCCAACTACTTCGAGCGCAACTTGCCTTACATGGATTACCAAACTTATCTGTCCAATGGTTATCCAATCGCATCGGGCGCAATTGAAGGCGCTTGTCGGCATTTTGTTAAAGACCGCTTTGAACTCTCTGGCATGCGATGGCTTCAAACAGGCGCTGAAAATTTACTGCGCCTGCGCGCTGTGGCCGAAAATGAAGATTGGGACGCATACTATTCTTATCGCAGAGAACAACGTCAACTCCGTTTATACGGCCAACCTGCATCCAATGCGAAACCCCTTGAAGCCCAAGCCATAAATTCTCAGCCTGTTCTCAAAGCATTTGTCTCAACTGGCTACGCTAAGTATTGCCAGTTACCTTTGGCTGTTTGATCGTCTTATAACTCGACTTTTGCACCTTGAAAATTGAAGAGCCAAACAGTATTGCGGATGTTAAAACTACCGTATTTTGCCAAGTTGGGGCAATACAAACTAGCCTCACCAGTCGTTCTGTGAGATGAACGAACCGTTTAATGACCGATTTGATTACGTCGGGCACATTGCGTGGACTAGCGGGTCCATCAATTGTTGTACGGACTGCCCTTGTGTCAAACCGGCGCTTAGGAACAAAACCAGGCACCACAAGCTTTGTGCTTGAGTAACTCGGCGCCAAGCGGCTGGGCTGCCATCAAGAGTTATCTTGAGTTGTCGCTGAAGTTTTATGTGAAGATCCGGGTCATGTTGGGCTGCGCGCAATAAGCTGTATACCACGGCGACCAAGGCGACATGGCGTTGGATGGCGTCGAAATCCCGTAGCTGATATTGGTCCAGTCCTTCGGCCTTACCTTCCTCATGATAGACTTCAACGGGCCAGCGATGGCGTCGAATTCGGGTGATACCGTTGGCTTGCCAGTATAAACGGTTACTGATGAAAAAAGTTGGGTTGTCCGAGAGGTCAGCCTGGGTATAGTTGATCACCAGGCGTTGTTTGCTAAAGCCATGAATTTGATGGGTCTTGCAATAGCTGTAGTAAATTTCTGTCTTACCTTTAAAGTGGATCGTGTTTTTCTCAAAGACTGGCCTGCTACCATTTTTGATAGCCGCCAGATGTTCTTCTTTCAAACGTTTGGCGAATTCACGCAGAGTGATTTGACCGGATTGCAAGTTGATCTTATCTGTTTCTGATAATGTGCCAACATAGGCCATGTGCAAGGTCTGATCAACAAAACGGCAGAAAGCAGGCTGGGTGAACCAACTATCAAAGGCAACCGGTAAATGTAAATCTGGGTGATCACGGCACCACGCTTGAAGTAACTGCTGTGCGATGATCAATTTGCTGTCGTACAGGGCCTGTAGGTCAGGATGCTTTTTCTGCTGCCTTTGCCACACTCCCAACAAATAACTCCGCCATTTTCTCGGGTCAGTCTCTTTCAAAGCTTCTTTGCTGGTTTTGAGGGAAACCTGGGCAGAACGCAGACCAGCTTCCAGCTTTTTCAACTCGACTGGTTTCCAAAGCTGAAACACAGCCGGATAATCTGTCTCGTTGTCACTGTAATGCAGTGTGACCAAGTCGTGCGCCCAAACATAGCTGCTGCTGACATGATCATACAATTTGGCGATTTGTTCAAAATCTTGGCCGTAGTGGATGAGCAAGGTATCATCGATGCTTAACACCCCATCGCGTTTGAGCCAGATCGGAAGAGCACACGTCTGAACTCCAGT
>CAILYI010000262.1 GCA_903838415.1 uncultured Anaerolineae bacterium | reverse complement strand
GTGTACATGACGAAACGTATCCATTCATCACTGGGGTATCTGACACCCGTTGAGTTTGAAATCGCCTGGCGGTTAGCTCAACCCGATCAGACCACCCCTTAGGATCGACCAAAAACCGTCCAGTTTTTGGGGTCCACTACAATGCCAATCCCTACGCCCCATTCGTCACCAACGTCAACACAATTGTCGGTGATAATTACAATCTGGGACTTGGCGTCAACCAGGGCTGCCGCACAGCCCAGAATGAAACCACCATCGCTGTCAATCCGGCCAATCCGAATAACCTGGTAGCCGGTTCGAATGATTATCGCGATTGCTGCGTAATCTCGGGCGGAACCCTGCGCAATGATGGCAGTGGCTGGGTTTATGTGTCTTTTGATGGCGGCGCAACCTGGGCTAACCAGAAATTACCCGGCCTGGGCAGCAGTGGAAATCCACAGGGCGTATTCAAGAAACTGACATCAGTGGGCGACCCAACCATTGCTTTTGGAGCCAACAACACCGTTTATTACGCCAATATTGGCTTCAATCGCGTGGATGAATCCGACGGCATATTCGTCAGCGTATCGCACGATGGCGGCTTGCACTGGGATAATCCCGTGCTGGTGGCTAACAGCGGCGGCGCAACCTTCTTCAACGACAAGCTCTGGGTGGGCGCAGACCCCAACAGCGGCAAGGTCACTATCAGCTGGACCAGGTTTAAAGACAGCCCCAAATACGGTTATATCGAATCTCCCATCGTGGCGGCTAGCTCCAAGAATTTCGGCGCCAGCTGGTCAAGCTGGGTGGATGTCAGCGGACCGTTCAAATATAATCAAGGTTCAGTGCCCATGTATGGCACTGACGGCAACCTCTACATTTCCTTTGAAGGTGCGGTAGCTGCCGATAATTACCTCGATTACAATATCGTCGCCAAATCAACCAATGGCGGGAAAACCTTCTCGCAGTCGGTGGCAAGCCGCAATGTGGATGAAAATTTCCCCATCTTTGGCGGACGCGGCGTCTTAAGTGGTTTAAATTTCCGCACCAATACCTTCCCGGCGCTGACTGTTGATCGCGTTACCGGCAAGTTGTACCTGTCCTGGGCCGATAATCGAAACGGCGATGCGCAAATCTTCTGCGACCCGGCTTGTACACCTACCAGTTCCCAGGTTTTCATCCAATCATCGACCGATGGCGTTAATTGGAGCGGTATTCAGCAACTGACCACCACACCCGAAGATAAAATTTATCCCTGGGTCGCGGCCAATGGCGGAAATGTGATCGTTTCCTACTACACCCGTGAATTTGCTGGCAGTGACAGCCTGCAAATCGATTATGCCTATGTCAAATCGAACGATGGCGGCGCAACCTGGAGTACATCCACGCGCATCACCGAGCAATCGTCCGATCCGGGCATTCAGTTTTCACAGGGCGCTTTTATTGGCGATTACACGGGCGTGACTGTCGGCGCTGACAATGTGGCGCACCCAATCTGGACCGATTTCCGCGGAAATCCGGGTGTCACCTCGCCCAATCAGGATGCGGTCACAGCTTCAATTCCGCTGGTGCCGTAGTGGCACTTCGCAGGATCCCTTCTCTGTCCGCACGGATAACGCGGTAAGGATGGGCTGAATAAATACAAAAAGGCTGTGTTGGTAAAAACCAACACAGCCTTTTTCATCCATTCTCAACAACAGGGTTTCCCACCATCCGAAATTATTACGACAACGCCATCCCCGTAATCGTCCGGAAAGCGGAATAAGCGACATTCATATCGGGCACTTCGAGGGAAACGCGATTTCCATCGCGCTGGATGCCGGGAATGCGCAAGGCGCGATCGGCCATGTCAGAGGTCATCAGGTCAACGGTCACGAGTACGGGCGCATCGACAATGAAAGGCTCGGTGACGTCACCGCGTTTGAGGCTTTGCACCGCCCGTTTGGCGCAATCCGCAATCAGCTTTTGGGTCACTTCGGGGGCCAGGCATTCAGCGGAATAGCGCCCGGTAGCCTGTTTGACGACGGCCATTTCCATTTCACCGAGCAATTCAACGGTCTGAGCGCAGGCCGTCTGATCGCCAGTCACCATGATGACCGGGATGCCAAAGTAACCGGCCAGGGCGGCGTTCAGGCCATATTCCCCAACCAGAATATCGTTGAGCCACAAGTTTGCGACAGATTTGCTGGACCAGGTATGGTCACAAACCGCATTCGTCGAACCCTGGCGAGCGTGGTAACCGACGAAGATGACACCGTCCACGGTCTCGTCAATGCCTTGCATCATGGAATGCGGCGCGGATGTGCTCGAATTCAACCGGGCGCGGGCATCCAGCTCTTCGATCAGGATGTTGGTTCCAAACCAGTGACCATCGGCCACAACGACCTCGGTCGCGCCGCCTTCGTACGCCCCTTTGATGGCAGCATTCACATCCTGGGTCATCAACTTGCGGAAACGGGGATATTCGTAATGCCCCGGGGTGACCTGATCCCAGTTGACCACGCCGGTGATGCCTTCCATGTCTGTTGCGATTAAGATTTTCATTGTATTCTCCTCATTTTGATCTTGTCCAACGCTCAACCAACGCTCCGAGCAGCGGGTAACGGAAATCCTGTCCCTGCAAAACGCGCAAACCAGCCCATTGACCGAGAATGTGGAAAACGGGCACAATCAGCCCTGCAACGCTCAACAGGCCGATCATCACCATCATCCCAGCCACAACGAGCCATTCTCCGAGATCAAAAAAAACTGAAAACACAAATAACGCCAGTAAGCCCAATCCAATGGAGGAAATGATCGCTCCCAAATAAAACAGATTGACAAGCAGCTGGTAAATGGCGGTTTGCGCGGATTGAAATTTCAGCCAGGCTGAATGCTTGCTGTGATTCAGCCAGAGATAAGCCGGGGTCAACGCACCCCAAATCGGGAGGATAACTGCGAAATGTCCCATCGCTGCGATGAAACGCTCCTCGGAGGCTGAGTCCAGCGAGGCGTTCGGGGAGTCCGCCGCGGCGGAAACTTGCTCGCCAAGAAAATGCTCCAGTCCACGCCCGAGGATTGGATAACGAAAATTCCAGCCTATTCCACAGAAAATTGCGCCCAAGACCGGAATAATTAAGTAGAGAATCACCATGCCCAGCATGAAAACCATCAGCAGAACGGCGAAAATCATTGAAATCGTGTCATTCTGGGCCGCATTCGGAACGAGCGCGGCGACGAAAAACAAAGCGATCATCCACAGCATAAACAGCAGGAAACACGCCAGCGCCCAAACCGTATAACCAAGCGACTGGTAACCCGCGGCTTGCAAAGCCTGAAAGCGAAGACCGCCGGATTTTCGCCGGTTCTCGCTCCACAAGATCACGGGCAAGAACGGGCCAACGCC
>CAILYI010000261.1 GCA_903838415.1 uncultured Anaerolineae bacterium | reverse complement strand
TAGCGCAAAAAGAGCCTTTCTCCAGAAAGGCTCTTTTTGCGCTACATATGGGGTATTTTGACTTTTAGTCCAGGTCAATTTTCATGAAATCGATTGCCAGCACTACTTCACGGGGAAAGCGTGCCCTGGCTTCGGCGACCGGATCGCCGGAAGCGTATTTTCCTGTGGGGTAGTGGATCAGGTAGAGTGCGCCTGCCTGGGCCTCGCGGGCCACATCTCCAGCTTGAGCGGCGGAGGAGTGCCCCTTTGTCGATCCAGTTGCCTCGTGGAGCAAAATATCCACGCCGCGCGCGAGTTCAAGAATGGCCTGAGAAGGTTCGGTGTCACAGGAATAGGCGAAACTTTTTTTCCCGGCTTTGAATTCAAAACGCAAACCGATATTGGGTAAAAAGTGTGTTGCGGGTGAAGACAAAACGCGCAATTCGGTGGTTTCCAGTACCAGGGCCAATTCGCTCGCAGGGATGCGGAAAAAGTTGACGGTGAAGAAATCGGGCCACTCGCCCCAGCCATAGAGCGCCATCATGCTTTCCACCCGATCGATGGTGTAGGACAATCCGTAGATATTCAGTTGCGGACGGCGACCCATCAGCCACATGTCCATCAGCAGTAAGGGCAGGCCCGCGACGTGGTCGGGGTGGAAATGGGTCAGGATGATATCAGTAACGGCATGGATGTCCACCCCGGCGCGTTCGAGCCGGACGACGGGATTGGAGGCGCAGTCAACCAGGATGACGCGTTCGGCTGTGGCAACCGCCAGATGCGAGTTTTCGTGTTCCAGAGATGGAATCGCGTTGGATGAGCCGAGGATTGTCAGTTGAGCCATGCGCGGGCACCGGTCAGGGTTTTAAGTCGAGAGAACGGCCGATTGTGGCGATCAGGAGTCTGGGAGTAATGTTAGCTTCGATCAGGGCGGCGATAATTAACAGTGGAATACATACCGCCAGCAGGATTTTGATCACGTCAGCAAAGGTTATGATCATGGTTTCGCCAATTGAGTGGCCTTCTTCGGGCGTTACGAGGCGCAATCCCATGTGAAAAACGGCGGCACTCAGCAAAATGATGGAGGGTAGCTCGACGATGCCATGCGGCAGGATGCCTGAGACAAAGATCAGCCAGGGCGAAATGCCAACGATGCGCACAGCGCCCAGCACGGCGCCGATCAGGGCGAAATTGGCTACATAGACCACGATGCTCAAGACGCCAAAAGAGAAAGCCCCCAAAGCCATGATGACTAACTCGGCGCGCAAATTGTGCCAGAAAAGCATCCCGGTTGAGATGCCGATCGAATCACCTTCCACCAGAAAGGCGCGGATGGTTTTGAGCGATTGTTCGAGCGTTTCGTCCGAGAGGGTGGCCGCAACGGGCAGGCTTGAATCAACGTAGAGATACGCCGCCAAAACGGCGATCAGGCCGATTCCCAGCGTAATCCAGAATGAGGGGGCCAGACGTCGCAGCGACAGGGCGACATCCTCGCGGTACCAGCGTAGAATACCATTCCAATCCAGCCAGAGGGCTTCACGGAAGGAAAATGTTTCAGCTTCCTCGCCGCGGCGACGCTTCCAAGCGGAAACGAGGTAACGGGTCAGTCCGGATGGCTGGTCGGTGCCGGTCAAAGCTTTTCGAAACGTCTGCCAGACCCAGCCGAGATTCAACATATCAATTTCGCGTCCCAACAGGCTTTCGCGTTTGAAATGCACAATCCCCAGGCGGATGATGAGCGCGCTCATGATGGCGACGCCCAAAACAGCCAGCCAGAGTACATCGTTGGTGCCCCAGAACATCAGCGCGCTTTCGCCCTGGATGAGCAGCGCAACCGGAATCACGATGAAGGATGCCAGCAGGTTGGCCGCCCGCACCGTGGTGGATTGGGTGGAAATGACGATGGCCGCACTGACCATCAACAGGGTTTGGACGGCTGTCAGGGCCAGGGTTTGGGCGATAAAGCCCCATTCCGGCCATTTGATGCCCTGCCACAACAAGCCGCCCATATAGAGCGCGATGCCAATGTAGCTGACGGTGAGCGGCACAATCGTGCCAGCCATCAGTTTGCCCAGGTAGAGATGCTCATCGGCCAGCGGACTGGTGAGCAGCGGTTCAATTGTGCCGCGTTCTTTTTCGCCGACAAAGGCTTCGAGCGCCACCACCAGTGAAACGGTGACCGGAAAGTATCCCACCACCAGGATCAGAAACGGCAGCAGGCGCTCCGCGATCAGGTTGGCGCCATACTGGTTGACATAGGTGACCGTCGATTTGGCGGCCACATTCATCAGGTAGGGGAAAAATAAAGTCAGGATAATCATCGGCAGCAGAATGCGCCAGTCGCGCATCTGGTCGATCAGTTCGCGTTTTGCCACGAGCCAGGCCTGATCGAAACGTTTCATAGGACACCTTCCGCGGCCTGCACCATCGCCTTGAGATACAACATTTCCAGTGTGCGCGGCACTTCCTGAACTGCCACCACCGGGATATTGGCCTGGAATAATTGCTGGAGGATGAGCGGATTCGCCAAAGTCGGATTCTTGACCCGTAAGCGGAATCCGTCATCCCAAACGTCCAGCAGGCTGACTCCATCGGGCAGCTGTAAATTATGCGGCGCGTACTTCTCTGCCAGCTTGATATCGTATTCGGCCGGGCCGAGCAATCTCTGGCGCATATCTTCCAGCGTGCCGGAAAGCAAAATCCGTCCGTGATAGATGATGGCGATTTTATCGGCCAGCATTTCGGCTTCGACCAGGTTGTGTGTGCAGATGATGATGGAACGCTGTGAGGAGCGCAGCCGGGCAATTTCATGGCGCACGAGTTGGGCGCTTTCAGGATCCATGGCTGATGTTGGTTCATCGAGCAGCAGTACGGGTGGCTCGTGGATCAGCGCGCGCGCCAGCGCCAGTTTTTGGCGCATCCCTTTGGAATATTCACCTGAACGGCGATAACCGGCCAGCGCCAGACCGAAATACTCCAACAACTCCTTGGCGCGCCGATCTCTGCGTTCTTTGTCGAGACTGTAGATTTGACCGAAAAAATCGAGGTATTCGTAACCGGTCATGCGGCCATACAGGCCGTGCATTTCGGTCAGCACCCCCGTGGCTGCGCGCACTTCCGCCGGGTTTTTGACGGTATCGTACCCGGCAATTCTGGCCCAGCCGCGCGTAGGCGTCAGAACGGAGGTCAACATGCGGACGGTGGTGGTTTTGCCTGCGCCGTTTTGTCCGAGCAGCGCCAGCACTTCCCCCGGTTTGATCTCAAAGGAGACGCCTTCAACAGCCTTGAACGAGTCAAAATGTTTGGTAAGGTCTTCACATTCAATCATTGAGTGCCTTTGGATAAGCTGAAACGTGCAATATGGATAAAATACAAATAGCGGTTTTCTTGCGGCATTATTCAAGTATGGAGGTCTTGACCGGGCGCCAGTGCCGCCAAATCAGCAGCAGGGAGGCCAGGACGGCGACTACCGCCATAAATGTCTGGTTGGCGTTAACGCCGCCGAGTTGGGATGCGTCGAGGCGCAGGAAATCGAGCAGGAAGCGCCCAACGGGATAAACTATCAAATAAACCAGGAAAATATCGCCAGTTTTTAGCTTGTCGGCAAAACGACGGGTAAGCCATATCAGCAGCGCCATATTTGCCAGATTCCAAAGCGATTCGTACAAAAACAGCGGATGAAAATATTCTTTGTCGGCAAAACCTGGCAAGCGGTGGGCGGGTTCGATGAAAATTTTCCAGGGCAGGTTGGTGGGGGCGCCGTAAAGTTCCTGGTTGAAGTAATTTCCCCAACGGCCGACGGCCTGTCCAAGTGCGAGACCTGGCGCAATGATATCAACCCATTCCACGAAATAGAGCTTGTATTTGCGGGCGAAGAAAAGCAGGGCGATGGCGCCCCCGATCACGGCTCCCGGGATGCCCAATCCGCCGCGCCGCAGGTTGAGTAAATCCAGTGGATGAGTCAGGTAATAGTACGTGTCAATGCCCTGGGCGATCAGCGAGGGAGAAGGCGTGAAGACATGCCACAGGCGCGCGCCGCCGATCCCGCTGATGATGAGCCAGATGAGCAAATCCCAGATAATTTCGGAGTTGTGCCCACGACGGATGGCTTCCTTTTGAGCCAGCAATCCGCCAACCATCGCCCCAGTCATCAGGATGATGCCGTAGTAGTAGATGGTAAATTCCTGCCCCCAGAGCATTAAATGGATACCGTCAAAGGCAAATTGCATTGAGATTCTCCCGAGCTAGGCCTGTTTTCTGGCCTGCTGGCGGACCTTCCAGAAGCGCTGCAAAGCCGTGATATTGGCTAGCACCGCCACAATCCAAACGGCGATTACGGGTTGGTTGAACAGCAACAGCGGCGCGATCACCAGGTAACGCTCCATGCGGGTCAGAATCCCGACGTTTGCGTCAAATTTGAGCGAATCAGCGCGAGCTTTGATATAAGATACCAGCACCGAACCGGCCGCCGCAGCGTAGACAACGATCGTCGAAATATGGTCATTGTGCGTGGTGAAATAATACAGCAAGCCGCCCAGGATAAATAACTCTGAGTAACGATCGGTCACGGAATCGACGAAAGCGCCGAATTCGTTGGCTTCGCCGCGCAGGCGCGCCATCGTGCCATCGAGCGCGTCGAAAGGAGTGCAGATGAGCACGAAGACGCCGCCCATCAACATATTTCCCTGCGCCAGGAACCACGCGCCCACCACGTTGCCCAGCAGCCCAAGCAGGGTCATCATGTTGGGGGTCACGCCAATACGATTAAAAAACGCGCCAATCGGATCTAGCACATCCTTGAACCAGATCCGCATATAGTCGGTGAATGTCTTTGTTCTGGATTTTTGTGCGACTTTTTCCATTCCGATAAATATCCTTTCTTGAATTATACCCAGCCTGGGGATGCGGGGATGCAAGCAATTACCCATTCAGATTTGCAAGAACTTGCCACTTGAATTTAACGACAAAATTGCTTGGTTAATCATCCAATTCGTCTGGAACTCCGTCTTCGCTGGCGTCAATCAGCACGTCACGCTCACGACCGCCGCCCTGTGATGGACCGACGATATTCATTTCTTCCAGTTGGTCAAGCAGGCGCGCGGCGCGCGGATAACCGATTTTTAATCGTCGCTGCAGGAGCGAAGCGCTGGCGCGTTGGGATGAACGGACAACCTGGATGGCCTGTTCGATCAGGGCATCGTCGACGTTTTCATCCGGTTCGGTCAGCAGGGTTTCCCAGGGCGGCGTTTCATTGCCGTGGCTGGACATTTTCTGCCAGAATGCGATCACCCGTTCAATTTCCTGATCTGTGACCCAAACGCCTTGCGCGCGGATCGGATTGCCCATTTCAGGATTCAAGAAAAGCATATCACCACGCCCGAGCAGGGATTCGGCACCGGTGCTATCCAGGATGACGCGGCTGTCGATGCCGGATGCCACTGAAAAGGCCAGCCGCGCCGGGAAGTTGGCTTTAATCAAACCGGTGACTACGTCGGTGCTGGGGCGCTGGGTGGCGACAACCAGGTGCATGCCGGTGGCGCGCGCCATTTGCGCCAGTCGGACGAGGTTGTGCTCCACCTGGTCGGGGGCGGACATCATCAAGTCGGCCAATTCATCAATAATGACAACAATGCGCGGCAGGGGGTTCTTGGTTTTTCGGTTGTAAGCGGTCAAGTCGCGGGCATGCACGCTTTCGAGCAGGCGGTAGCGATGTTCCATTTCCACCACCAACCAGCGCAAGACACCCAGAATGCGCTGAATATCCGTCTCCACCTTGCCGAGCAGGTGCGGCAGGCCATTGAAACGTAACAACTCCACCATTTTGGCGTCAATCATCACCAGGCGCAGCTCTTCAGGCGCATTATTCATTGCCAGGCAGGCTGCCAGCGCAGCGATATAGACGGACTTCCCCGAACCGGTCTGACCGGCGACGAGCATGTGCGGCATGCGGCTTAAATCGGCAATCAGCGGTTGGCCGGAAACGTCACGTCCAAGCGCGATGGCCAGCGGCGCGCTGACTTTACTGAAGGCTTCGCTTTCCAGAATGGGGCGCAAGCGTACCAGCGCTGAATGTGCGTTAGGCACTTCAATCCCGACATAGGACCGTCCGGGCACCGGGGCTTCGATGCGCAGGCGTTCGGCTGAAAGCGCCAGCGCCAAATCCTTTTGAAGCGAGGCAATTTGCGCCACGCGCACTTTCATTTGCTGGGGATCATCTTCGTTGCTGCCGGGCTTTTTGATAAATCCCGGTTGGACGGCGAACTGTGTGACGGTCGGGCCGATGCGAAAGCCGACCACTTTGGCCGGGATGCCAAATTCGGAGAGCGTCTTTTCGATCAGACCGGCTGTCAGATTGATTTGGCGTTCGTCGGGGCGGGAGGCTTGTTCGCCCAGGAGCATACTGAAGGGCGGCAGGCGATCGCTGCGGGGCTGAGGCGAGGCGGGTTTTTCATTCTGCGCTTCGTCGACTTTGAAGTTTTTGCGGAATTCAACCGGCAGGGGCGCAGCCACCTTTTTGGGCGGCGAGACAGGCGCGGGGGAGTTTGAATCCACCACGGGATGAATCTTGGTTTCAGGAATAGCTAGAAAGTTGTCCGGTGGAGTTGGAGGGGCGTCCCCGGCAATTTTCCATAACAGGATTTCAAACTTCGGGATCAAGTCGAAGCCGATGACCATGAAAATCAGCAGGGCGAGAACAATCAGCAGATCTCGCCAAATATCACCGAAGATGCGGCTGAGCAATTGCGCCAGCGCCCAGCCGATATACCCGCCATCCAGACCGGATTCGGCGCGTTCGATGGAGCTGCCGCCAATGATGGCGAAGAGTACCATGGCGCAGAAGGCGGCCATTTCGAGCCCGATGATGCGCCCCCAGTGGATTTTTCCTTCCGTGCTGGCGCGTTTGCGTAAAAGCATCAGGCCGCCTAGCCCTGCAGCGATCACGATAAACAACGAGCCGTATCCCATCCAGCGCCACAGGGTAATTGACCATGGGGTGAGCAGGGAACCGCCGGTCAGGCCGAGCAGGGCCAGCAGGGTCATTAACGCAAACGCAAATAGGATGACGCCCCCGGCGTCGAAGGCAAAGCGGCCAAAATGATTCTCTGCGCGTTGAATCCAATCAACGAAATCGGGTCGGGACGGTTCTTCGGAGTGGTATTGGCGTTTGGCAGGCATGCGGCTATTTGGCGTCCAGCTTGAGACTCAAGCCCAGGCGTTGATGCTGAGGATCCATGTGCAGAATGCGAACGTTGATTTTTTGTCCTTCGGAATAAAGGCTGCGCACGGTTGCGCCTTCCAGGTTCATTTCGGAGACGTGGACGAGGCCTTCGAGGCCCTCCTCGAGACGGGCGAAGATGCCGAAGGAAACTACGCTGGTGACGGTTGCCGGGACAATATCGTTGGTGCTGTAGCGATTGCCGACCGAGCCCCACGGATTGAACTGGAGGCGTTTGAGGCTCAAGGCAATCCGGCAGCGTTCTGGCAGGATGTCGATCACCTGTACTTCCACTTTTTGTCCCAGTTTGAGGATGTGCGAGGGATGCAAAACGCGTCCCCAGGAAAGTTCGGAGATGTGGATCAGACCTTCCACGCCGCCCAGGTCAATGAAAGCGCCAAAGTCGGTGATGTTGGTGACTTCACCGCTGACGATTTCGCCCTGGTGCAGGCTTGAGAATAACTCGGTGCGGCGTCCGGCATCGGACCGGGCGGCGCGTTCCGAAAAGACCAGGCGACCTTCTTCGGGCACACATTCGATGATTTTTAACCGCACTTCTTTGCCGACATAATCAGCCAGGAAGTTTTCGCGTTCCAAGTCCGTCTGGCTGGTCATATCCACCAGGTGGGAATATGGGATGAAGCCGTACAGGTGTTCCCCTTCGACGAGCAATCCGCCGCGATTATGGTTGCTGACGCGCAAACTGATAATCTGATCCTGTTTGAAGACTGATTCCGCGTAGACCCAATCGGGTTGAGGCGGCTCGGCGGCAGGTTCCGGCGGCTGGTCGGGTTTGACTGCGCCAGCATGTGAATCGGCTGGTGGGGTGTGCGCGGATGTGGGGCGAGTGCGGTGCGTGCTCGAAAAGCGTTCCTCGTCCGCGAGGACGGATTCCCACCAGCCTTCGTCTCTGGTTTCGTGGGATTCTTCGGGGGTGCGGGGTTTATTTGAGGCTACCATTAATCATCCTCCTGGTTGGGGGTTATGTTGGTTTCCATTTCGAGGATTGCTTTTGTCACCGCTTCGACAGCCACACGCTGCTTGCGGTATAGATCAGCTTCGGACATTGCCAGGCGACCGGCTACTTCGCGCACTTTTCGGCCTTCGATAAATTTTAAGTCAAGGATGTTGTATAAAATCCATTCGGTTGTGAAGCGGCGTTCTCCTTCTGGGCGTACATGTTCGACAGCTTTTTTCAGGATGGCGCGCAGGGCGTTGGGCATGTTGCCATCATATTCGCCTTTGGCGGTTTCTTGAACCACGCGTAATTTCATTAGCGGGGAATCGGTCAATTTGGGGCCGCCCCAGTAATGGTTGAGGGCTTCGCGTACCCATTCCGCGATGTCTGAGGCTGGGCCCAGCTCTTCGGCCAGGGCCGTGGTGCTGTCGTAGCGTCCAAGGGCGCGGATGCGCTGAATCATCTCAACCTGCGGCTCAATCTCTTCCAACGAGCGGAATACGCGCTGCTGAAGCTGACGGTCTTCCAGAGCCAACGCTGCCCGGTCAGCCAAAAGCCACAGGGCCTGGCGCTGATCTGATTCCAGCGGCTGGGAATGTTGCCGGGCCACACCCAGCAGACCTAACAGTGGGGGGATTTGATCCATATCCATTTCAGTGGTGCGGCGGCTGCGCAGGGGCAGAATCCAGGTATTATTCCATAAAAATTCACTGCGCCCGTCTTCTTTAATTTCTTGCAGCGCTTCAGACAGGTGATCTTTTTCCAGGAAGGGCCGTCCGGCATTAATTAAAAGAGATAAGCCGCTGTCATCCAATGCTGCAACGAAGGCGGAAGGCGACTGCATGTGGTCACGGACAGCGGCCAGGATGGCTTCCAGAAATTGACGCAGGTCGCCCTGAGTCAGGAGGCGTTCATCCAGGTTTTGCAGCAGCAACAATTCGGCGCGGTCGCCGCCAAAGAACAGGGTGCGTTCCCAAAGCGGGGCGAGAATGGTGATGATGTGTTCCATCGTCAGCACCGTGGCTACCATGCTGACCGGAACGAAGGCATTGTATGCCAGCCCAAAGGTTTCGCCGCTGCGCCGCACGAGAGTCAAAACTGCCAGCGCCAGGGAAGCTGTCACGGGCCCGCGCATAATCCATTTAAACAGGCGGCTTTTGACGACACGATCGGGCCAGGATACTCCGAAGAATGCGACCGCATAGGCCATGACAATTATCAGGGCGCCGACGATGAAATTGATGATCGTCGCCGTGCTCCAGAAAATAAACGGGTAATGCGAGGCAAATGTCGAACCGAATAATAAGTAAGGGTATGAGCCGAGCGCCGGGGCGGTTGCGCCTGCCATCAGGTAGAACATGCGGCGTCGACCAGAACGGGTCAACATGCGTCCATATGCGCGGATAAAATTTAATCCCGCAATCAGCATGATGATCAGGTAGTAAGCGGTGAAAACCTCGGTCCAAATTGTGCGTTGGAGATGGGGCGCTGGCTGAGCATTCAGCTGCAGCGGTCCAACCAGGTATCCGTACGCCAGCAGGACGAGAAAACCTGCTGAAAAAATATACATCGCGCGGACAACAATTTGACGTCGTCCACGCGAGGGGCGGCCAGCTGTGACGAGTAAGGCATCTGAAAGCTGAAGGTATGACGCGGGCAGAAAAACAATCCCTACCCACTGTAAGCGCAGGAATAATTCAACCAGGGCCTGCGTTTGCACCGTACTTTGGATGGCTTCAGATGTAAAAATAACCACCACAGAGAGTAATATGATGGCAAAGGAGCGCGCAACACGGTCACGCAGGTTAAAAGTTAGCGCATAAATAAGCAATGAGAAGGCGGTGATGGCGATACCCGCCGTCAACATTTGGTTGACAGTTTTTATCCCCGCCAGAAGGCTTTCTACCCAACCGGTAAGCATTCAGAACCTTCCACACTAAAACGGATAGGGCGCCAAAGAGCGCCAAAGACACTTGTCAGATTAGATTGAACGCGCAAAGAAAAGAGCTACATCCCGCGTAGAATAATACTGGTCATTATACCCGCAGAACTCAAAACCCAACTTTTGCACCATGCGAACTGCGGGCGCATTTTTTGACTGCACCTCGATAATTGCCTTGCGAAGTCCGCGCTGAAGCCCCCAGGCCTCTGCCGCGTTGATCAATTTATGCGCCAAACCCTTGCGGCGCAAAGACTTTCCCACCACAACGTCTGTAATCCAGACTGCATGCGGAACGATTTCAGCGCTAAAGCGGATATATGCAACCGCTTCCATGCCGATCATAACGCTCAACATTGGCCGCAAATGCCAGGTATCAGGCAAATCTTTGGCTGGGCGCGGATGTTCCAGACGGATGGTGCGCGGCAGGCGCACTTCGCGCAGTTGCACATCAATCTGGCCAGCTTCACGATGCAAATCCAACTGCCAGACGTAATCAGTATCAACCGTATGGTCTAACGCTGAGAGTCGGGCCAGGTCAGTGGAGACAGTAGAGCGAATTTCGAAATCAGCCATAGGCATCACGGAGCAATCACACGCACAGGCACAATACAGGCGGGCAGGGCTTTTCCCACGTTATCAGTCACGAGCAGTCGAATCTGGTAATCGCCGGGGACAAGTTGGGAAGTATCCCACGCGCCTAATTCGCCGTTGGGAATGGTCTTATCACCAGCGGCAATGGTAGCCCAGGCTTCACTGCCCAGGGGAGTGTATTCATATTTAAAAAACCCAAAATTCTTCACATCCACTGTGCCCGAAAGCACAATTTTTCCCTGGATTTCACTGTCAGGTAAAGGCGACGAAATCATAATCTGGCCTGGTGTGCATCCAACTGTTCCGGATGGGGCGCTGGGAGTGCCAACTTGGGCTGTCAGCTCATCTGCCGAAAGTGTGGAAGCGGGTGTCAGCAACAAGTCTGCGGTTGGCGTCATCAGGAAGGTGGCTGATGGCAGGAACGGAACGATGAAAGTGACGAGGCAGAATTGGCTGAGTCCGATCATCACGAATAGGATGAAAAACGCCCCGGATACTCGTACCTTTTGAAAAGAAAGTTCCTTTTCCAGGCCAAATACTGCCGAGTGCCATTCCGCCCAGGCCTTCCACAGTGAACGACCAACAAACACTGCCCCGATCGCCAGGATCAGGTAGACAAGGACTTCATATTTAACGAGGAAGCGAAACCACGCATCCACAGGCTTCTCAATAAGCCAGAAAACGAACTAAATTTTACGCAGAACGCTGCGCAGAATTTTTACAAGCTTGGGAACCATGTGAGTTCCAGCTTCAAGCACCTCTTCGTGAGATGTGGGCGTGTCGCCGTCCAGGTTGGCTTTATTGCTGATCCCGGAGATTCCTAACACGCGGGTTCCGCCGTGACGCGCCACAATCACTTCCGGCACGGTGGACATGCCCACGGCATCAGCGCCAATCGCACGCAGAAAACGCAAATCGGCCGGGCTTTCGAAAGATGGACCGCTCAGACCCGCATAAACGCCCTCACGCAGCTCGAGGCCGGTTTCCTTGGCGGCTTGACGCGCCAGTTCTCCCAGTTTGCGATCGTAGGACTGGCTCATATCCGGGAAGCGTGGCCCCAGTTCGTCGAGATTCGGCCCAATCAGCGGGTTAAAACCCATCATGGCGACGAGATTCAAATTGTCGGTGATCAACATTAAATCACCGGGATTGTAGTCCGGATTAATCGCGCCCGCCGCATTGGTGACCACCAGGATTTCAATGCCCATGCGCTGCATCACGCGGATGGGCAGCGTTACCTGCGACATGGAATAGCCTTCATAGAAATGGTTGCGCCCCTGCATCACCATCACGGTCTGATTTTCCAGTTGACCAATTACCAGCCGTCCGGCGTGTCCCGGTGCGGTGGAAAGTGGCCAGTTTGGCAAGTCTTGAAAAGGAATAATATCGGGATTCTGAATCGAATCGGCCAGGCCACCGAGGCCTGAGCCGAGAATAAGCGCTACTTTTGGCTGATATTTGGTACCGGCCCGAACCGCTGCCGCCACTTCGTCAATTTGTTCCAATGTAAAAAACGGCTGATTGTTCATTTTAATCACCATTATTGCTAATTTGCCAATTCAATGCAGGCGGCAGAAATTATAACCGATTAACCGTAAAGAAATATCCCGCTGAATTCCATTAAATAGAAAGTCGCCCCTTGCAAGAGACAGTGCCCCGAAAAGGCGATTTGATAATCGCTTGCCGTGTGCCTATTTTCACAATCAGATAGATTGGTATAATCGGGCAAGTCCAGCCAGCCGCTCGCTCTTTGAGCAGGCATGGCGGGTTTCCTGGAGAAAAAATGAAATTTGACAAAATTTGTATTTTGGGCCTGGGTTATATCGGCCTGCCTACCGCCAGTATGTTTGCCACGCACGGCGTCAAAGTCGTCGGCGTGGATATTAACCCATCCATTATTGAAACTCTCAAAGCCGGGCGGATTCATATTCATGAGCCGGGCCTGGGTGAAGCCGTTGAACAGGCTGTGAAAAGCGGAAATTTGAGCGTTGCCACCCAGCCCGAGCTGGCCGACGCTTTCATCATTGCCGTCCCCACGCCTTTCTATGAACACGAAATGGGCCAGTATAACGGCCAATCCTACAAAAAAGCGGATATGCGCGCCGTGACTTCCGCCACGGAAGCAATTTTGCCCTATCTGCGCCGGGGAAATTTGGTGGTTCTCGAATCGACTTCGCCGCCACGCACTACCATCGACCTGATCGTGCCGATTCTCGAAAAATCGGGGCTGAAGGCGGGCGTGGACTTTTTCGTAGCCTATTCACCAGAGCGCGTGCTTCCTGGTCAGATTTTGCGCGAGCTGATCGAAAACGCGCGCGTCATCGGCGGCATCACGCCAGAATCGGCGCTGGCGGGCTATGATTTGTACGCCACTTTCGTCAAAGGCCATATCCACAAAACGGACGCCACCACCGCCGAAATGGTCAAGTTAATGGAAAACACCTACCGCGATGTCAATATTGCCATTGCCAACGAATTTTCGCGCCTGGCCGAACGCTTTGGCGTGGATGTCTGGGAAGCCATCAAGCTTTCCAGCCTGCATCCGCGCGTAAAAATTCTCAGCCCCGGCCCGGGTGTTGGCGGACACTGCATCAGCGTGGATCCGTGGTTTTTTGTCGAAACGGCGCCCGATCTCAGCAAACTAATTCTCCACGCTCGCCAGGTGAATGACTCACAGCCTGAATTCGTCGTCGAATTGGTGAAAAAGGCTCTCGGGAGTCTGTCCGGGAAGAAGATTGCGGCGCTGGGATTGGCCTATAAGCCGGATGTGGATGACCTGCGGGAGAGTCCCGCCGTTGAAGTCATCCATTTATTGCAGAAAGAGGGCGCCACCGTCAAAGCGTTTGAACCCTTCAAGCCCGAGGCGGCCCTGCCGGGCGTGGATGCCGCTCTGACCCTTGAGCTGGCTCTTAAAGACGCCGACGCGATTCTGCTGCTGGTTAATCATACCGAATTTCGGCAGCTCAGCCCCGAAGCATTGAAAACACTCACTGCGGCCCGTGTGCTGATCGATACCGTCAACGGCTGGGATGGCCGGGATTGGGCCGCTGCCGGGTTCAAACTGGCCCGGCTGGGCGTCGGCAAGTAAGCGAAAATCAAGTAGGGAGGCGCAGGTCGCCTCCCTACAATTTTGACAGCCTGAGAAGCATTGCAATATCGTTGCAGGGATGTTGTATAATCTGAGTGTGAGTCAAATAACGCGTTCGTGCGCGATTGTTTTTATTGTTATCAGCCTGGTGTGTGCCAATGGGGGAAATGTTGCCGCGCAAGGTGATGTTTCTTCGCAGTATTTTGCTGATACGGGTCACACCATCAGCGGGGAGTTCTGGACGTATTACCAGAGCATCTCCAATGCGGGCTTTGTATTTGGTTCCCCCATCACCGAACAATTTGTCGATGCCCAAACGGGGCGCATGCTCCAGTATTTTCAGCGCGCGCGCTTTGAGTTTTATCCTGAAAATCCCGCCGGTCAGCGCGTGAAACTTTCATCAGCGGGCGAGTATGCTTATCAGCGCACGGCGCCCGGTACAACCGTGGATTCTTTCACGCCGATCGGCTGTCGCTTTTATCCCGAGACAAATTTTTCGCTGTGTTACGCTTTCCTTGAATTTTTCGATAAAAATGGCGGCGAGGCCATCTTTGGGAAACCGATCTCGCCTTTTGTGTTCTACAACGGACGGATTGTGCAGTATTTTGAGCGCGCGCGTTTTGAATGGTATCCCGAATATCCCGAAGGACAAAAAGTAGTGCTGGCAGAACTGGGGCGCGTCTATTTTGATCTGGCGGCTGAAGACGCCAACCGCTTGCAATCGGTTCAACCCGCCAATAACATTCAGGGCGATGTGATGACCTTGCATGCCAAGGTTTTTACCTGGAAGGCTGTCACGCAGCTGACTGACCAACAGTCCGTTTATGTGGTGGTCCAGGATCAAAAATCCAGCCCGATTGAAGGCGCGACGGCGATTGTGACGATTACCTGGCCGCAAGGCGGGACGCAAAGCATGGCGCAGACTTCCAATGCGCAAGGTGTGGTCATCGTGCCGCTCCAGGTGCAGGGACAGCCGCACGGCAGCATGGTCCAGGTTGATGTGGAAGTTTTGTACCAGGATTTGTCCAACCGGGCGCAGACTTCGTTTCGGAGCTGGTGATTTTTTTATGCAATGAGTTGTTTCACGTCGAAGACGGGGCCATCTTTACAGGCCAGCTGATAGCCTTTGCGTGAACGGACGGCGCATACGCCGCAATCGGCCATGCCGCCACACGGAACGGGGGTTTCGATAAAAACTTGCGCGTTCACAGAGTTCAAGTGCTGCGCGTTGGATTTGAGAACAGTTTCCATGGAAAAATGTGGCAGATCGATGGCGAAATAGTCCGCCCAGTGAGCGGTTTCTGGCAGGGCTGAGAGCCGGGAGATTTCCACGGCGCTGGGCAGTCCTGCTGGCGGATAATCTGTTAGCAGGACGATGGCGGCTTTTTGGGCCAGGGCTGGTTCGAGCAGGGCCAGCAAGCGGGCGCTGGTGGAGCCAAAAGCGGCCAGCGCCACGAAGCGGGCTGACTCCGGCAGGCTGAATCCGTGTCCGAGCGGGCCGCGCAGCGTCAGTTCGGTGCCGGGCTGCCAGTTTGGCGGAATCGGTGGGGTCAGGTAGAATCCGCCCGGGGCGGTACCGGCTGAGTAAATGGGATGCGGCAGCGGGGAGTTGAAATCGGTAGCGTCATGGGCCAGTAGATATTTCCCGGGCGCGGGGATTAAAGCTGGGGGGCAGGATAAACGCGCGGCGCGGCGTCCATCCAGATAAATTTCAGTGATACAACCTTTTGCTGTGTGCATACGTTATATTAATGTTATCACGATATAATCTGTTGAGAAACAAGGAGAAAAAACTATGAATATTGCTCAAGTTGTACAATTTATTGCATCCGGTGCCTGGTTATTGGTGATTGGATTGGTGGTTCTGACGGTGACTCGTTCGAGTCGCGGACAGGCTGTAAAGGGATTTTCTTCCTTTGTGGTAATTGCTTTGTTGGTGGCGATTGCGCTGAGTACGGCTGGCGCCGGTTTGGTGTTCATCGAACCGGATGAGATGGCCGTGGTCATCACTGCCGGGCAGGGCGGTATCCGCCCCGATCCGCTGACCGCCGGTATGCACTGGGTCATTCCGTTTGTTGAACGGGTCGAGATTTATTCCATTTTGCGTCAGACCTATACCATGTCAGCAGTTGGTACGGAAGGGCAGGTGGCGGGAGACGACTCGATTCAGGTCCGCACCAAGGATGGCCAGCAGGTCTATATTGACGCCTCGGTCATTTATGCGGTTGATCCGAATAAGGCGGTTGATCTGTATCGCACCTGGCGCAAAGATTATGAAAATGGGCTGGTGCGCCCGCAGTCGCGCGGTGTCATCCGTGATGTTTCGTCGCAATATGGCGTGGAAGAAATCGTCACCGGCAAGCGCGCCGAAATGGAACAGCAGATTACTGATCAGCTGACCGCGATTTTTTCGAAAAACAACCTGATTTTGCAAGATTTCGTGCTGCGCAATATCCGTTTCAGTGATGAATATGCCACGGCAGTCGAACAGAAGCAGATTGCTGAACAGCAGGCGCAGCAGGCCAAGTTTGTGGTCGAGTCGAAAAAGCAGGAAGCTGAGCAGGCTCGTCAGGTGGCGCAAGGTGCCGCTGATGCAGCTGTGACGGCCGCCAAGGGCGCCGCTGAAGCGCGCGTGATCGAAGCGGAGGCGGATGCCAAGGCGCGCGTTCTTCAAGCCGAGGCAGAAGCCAAGGCTTTGGAACTGGTGGCAAATGTGCTGAAGGAAAACCCCACCTTGTTGCAGTATCAGTACATCACCAAACTTTCACCGAACGTCCAGATTATGCTGGTGCCCAGCAATGCGCCGTTTATTCTGCCGCAGTTGCAGTTGGCAGCCCCTCAGTAATTGACGGGTAAACATCACCAGGGGCAGATTCCAAAATCTGCCCCTGGTGTCTTTTTGGGAGCGATATGAGCGAAGTTTCCCCATCCGGCAGGCAGATTCGATTGACAAGTCTCTCCAGTTGCGCTGGCTGAGCGTCGAAACTAAATGCGGAAACGCTGGCGCAGGTTCTGCGTCCTGTCTCTGATATTTTTAAGCCGGGCGACAGCCCGGATTTACTGGTTGGATTGGATGGACCGGACGACGCCGCCGTTTGGAAGCTGGACGATGAGCGCGCGCTGGTGGCGACAACCGATTTCTTCACGCCGGTGGTGGATACGCCCTACGAATATGGCGCCATCGCCGCTGCGAATTCTCTCTCAGACATCTACGCCATGGGCGGAACGCCGTTCCTGGCGCTGAATATCGCCGCCCTGCCGCCCGATTTGCCGGTGGAAATCGCCAGCGAAATTCTGCGCGGCGGCGCGGAAAAATGCAAGGAAGCGGGCGTGGTCGTGGCGGGTGGTCATACCGTTCAGGACAAAGAGCCCAAATTTGGGCTGGTGGCGCTCGGCTTTGTCCACCCCCAAAAAATGCTGACAAAGGGCGCAGTCCGCGCTGGTGATGTGTTGGTGCTGACCAAGCCGCTCGGCTTTGGCGTGACTACCACGGCCCTCAAACGCGACCTGGTGGATGAAGCGGACGTCAACGAAGTGATCGGCTGGATGAGTCGACTCAACAAAACCGGCGGGCAGCTGGCGAATGAATTTAATCTGCGCGCTGCGACGGATATCACCGGTTTCGGCTTGCTCGGTCATGGCTGGGAAATGGCGAAAGCTTCCGGCGTGGGTTTTCATCTGTATTTTGAGCGGATGCCATTCATTTCATGCGCGCGCAAATATGCCGAACAATGGACTTTTCCCGGTGGCTCGTCTGATAACCGCCTGTTTTATGGAACGCACGTCAATTTTGCCAGTGGTATTTCTGAAATGGAACAAATGTTGTTATTCGATGCGCAAACCAGCGGCGGATTGCTGCTGGCGGTTCCGCCGGAGAAATTGGCCGAATTTGAGAGACGCGCCCAGGAACTCGCTCAACCCGTTTGGGCGATCGGCGAGGCTGTGGCAGAAACCGGCATCCAGGTAGCGGCCTAAATTGGAAGGGTAATAAAAGGTACAATTGCAAGTATGAATGTGGGCACAGAAATACTAATCATCTTTTTACTGATTCTCTTAAATGCCGTTTTTGCTCTTTCAGAAATCGCGGTCGTGTCTTCACGGAAGGCGCGCCTGCAGCAGCGCATCAACGAAGGGGATAGTGGTGCTCAAACAGCGCTGAGATTGGCTGAAAACCCTAATTTTTTCCTGTCCACCGTTCAAATTGGCATTACCTTGATTGGCGTGCTCGCCGGTGCGGTGGGCGGCGTGACGATTGGCGATGCGTTGTCCGCCCAGTTTGAGAAAATCCCTGCGCTGGCGCTCTATGCCCATTCGCTGGGCCTGGGAATTGTGGTGGTTCTGATCACCGTTTTTTCGCTATTATTGGGCGAGCTCGTTCCCAAGCGCCTGGCGCTGCACAACCCCGAAAGAATCGCATCGGTCATCGCCGGGCCGATGTTGTTCTTGTCCAGACTTTTTTCGCCGATTGTGCGCTTGATGAGCGGCTTAACCGACTTGATTTTGGCGCTGATGGGCGTCAAGCCCAGCGAAGAGCCGCCGGTCACGGAAGAAGAACTTCAGGTGCTGCTTGATCAGGGCACCCAGGCGGGCGTCTTCGAAGAATCAGAACAGGATATGGTCGAGGGCGTTTTCCGTTTGAATAACCGCCGGGTCGGCTCATTGATGACGCCGCGCAGCGAAATTGCCTGGCTGGACGTCAAAGATACACCGGATGAAATCCGCATCCAGATTGAAGAGAATCTTTTTTCGCGCTTTCCGGTGTGCGAAGATAGCCTGGATAACGTCATTGGCGTCATCAAGGCCCGGGATTTATTGCTGGAAAGCTTGCACGGTGAGCCACTGATGCTCAAACGCAACCTGCAGCTGCCCGCCTACATTCCGGAAACGGCGCTGGCCTCCAAAGCGCTGGAAATGTTCAAGGCCGATACCGCGGAAATGATGATTGTGGTGGACGAATTTGGCTCGGTCCAGGGATTGCTGACCATTTACGATATCCTCGAAGAAATCGTCGGTGATATCGACAGCGAGCCGCAGGCCACCCAACGCCAGGATGGTTCCTGGTTGCTCGACGGCATGCTTCCGGTCGAGGATTTCAAGGAAATTTTCAACCTGCGCCATCTGCCGGACGAGGAAGAATACGAAACCCTCGGCGGATTTGTCATGCTCCACTTGGGGCGTGTCCCCAAGGCAACCGATCGATTCGATTGGAGCGGACTGATCTTCGAGGTGATGGATATGGATGGCAAACGCGTTGACAAGGTCCTGGTGATGTTAAAACCGGTCAAACCGTCTGATGTGTGAGACGGGTAAACGCATCCGGGCTGGGAAATTGTTCTCGATAACAGAGCCGGGCGGCCGGGTAGGGTTTTATCCGCGCGCCGCGGGGCCTGGTAGCGCTGTTTTGACGGTGGCGTTAGTACCGAAGATTGATCTTGATTAAACCGTTGCGCGCTTTTCTTTTCCCGAAAACCTGCTATAATAAGTTAATTCCCCGAACGGTTGACAATGGATACCGGTTTTAGGGCCTTACCGGGCAAATCACTCTTGATGCAAACCTCCTGGCTTTGAAAATTAATCTACTGACCGCCTCCAATTAGCGAGACGGGTTTTTTACTTTTCCCATTCTTTTACCCCCAAGTTGAGACAAACCGTATGATGAATATTCTTGAACTTGAAAGTAAGCCTCTGGCCGAGTTACGTTTGATGGCGGCTAGAGATTTTGGCATTCAAAATGCCAACCGCCTGAAAAAGGAAGCACTTGTCATTCGCCTGCGCCAGGAAGAAGCCTCCAAAGAGGGGCTGGAAATCCGCGGCGGAATTCTGGAGATTATGGACGAGGGCATTGGCTTTTTGCGCTCGGCACGCTACAGTATCAGCGAAGACGATGTGTATGTTTCTCAGGCGCAATTACGCCGTTATGATCTGCGCTCGGGCGATTTAATTTTAGGCCATTCCCGCCCGCCGCGCGAAACGGAACGTCACTGGGGGTTGTTGAAGGTGGAAAGTGTCAATGGCGTCGATCCTGAAGATGCCCGGCGCCGCCCAAAATTTGAGAATTTGACCCCTATTTTTCCCGATACCCGTTTTGATTTGGAAACCCGTGGCGATATCCTTGCCACCCGTATGATCAATTTGATCGCCCCGATTGGGCGCGGACAGCGCGGGCTGATTGTTTCACCGCCCAAAGCCGGTAAGACGACCATTTTAAAGCAGCTTGCCAACGCAATTTCCACCCAATATCCCGACGTGCATTTGATGGTGGCCTTAATCGGCGAGCGCCCCGAAGAAGTGACCGATATGGATCGCTCCGTGGATGCCGAGGTGATTGCCTCGACCTTTGACGAGCCGGTCACCTCCCACGTCCGCACGGCGGAAATTGCGCTGGAACGCGCCAAACGCATCGTTGAGATTGGCCGCCACGTGGTCATTCTGATGGATTCCATCACCCGCCTGGCGCGCGCTTACAACCTGACGGTGAATCCCTCCGGCCGCACCTTGAGCGGCGGTATGGATCCTTCGGCTTTATATCCGCCCAAGCACTTTTTTGGCGCCGCGCGCAACCTGGAAGAAGGCGGTTCACTGACTATCATCGCCACCTGCCTGGTGGATACCGGTTCCCGTTTGGACGATGTGGTTTATGAAGAGTTCAAGGGCACCGGCAACATGGAATTGCACCTTTCGCGCAAACTGCAGGAACGCCGCTCCTTCCCGGCTGTGGATCTGGAACGTTCCTCCACCCGGCGCGAAGAGCTTTTGCTTGGCCCGGACATTCTCCAGCGGGTTTGGACAATGCGCCGCATGTATTCGCAGATGACCGCCAATCCGCCTTCCGGCGCTGGCATGGATCAGACCGTCGCCACCGAAGCCATCATCAACCGCATGGCGAAAACCAAAAACAACATGGACTTTTTGGAAACGCTCTCTGACAGCATGTAAAACGACAGGGCATGGGATTCGTCCCAGCCCGTTTGAATGGTATGGATAAAATGACTTCAAATCGCAGGTTTAATCTGATCAGTTGGGGGGTCACGGTTCTTGTGGTACTTTCTGCAGGCGGATTTGCCTTCTGGCGCTTACAAAATCCGCAACAAGTGATGGCTGCGCCAGCCCCGGCGGCCACCGAAATGGCCGCTGAAGCTCCGCAGACATCATCTGTGCCAACTGGCAGCAACATCTCGATTCTGTCTCTGCCTGCCATCGGGCGCAACCTGACGCTGAAAACGATCATCCCTGAACGCCCGCGCTATGCGATCGCCCAACACACGGTGGCGCGCGGCGATTCCATCTTTGCCATTTCCAAGGAATTCAGTATCAAGCCCGAAACGCTGCTGTGGGCTAATTATGCCGCCCTTGAAGATGATCCTCACAGCCTGAAACCGGGCCAGGAACTGTCTATTCCGCCCACGGACGGCATTCTCTACCAGTGGAAAGATGGCGATACCATCGATAAGATTGCCGCAGACTACAAAGTCAAATCTGATGACATTCTCAACTGGCCTGGTAACGACCTCGACCTGACCAATCCCAAACCAAAAAACGACCAATGGGTCATGGTTCCTGGGGGCTGGCGCGAATCGAAAGCCATTACCCTGCCGACCATTTCGCGCGGACGCGGCACCGGCACATCCAACGTGGGCGGCAGCGCTTGTGGCGCTGGCGGGGCAGTTGGCGGCGGCGGGTTTGTTTGGCCCGCAGGCAACCACTTCCTTTCCGGTAATGACTACTTCCCCGGCCATCTGGGTATCGACATTGCCGCCGGTGAAGGTTCACCAGTCTACGCCTCCGACAGCGGCGTTGTTACAATGGCCTCGGGCGGCTGGAACGGCGGCTATGGCAATGTCATCATGATCGATCATGGCAATGGCTACAGCACCGTCTATGCCCACTTAAGCGTCATCGAAGTCAGCACCTGTGCCAGCGTTGGCACCGGACAGGTGATTGCAGCTTCGGGCAACACCGGTAACTCCTTTGGCGCCCACCTGCACTTTGAAGTTCGACAGGGTGGCAGCAATATCAATCCCTGGTATGTCCTCCCGTAATCCAACACCAGACCCGACAGGCTTAAAAAACTTGCCGGGTTTTTCAAGTTTTCGTTTTTTTCCGTCGATCGGCTCGACGAATGATGAAGCGCTGGCCTGGGCTGCCACCGGCGCAAAAGACCTGTCGCTCGTTGTCGCAGACGCGCAGACCGCCGGGCGCGGGCGCATGGGCCGCAGCTGGTTCACGCCGCCCGATTCGGCGCTGGCTTTCAGCCTTATCATCCGCCCCAAAGGGGTTGAACGCGAATTTATTGGTCGATTCTCCGGGTTGGGGGCGCTGGCGCTCGTCGCTGCGTTAAAAAAGTACGGCATCGCGGCGCAAATCAAATGGCCGAATGACGTCCTCATCAACCGCAGAAAAACTGCCGGAATTTTGGTTGAAACCGTCTGGATGGGGGCTGAAGTGGATAGCGTGGTGCTGGGAATGGGTGTTAACGTGACTCCTGAATCGGTGCCGCCGCCCGAAGGATTAAACTTCCCCGCTACCTGCTTACACTCCGAAGGGCCGAAAGCCCCGCCACGCTTTGACCTGCTAAAAACCCTGCTGACGGAACTCATTTCACTGCGCGCCACCCTGGCGTCTGACGGATTCTTGCAGGCCTGGGACGAGTCGCTCGCTTTTCGTGGCGAAACCGTCCATGTTTGGGAAGGGGAAACGCAGCCGCTTGTCGGGCAGATTCTGGGCCTCGAAACGGATGGCAGTTTACGGGTGAGTACTTCCTCCGCTCAGACGCGAGTCATTCGCTTCGGCGAAGTCCATCTTCGTCCAGTGTGATATACTTTAATCAAGATTATTCACGAGGTGCGCTATGTTTGATGATTTGAGAAGCAGCGATGACGATCAGGCCTCCTTTTTTCAGGATGATCAGGCTGAAATTGACCCTTTGCTCGCAAAAAGGGCTAAACCAAGCTCATTGAATATCAAGTTTAATAGCAGAACGTTCCTGGGCATGAACGCTTTTCAACGTTTTGTGATTTCTACGCTCTTGTTCATGATGGTTTGTATTTTGGGCGCTATGTTTTTGATGATTACCGGCTCGATCATGTTTTAGCCTGGCCTTGCGCGGAAAATAAAAGTCCCGTTTCCTTTTTGGAAAACGGGACTTTATGTTTAAAGCATGTTGGGTTGTTCCTGCTCTGGCGGAGTTTCCGGGTCGCTGCCGTTTGCGCCCGCCTTTTTCAAATCGGCGGCGGCGATGCGGGCGATGGCGGCCAATCCGTCACCGGGCAGCAGCCGGATGAGATGGACGCCGCGTGTGGCGCGGCTGGCTGCCTTGATTTCCCTGACCTTCAGGCGCAGGATGATGCCGTTGGCGGAGATCAGCGTCAGATCGTCAGATTGCTGCACCACGCGCGCCGTGACGATTTTGCCCACGATCGGGATGGCTTTCTGGTCGATGGTGGCTACGCCGCTGGTGGCGCGGCTTTTTGCGGGATATTGCGTGAGCGGAGTCTGCTTGCCGTGGCCGTTTTTGGTCACAATCAGCAGTGAGCCGCCATCTTCAACAACTTCCATGCTGGCGACGCGGTCGCCCTTGCTCAGGCGAATGCCCTGAACGCCGCTGGCGCTGCGTCCCATGGAGCGCACGCTTTTTTCGTTGAAGCGCAGCGCCTGACCGTTCTCAGTGACAAATAGCACCTCATTCTCGCCGCTGGTCAGGTGCGCCCAGCCGAGTTCGTCGCCGTTTTCGAGTGACATGGCAATCAGGCCGGAAGGTCGTACCGCGGCGAATTCTTCCAAATCGACGCGTTTGACCTTGCCGAGCGCTGTCGCCAGGATGCAATATCCATGTGCGCCGAAATCGCCCACGGCCAGCGTGGCGGTGACTTTTTCTCCGGCATTCAGCGCCAGCACATTGTAGATCGAGATTCCCTTCCCTGTGCGGTCGGCATCCGGGATTTGATAAACTTTTTCGCTGTAGACTTTACCTTTATCTGAGAAAAAGAGCACCGTCTGCAGCGTGCGCGCCGGGAACATGAACAGGACTTCGTCCTCTTCCTTGGTGGTATGTCCCATGACGCCTTTTCCGCCGATGCCCTGCGACTTGAAGGTGGCGGAACTGGTGCGTTTAATGTAGCCGCGCTGGGTGAGTGTGATTAAAACGGCTTCATCTTGAACCAGGTCTTCTTCCCTGAGTTCTTCGCGGGCATCTCCGGCAATCCGTGTGCGACGTTCATCGCCGAATTTCTGGGCCAAATCCTGCATGTCGGTTTGAATGATGGACAGGATTTTCTTGGGGTTGGCCAGCAAATCTTCGAAGTAGGCAATTTGTTCCTTGATTTGCCTGGCTTCTTCTTCGATTTTCAAGCGTTCAAGGGCCGCCAAACGGCGTAACTGCATATCGAGAATGGCCTGTGATTGCAGCTCCGACAGCTTGAAGCGATCCATCAGTTTTTGCTTGGCGTCGTCAGCGTCATCAGCCTGGCGGATGGTTTGGATGACGTCATCCAAATTGGCGAGCGCAATCAGCAGCCCGTCCAGGATATGGGCGCGGGCGCGGGCCTTATCCAGCTCGAATTGTGTGCGGCGGGTGATGACATTGATGCGATGCTCAATGAATATTTGCAAACAGCGCTTGAGTGTCAGGGTGCGGGGTTCGCCATCCACAAGCGCCAGCAGCTGCACGCCAAAAGTGGATTGCAGGCTGGTGTATTTGTAAAGCTGGTTGAGCACTTTTTTGGGCTGCGCGCCGCGCTTGAGTTCGATGACGATGCTCATGCCGCGCTGGTCGCTTTCGTCGCGCATGTCAGAAATCTGGTCGATTTTATCTTCGCGGACGAGTTCGGCGATCCGTTCGATCAGGGTGGTTTTATTGATCTGGTAGGGAATCTCGGTGATGTTGATTTGATGACGCCCGGCCTTCATGTCCTCGATGTGGGCCACACCGCGCATCACAAGACGTCCCTTGCCGGTGGTGTAGGCGTGCAGGATGCCTTCCTTCCCGACGATCATGCCGCCGGTTGGGAAATCCGGGCCGGGCACGAATTCCATCAATTTTTCAACTTGAATATCGTCAACGTTGTCGTAGTTTTCGATCAGATAATTGATGGCTCCTGCCAATTCGCGCAGGTTGTGCGGCGGGATATTGGTGGCCATTCCCACCGCGATGCCCGATGAACCGTTTAGCAGCAGGTTGGGTAAACGGCTGGGCAGAACGAGCGGTTCCTTGAGCGAATCGTCAAAGTTGGGGCCGAAAGCAACCGTGTTTTTTTCAATATCGGCCAGCATCTCTTCGGCCATTTTGCTCATGCGCGCTTCGGTATAACGCATGGCTGCCGGGGCGTCGCCATCGATTGAACCGAAGTTACCCTGACCATCGACCAGCATGTAGCGCAGGGAGAAATCCTGGGCCATGCGTGCCATTGATTCGTACACCGCTGAGTCGCCATGCGGGTGATACTTACCCAAAACTTCACCGACGATACGCGCCGATTTTTTGTAAGAAGTATTTGCCCGGATGCCCATATCGTGCATGGCATATAAAATTCGGCGATGGACGGGTTTGAGCCCGTCACGGGCGTCTGGCAGGGCGCGCGCCACGATAACGCTCATCGCGTAATCGAGATAGGCGTCGCGCATTTGGCCGTCAATGTCAACTTGCTGAATATTGCCGATTTCCATGATTTCCTCGCATAGTGCTGTGCATGGTGGTGCTGTGCACATTGTTCTGTGCATCAAAATACGCAATACGGATTAAGGTTCGCGTATTGCGTATCGCGGTTTCCTAGATAAATTCCAGACACTTCATTATACCAAACGCTTGTCAAAAAAGGGCAGCTTGTGTATAATACCGTCCGCTAATCGGGGCGTGGCTCAGACCGGTAGAGCGCACGGTTCGGGTCCGTGAGGTCGCGCGTTCAAATCGCGCCGCCCCGACAAAAGCAGTACTTTCCCCGCCTTACCCGAAGGCGGGGAGTTTTTTTTATCCCTGTTGATGTATGGGTCGCGAAAATCCAGGGCGACTGAAAACGAAATCCATCTTGCCAGGTGTGATTAACGTGTTGTATATCGGGATTAAGATGAGTACAATTAGGGTAAATCTTGTATGATATTGATATCCTGGCTGGAGGCCTGACCAGCACCCTTTACTCAAAGAGGAGATTTTATTATGGGAACAGAAGCTCCGCAGTACGCCCCTGTTGAACAGCCTAAAAAATCCAAGACCGGGCTGATTATTGGCATTGTCGTTGCAGTCATCTTGTGTTGTTGCTGCGTGATTATTATCGGTGCAGCCGTGGCACTGGGACCGACGATTGGCAATGTGTTTTCATCGGTCAATGATCTCCAAAAGCAGCTTACAGCCATGCCAGAAATCCCACTGGCGCCATCGGCGCCAGATGGTACGGAAGAACCTTCCCGTCCGGTGATGCCAACCATTTCACCGGATGTGATTCCACAGGGCGGGCTGGGAGATGATGTTTTGCGCGCTCAGGCCTGGGCCTATTCCCTGTTTTTGGTTGCGACATCCGGCTGCACCAGCCCGGTTGCGAAGGATACGACCATTGAAGTGACCAGCAAACCTGATTCCAGCGGCGTCTGGCAGGAACATTGGACCATTGCCTGCGATGGCGACTCGCCTGTACCGGTCGATATCACTTTCACCCCATCTTCCAGCGGCGGCACCGATATCAGTGTAAAACTGTCCAAGTAATTCCAGCTCCCTCAGAAAAGCATCCCGCACATTGTATGGTGTGGGATGCTTTTTGTATCATGCTCAGCCAGCTTCCAGCCAGTCAGTTTGCCGACATGGGCAATTAAAGAAAAACTCCGCAAGTGGGCTATAATGGAAAAATATCGACTTGAGAGAATAAACTTATGCCATTTTCCCATGGGTTACAAATCGGCCCTTACATTATCATGGAGCAGGTTGGTCAGGGTGGTATGGCGACCGTCTACAAAGCGCGGCACGCTTCCCTCGACCGCTATGTAGCCATCAAGGTGCTGAATCCGGCTTTTATGGAAGATAGCAGCTTCCAGGCCCGTTTCCAGCGGGAAGCGCGGGTCGTGGCGCGGCTGGATCATCCCAATATCGTCCCCATTTACGATTACGCTGAGCACGAAGGCCAGCCCTATTTAGTGATGAAATTCATTGAGGGCGAGACGCTCAAAGACCGGCTTCAGCGCGGGCCGTTAAGCGCCAGCGAAGTGCAGAACATCGTCGAATCGATTGGCGCGGGGTTGGCTTATGCCCATAAACAGGGCATTTTACATCGTGACATCAAGCCATCGAATGTGATTCTTTCCAAAGATGGCGGCACCTATCTCGCAGATTTTGGTCTGGCCCGGATTGCCCTTTCCGGCGAATCCACGCTCACCGTAGACATGGTGCTCGGTACGCCGCAATACATCTCGCCAGAACAGGCTCTCTCCAAAAAAGACCTGGATGAAGGCACCGATATTTACTCCTTCGGGGTGATGCTGTACGAAATGACAGTTGGCCGCGTCCCTTTCAGCGCCGACGCGCCTTTTTCGGTAATCCACGATCATATTTATACGCCGCTGCCGCTGCCCACCAGCGTCAACCCCAAAATTACGCCTGATCTGGAAAACGTGCTTGTCAAGGCGCTCGCCAAAGAACGCGCCGATCGTTACGCGGATATCCCGGCCCTGGTGGAAGCGTTCAAACAGGCCTGGACAAACAGCGCCTCGACGATTGCCATCCCTTTGGGGACGCTTGGGCTGGCGGCCGCGCCCGTAGCCGATTCAAAACCTTCCGCACCCATCACCTTGCCCATCACGCCGGGGAGCGCTGCGCGGCTGTCACCTGCGTCTGCCGCACATCCTGAAGCGGAGAATCAACCAAGCGACAAGAAGAAATCCCGCTCGCTCTGGGTGTGGATTTCCGTCGTCGCGGCCATCGGATTAATCAGCTTGGGGTTTTTTGCAGCTTCCCGGGCGCGATTTAACCTGTTCGCAGCGCCACCGGCTCCTCCGCAGAGCGTAATCGCCACCGAGGTTCCCGCCGCTCCACCCGCCGCCGTCCCAACGGTAGCCGCAGTCATCCCGGCCACCATCCCGCCGACTCCGGCAGGCCAGCCGCAAGGTGAGAAAATTGACCTGACAGTGGTCATCGACCTGACGAAAGCCAAAAAAGCGCTGGATGCCAACCCGAACGATTCCAGGCCGCGCCTGATTTATGGCGTTGCGCTGCTGCGGAATAATAAAGCTAAAGAAGGCTACCTGGAAATTTCGCATGCCGCAGAATTGGCCGTCAAAAACCCGGCTTTCCTGATTGGCGCGGCTCGCGCCCTCGATAAAGCAAATTTGCCGCTGGGGGCGGCCATCATTTATTTGAAACTTGCCGAAATAGGGAAAAATGTCTCTACGCCCGCGAATGGCCCGTTGGCGAATAACCTGAATCGAAGCATTTACTATGGCTTCGGCGACCCGCTTGCTCCGGAAGTGCTCGATTACGGCAAAATTGGCAAGGTCAGCGAGGCGCTTTCCTTCCTGGCGCAGGTGCGTTATTCCATTATCAATGGCAAAGACCCTGCCATGACTCAAGCCCTGCTGGACAAAATGCTGGCGTTTGAACCGAATGTCGCCGTAACCGAGTTGCTCCGGGCTGAGTCTTTCATCGTCACCAAGCAAGATATTCCCGGCGCGCGGAAAATGTTGGAAGGCATCTTTTTGATGCCGAATGTCCCCGATTGGGTGGTCGAACGCGCGAAGGAATTGCGACAATCAGTCAAGTAATCGCGGGGGATCACCCTGCGAATTCATCCCATATATTAAGGTGAACATCATGAGAACTCCATTTGTAGCTGGAAACTGGAAAATGAACAAAACCGTTGCCGAAGCGCGTGAACTCGTTTCGGTCATGGGCAAGGATTTGAAAAATATTCAGGGCGTGGAAAAAGTCCTCTGCCCGCCGTATATGTCGCTGGTGGCGGTTGCCAACCTGATTGGCGGCACAGATCTCGGTCTGGGCGCCCAGAACATGCACTGGGAAGAGAAGGGCGCTTTCACCGGCGAGACATCTCCCGGCATGCTCAAGGAATTTTGCAAATACGTTATCCTGGGGCATTCGGAACGCCGCACCTATTTTGGCGAAACCGATCAAACCGTCAACAAGAAGGTTTTCGCCGCCCAAAAATACGGACTGATCCCGATTGTCTGCGTTGGCGAGACTCTCGCTGAGAATCAGGCCGGTCTCACCGCGGAAGTTGTCCGCCGTCAGACGCTGGAAGGTCTGAAAGGCCTGGATCCCGTCTTTGCGCCGCAGATTGTGGTGGCCTACGAGCCAGTCTGGGCCATCGGCACGGGACTCGCTTCCTCGGGTGAAAATGCCGAGGCCGTCCATCGTGACGTGGTTCGGGCGGCGCTGCAAGACCTGTTTGGCGCTGAAACGGCCCAGGCCATCCGCATTTTGTACGGTGGGTCAGTCACCGCCGCCAATGCCGCTGAATTCTTCTCCCAGCCCGATATTGACGGGGCCCTGGTCGGCGGAGCCAGCCTGAAATCGGACGAATTTATCGCCATTGTCCGGGCAGCCGCAAAATAGAGTGTGTAACGGAATAATCCGCACTGCAAATTCCGAGTGCGGATTATTTTTATCCCATGCTGACTTCCTTCGACGGCTTGTTCTGGCTTCTCGCCACCCTGGTGCTGCTGCTTTTTCTTCAGCGCACCTTGCATCGCGAGATTCAATCCATCTTCTTGATCCTCACGCGCAGCCCCAATTTCACCATGGGCATATTTTCGTTTATTTTTTTGCCGGGCGTGTTCTTGCATGAACTCAGCCATCTCGTGATGGCCAAAGTGTTGCGAGTGCGCACCGGCAAGTTTTCGCTCCTGCCCCAAGTTCTGCCGAATGGCCGCCTGATGCTCGGTTACGTGGAAGCGGCGCACACCGATATTTTGCGCGATTCGATCGTGGGCGTGGCCCCGCTCATCAGCGGCATGCTGTTCATCGCATTTGCGGCGGTTTCGCGCCTGCATCTGGTCATCATGTGGGATACCTTGCGGAATGGGCAGTGGTCGCTATTTTTGTTGGGACTCCAGACTCTGCCGACCATCCCCGATTTTTGGATTTGGTTTTACCTGACCTTTGCCGTCTCCAGCACAATGATGCCCTCAGAATCTGACAGGCATGCCTGGCTGCCGTTGGGCCTCGTTGCGGTGACTTTGCTCGTGCTGGTGGTGGTGGCCGGCGCCGGGCCTTGGATGCTGGAGAATCTCGCGCCACCGATTAACCAGTTTTTGCGCGGCACGGCGCTGATCTTACTCGTCAGCATCATCGTCCATATCCTTTTGATAATTCCGCTTCTGTTCATCCACCGCCTGCTGACGCGCTTAACCGGGCTGGATGTGGGCTAGGTTTTGGGCGCTGGCTTCCTGACGTTTTCCCAGTTGAATGAGCAGAATAAACGCCACCAGGTTTAAAAACATGCTGCCCAGCACTAGCGCCACCATTGACTGTGCTCCGGTCAGGTCGATCACCTGGCCCACCAGCCAGGGCAAAGCCATGCCGCCGAGACTGTCGCCAAGCAGAACAATGGAGCTCAGGCGCGCCGTCAGCTTGATGGATTGACCCGCCAGGGTATAACCGGTCGGCCAGAGTGGGGCCATGCAAAACCCAAGGATAATGGTCACTGTCCAGAGTAAGGTATTCGAAGCGGGCAACAGCACCAGCACCGTCAAAATGATCAGACAACCGGCCAGGGCCGCCTGGATGATTTGTCGCGGGCTGAAACGCATCGCGGCGGGAATGGAAATCATCCGCCCGATGGTGAAGGACAGCCAGAAAAACGAGTTGAGATAGGCCGCGCCTGCCGCGCTTGAGATGTGCAAACTGGTGGCGTAAGTGTAAATCCAGCCGCCATACGTGATTTCCGCGCCGACGTAGAAAAACAGGAACAGCGCCGCCGCGATCACCAGCGGATAGTAGACTTTTACACGCTCGCCGTTTTCGTCGAGATGCGAATGCGCGGGCTTGGGGCTGCCTGGCAAAAGCAGCATGCGCAGCCCAATCAGCAGGCCCACCGCGCCGACGCCCCAGTAGGCCCAGCGATACCCAAAGGGGATGTTGATGATCTGTGCTACCACAATCGGTGACAGAAATGCGCCCAGCCCGAAGAAAAAATGCAGCGTGTTGATGAATGGCCCGGCTTTATCGCCATGCGTCCAGATCAGGAGCGTATTGGACCCATTTAGCAGGCCATCCGCGCAGCCCTTCAGCATAATGACCAATAGCAGCATCCAGAAACTGGGCAGAATGGGAATCAGCAGAATGCAAGCGGCGCCAACCAATTGACCGATCCCCAGCACGGGATGTCCGGGAACGCGATCGAACAGCCTGCCGCCTAGCAGCGTCCCCAGCGCATATCCTATGGAACCGAGCACGAATACATACCCCATTTGTCCCAAGCGGATGCCGGTTTGATCGGCCAGGGCTGGCAGGGTTGGGCCGCTGATTCCCATCGATAATCCCAGATAGAAAAACAGGGAATAGTAATGGAGCGTGCGGCGGATGGCTTCTTCCTTGCGAAATGCGGAAATTCGATTGAACAAATGGTTACTCCATGCTGATTGAGCGCCACTGCGCCTTGCCGGATTTCAATTTTTTGTGGCGACTCTCGGCTGAATAATACCTGTAAACGCACATTCGTCAATGGATGAAGCTGCGCAGGGCAGAAACTTCGTAAGTGGGGCAGGTCAACACGGGTTTGGGGGTTGCATTCATATTGCAATGCTAAACACGAAAAAAGAGTCTACTATAAATCAATCGGGAACCATTTTGAAGAATATCAATAGTGTAATTGACCAGAATGTTTTTTAAGAAAAATCACCCGCACTTCCTATTGTATGGTGTTGGCATATATGCTAGAATACTTATTGTTACGCCATAGGTAGGGGGATGCGAGATACTCCTTGCCACATATGGCGGCGACATTTGTTCTACTAATGGAGAGGTCTTATGCGTTGCCCGTATTGCCAACATCACGAATCCAAAGTGATCGATACCACTCACGATAGCCACGGCGGAATTCGTCGTCGTCGTGAGTGTTTGAGCTGTGGGCAGCGCTTCAGTTCCTATGAACGTCCCATCCTTTCGACGCCTTTGTTGATCAAGCAGGATGGCACGCGTGAAGAGTTCGACCGTGAAAAACTGGCGCGCGGTATCCGCATTTCGTGCGCCAAACGACCCGTTTCCGCCGCAGATATTGAGCGGCTGATCGGGCAGGTGGAAGCTGAATTACAGAAAATGGGTAAGGCTGAAGTTTCGTCTCGTGTGGTCGGGGATATAGTCATCAACGGGTTGAAAGAGCTGGACCAGATTGCATACATTCGTTATGCAATTGTTTACCTTCGTCTCGACGATCTACACGCCTTGCGTGGTGAGATCGATCGTTTGCTCGAGGCATAATTTCCCTAAACGTACGTCTTTTATATTTACTCTTAGAGGAGAGTGTTTATGGTTACAAGTGAAGTTGTTTCCAGGCACGGAATATTACCGACCCCGCCCATGCCCGATGACTTACCCAAAGTAAATTTGACCGAAAACGCGCGCCAGGTTTTGGTGCGGCGCTATGTGCGTCGCGGCGATGACGGTTTGCCCGTTGAAAGCGTGGAAGAGATGTTTTGGCGGGTGGCGTATCACGTCGCCAGGGTTGAAGAAGTTTGGGGAGGCGATGCGCTGACGCGCGCTCGTGAGTTCTACGCTTTATTGACCAGCAAAAAATTCTTCCCCAATTCCCCCACATTTACTGGCGCGGGCACACCGCTGGGACAACTGGCGGCTTGCTTTGTGCTGCCGATCACCGATGATATGGGCCGCGATCCGGCCGGGATTTTCCAATCGCTGCGCGATGCTGCTCTCATTCAACAGACCGGCGGCGGAAACGGATTCTCGTTTTCGCGCCTGCGCCCAAAAGGCGGATTGGTCAAATCGTCCAGTGGCCAGGCGACCGGGCCGGTGGGCTTTTTGCGCGTCTATGACCACGCTTTCGGTGAGATTGCCCAGGGCGGCACCCGGCGTGGGGCCAATATGGCCGTTTTGCGGGTCGATCATCCGGATGTGGAAGATTTCATCTCCTCCAAAATCAGCGAAAATGCCATCACCAACTTCAATATTTCGGTTGGAATTACGGATGCTTTTATGCAGGCCGTCAGGGATGATAAAGATTGGGATTTGATTTTCCCGGATATCACCTCGCCCCAATACCGCAGTTTCCGTGGCACGCTCGATCAGGCGCGGTTGCAGGGCATTCCCACCAAGGTTTATAAAACCGTGCGCGCGCGCGACATTTTCAATCAGATTGTCAGGCAGGCGCATCATAACGGCGAGCCGGGCGTATTGTTTTTGGATGCGGCCAATCGTCAGAATCCGGTGCCGCACCTTTATCCGCTCGAATCGACCAATCCGTGCGGCGAGCAATGGCTTGGGCCTTATGAAAACTGCTGCCTCGGCTCGGTCAACCTGGCCCAGCATTTTGGAGCAGATGGAACCGTCGATTGGCAAACACTGCGCGAAAGCGTCACGCTTTCCACCCTTTTCCTGGATGACGTCGTGGAAGCTAACGCCTACGTCCCGGCGGTGCCGCAGTTGAAGGAAGCCGCTCATCGCGCCCGGCGCATTGGGTTGGGTGTGATGGGCCTGGGCGACCTGATGTATCATGTCGGTGTGCGCTACGGCTCGGAAGAAGGCCAGGAATTTGCCGCGCAGGTGATGGAATTTGTGCGCTATCACGCCATGAAAACGTCGGTTGACATGGCTGAATTGCGTGGAGCGTTTCCCGCCATTGAAGGCTCGCTCTATGACCCCAAGCAACTCCGCTGGGACGCCCCCAAGCCTTTATCCCCTTATAAGGGCAATTGGCTGCGCCCGGATATCGACTGGAAAAGCATCGTCAGTGGGATTAAAAAGCATGGGATTCGCAACGCCGCCCAAACGACGATCGCGCCCACTGGCACGATTGCCACCGTGGCGGGCTGCGAAGGCTACGGCTGCGAACCTGTCTTTGCGCTGGCTTATATCCGCCACGTTAACGACAATGGCCAGGATTTGAAATTAACCTACGGATCCCCCGCTTTTGAGCGTGCACTCGAAAACGCCGGAATCGATCCGCAGTCACGCCAGGAAATTTTCGAAGAAGTCATGCAGCATGGCACCTGCCAGGATGTTTCTGCCGTCCCCGAAGACCTGCGCCGCGTTTTTGTAACGGCGGGCGATGTCAGCGCGGAAGAACACGTCCGCATGGCCTGCGCCTTGCAGGCTTTTGTGGATAATTCCATCAGCAAGACCATCAACTTCCCGGAGGGCGCCAGCGAGCAGGACGTGGCGGGCGCTTACATGTTGGCCTGGGAATTGGGCGCAAAGGGCATTACCGTTTATGTGACCGGTTCGCGCGATAAAGTGGTGCTCGAGACCCACGCCACTGCCGGGAAAAAGCAGGCGGATGCCGCCCCAGTGGAAAAAACTCTGCCTGTGCCTCCGGAACAAAAAGTGATCTGGCATGACACCAAGAAGCCGCGGCCACGCACCTTGCATGGCGAAACCTTCACCGTGGATACGCCGCTTGGCAAGGCTTTTGTGACGGTCAATGCCAACGGTGGCAACCAGCCTTTCGAGGTGTTCGTCAACACTTCCAAGGCCGGGTCGGACACGGCGGCAGTTTCAGAAGCGATTGGACGCCTGATTTCGTATGTCTTGCGGCTGGCCTCGCCCGTCGCGCCGGTGGATCGTTTGCGCGAAGTTGTCAGCCAGTTGACCGGTATTGGCGGCGGACGCTCGCTGGGCTTCGGCCCGCATCGCGTGCGCTCCCTGCCGGATGGCGTTGGGCAGGTGTTGGATGAGTATCTGCGCAGCCGTGATGGTGAGACAAAAACACACGAACTGGTCAGTGGCGTAAATCCGCTGGCAGGTCTCGGCAGTGGCAACGGCCATAATGGTGGCAATGGTCACTATGAAAGCGCCGTGGCGCAGCCGATGATGAAAATCGGCGATTTGTGCCCCGAGTGTGGCGAAGCGGCGGTCGTCAACGAAGAAGGCTGTCGCAAGTGTTACGCCTGCGGATTTAGCGAATGTTGAGTTAACTTTCTGGTTTCTCGTGATAACAAGAGACTTCCGAGAGCGTCTTCTCGGGAGTCTTAATTTTCAACTTTTGTTTATGCAGGCGCCAAAATCTGCCACAAGAATCCCCGCACCAACCAATCAGGAGCAATTATGACTCGTCTCATCCCGGTCGCAGATCGCATCATCCGCGCCCGCGCACTCATCCAGACCGCGCGCGAAGTTCCCATTCCAGAGGATGGCGGAAAATATGAATTTTCCTACATCGCCACGGTCAAGGATTATTTGCGCCAGGCGCGCGATATGATCAAGTTCATTCCGCAATCTGCCGGAGCCAGCGCCGAGATCAAAGCCGAAGCGGCGCTGATTTTCAAGGAAATCGAGCAGGCGGACAAAGAAATTTTACATTAAAGAGCTTTTCGCCACGGATGAACGCGGATTTATGCGCGGCTATGTTTGTTGAATTCATACAAAAACCTTTGGGATGGTTCCCCATAATTACTCCCTTTTAAAATTTGCGCATTGGAGATTTTAATTTGCAATGCGCAAAATTAGCGCTGGCGATGAAAAACCCTGTGAACGGTACTATCACCGAAAGCTCAGCCACGAATAACGCGAACCAAGACGAAAAATGCGAAAAAATTCATGCTATTCGTGGCAAAAGGGTTTTGGAGAAAAACTTTACTCATGAACTCCGCTGCGCCTGATGTGCGGTAAACCAGGCGGTTTTCCCAAAAAACTTGGCGCGCCTGGCCCCTTGTCGTTAAAGTTTTTGACCTTTTTGCCTGAATGACCCGGAAAAATGAGCGGGTTGAAGCGGCAGCGTTCCTTTCAGGTCTGAAAGTGGCTTTCCACACCTCGGTTCACACCTGGCATGGGAAAAGATGTAAAATGAAGATGATCATTGATTCCCAGAAACTATGACGGAGGTGTTTTGATGGATAATCAGGAACTTCGCAAGCTGTTGGAACAACTGCACAGCGAGATTGACCAGACGGATAGTGTCGATGAAAAAGGCCGCGAACTCCTGCAGGCTTTGGGGAATGATATCCGCGAATTGCTGGCGCGCTCGGCTGAAGAGCCGTCGCAGGCTCAGCCATCCATGTTGGAACGTCTGGAAAACTCCATTAGCTATCTGGAAGTCACCCATCCCACCCTGACGAACACCCTTTCCGCGTTATTGGAAAGCTTGAGCAACGCAGGGATTTGATCGATCCCCCATTCAGGCGTAAAAAACTTCCAGGCAGGAATGCGCTGGAAGTTTTTTATTCCATTCCGGGCAGGTTTCCCGCTTGCTTTCCCCGGATACCTGCGCTATCATACATCCCGGCCCGGGAAGGGCAAACTGAAAGGGAAACGATCATGACATGGATAAAACGGCTGGGCCTGGCTCCGCGCGAGTTGAAATTATTTGCTTTCGCCTCGTTGGCAATGGGCATCGGCTACAGTATTTTTGACTCGACCTTTAATAACTTTCTCAACGAGCGTTATTCCCTGAGTGGTTTTCAACGTTCCTTCATCGAATTCCCCCGCGAACTGCCGGGGTTCCTGGTGGTATTCGTCTCGGCGCTGTTGTGGTTCCTGTGCACCCGCAGGCTGGGGGCCTGGTCGCTGGTGCTGAGCTTTGCGGGCGTACTCTTGATCGGTTTTCTCGCGCCCACCTACGCCATCATGGTGTTTTTCCTGTTTATTTACAGCCTGGGCCAACACCTGTTCATGCCCATCGCCTCCACCATCGGCATGGAATTGGCCGAGGAGGGCAAAACTGGTCAGCGCTTGGGACAGCTCAACGCCATCCGCAATTTGGCCGCCATTATGGGCAGTTTCGTGGTGTTTTTTGGCTTCAAATATTTGGGATTTAGCTTCCAGCACAGCTTCGTATTGGTCGCCGTCAGTTTGGGATTTGCCGCCCTGCTGATGTTTTCCATGAAACCGGAAGAAGGTCAGCGCCCGCGCCTTTTTCTCAAGCTGCGCAAGGAATACCGGCTGTTTTATTGGCTGAATGTCCTGGCGGGCTCGCGCAAACAGATTTTCATCACCTTTGCGCCGTGGGTGATCGTGACGGTCTTCAACCAACCCACCCAAACTCTGGCCACGCTGATGACGATTGGCGGCGTGATCGGCATTTTATTCCAGCCATTTCTGGGGCGCATGATTGACCGCCTGGGCGAACGTTTTGTACTGGCATCTGAGGCAGTTTTGCTGATATTCGTCTGCCTGGGCTACGGATTTTCGAAATTTGTGCTGCCGACGGGCGCGGCCTTCATCGCGGTCTGTATCTTCTACCTGCTGGACCAGATGCTTTTCTCGGTCAGCATGGCGCGCTCCATGTATATGAAAAAGATTGCCATCCGGCCCGAGGACGTTCAATCCGCGCTGACGGCGGGCGTGACCATCGATCATGTTTTTTCCATTTCGGTGGCCCTGCTGGGCGGCGTCATCTGGAATGCTTTCGGCTTTCAATATGTCTTCCTGCTGGGCGTGGCGATAGCGATTGTGAATTTCTTCGTCGCGTTGCAGGTGCGTATTCCCAGCCCGCAAGTATAAACAATCCCCGTAGTGCAGATAAAAAATCCCCGGCGCAATTCACGCCGGGGATTTTTTATTGACTGCGTCAGCCTTACTTTTCTTCGATGGTCACGCTCTCGATGGCGTCACCGGTGAAGGGCGGGTTTTGCTGCGGGTCGCGGCGGGTGATGGCGTTGACCACATCCATGCCTTCGGTGACCTGCCCAAAGATGGTGTAACCACCATTCAACTGCTCGGTGGGGCCAAAGGTGATGAAAAACTGGCTGCCGTTGGTGTCGCGCCCGGCATTGGCCATAGCCACAACGCCAGCTTTGTCAAAGGTCAGGTCGCTATCTTCGTTTTTGAATTGGTAACCGGGGCCGCCCATGCCGGTTCCAGTCGGGTCGCCGCCCTGGGCCATGAAGCCCTCCAGCACACGGTGGAAGGTCGTCCCGTCAAAATACTTGTCCTTTGCCAGGAAAACGAAGCTGTTGACGGTGAGCGGGGCTTTATCGGCATAAAGCTGGATGACGAATTGGCCGCCATTGGCCATTTTGACGGTGGCAAAATATTGCTTATTTGCGTCGATCGTCATGGCGGGGGTGGAGGCGTATTGTTTGGCGGTAGCCGGGCTGGCGCTGTTGGTCGTCTCGGCGCTGCTGGCAGTGTCGGTTTTCGCCGGGGTATTTTTGGACATGAACAGCCACACCAGGCCAATAATTACCAGCAGGACGACTCCGCCTGCAATCAGGCGCACGTTATTGGCATTTTTTTCCTGCTGCCGCCGCAGTTCTGCACGTTTTTTGGACATTTTCTCTCTCCTTGGGGTCAGAATGATCGGGCTCTATTCTAAACCATAACTCACTGAGAAGTTGATAACTTCTTACCGAGAAGTTGATGATCTCTTCGGGCAGGCGTGCTTCTTTGTCCCCCGTTTGGTAAATTTTCTTGCTTTTTGTACAAACATCCAACGCTACAGGTATTTAAAAGTTTTTCCAGTTGCTCTTGCCAAATTCATCAAACTGGCAAACGAAAATCCCGAGATGATGAAAAGCATCCCGGGATTTTTGTTGGGCACTTGTCTGCTACTTTTCGTCCGGTTTTTGTTCCCGGGCTGGGTTTTGCTGGCCTTCCTCGCGCAGCATTTCGTACACGCCCAAACAGCCCCGGCAGCAAAAGTTCATCAGCTTGCCGTCAAATTCTTTCGTAATAACGCGTCGCGCTTCTGCGCCGCAATGGTCACATTTGATAGTATCTACCATAGCATCACCGGTCCCAGGATGAGTGAAGGGATCAGGTTGGCTACCGCCAACCCGCGTAAAATAGTTTGAACTGCAAAAAGCATAATCAGCAGTGCGGCAAATTTCGTCAGATTGCCGCGCAATTTGGGGCTTAGAAGATTGGCCGCCAGGCCGAAACCCAACAGGGTTGGCACAGTTCCCAATCCAAAAGCCAGCATGGTCAGCGCTCCGCCCCAGATGGTCTGGGTGCGGGCGGCTACCACCAGCATGGCAAATACCAATCCGCAGGGCAGAAAGCCCCACAGAATGCCGATGGTCAGGGTGGAGAAGAAATTGCGTTTACCGAATAAGCCGCGCATGCGCGTCATCGGTGAATTGCCAGCCATCAGCGAAGCCAGCGCCATTTCGACCGGGGGTAAAACCCCCAACAAGCTGAGTGAAACCAGCAGCATGGCGATACCCACCAAAACAGAAAACGCCCCTTGCCAGCCCAGCATACCGCTGGCCTGGTTCAGGAGCGAGCCTGCCAGCCCGATGACCGCGCCGAAAAGAGTATAGGTGGTAATGCGTCCCATATGGATGGGCAGAAGACTTAACACCCGCGAAATAAGGCTTGGTTTGCCGCCATCCGCGGTGACCAGCGCCGCCTGGCGCGCCGAATAAATGGCGACAATGCCGCCGCACATCCCGAGGCAGTGGCCAAAACTGCTGATTAATCCGGTAATAAACGCAAGTGCCAGGTTACTGAGCAGCATGTCGGTTACAGGCCCACATCGAAAAAGACTGACTGCTTCTGACCGCCGCGCGTGATGAGCGCTTCGATGCGCCACATTCCGCGCATGGTGAAGTAACCGCTGGCTTGATACGTGCCCGCCGCACTGCCAGCCACCAAATCCAACTGGTTGGGCGGCATCCACATCGACGGCATGGTCAGGTCCAGGCTGATGGTGGCATCCGTAACTGGCTGGCCGCTGGCATCCTTCAGGGTGACGACAAAGTTGGTGTCGCCTCCAGAGCTGGGCGGGTAGGGAGTCATCCCCAGGGAAACATACAGACCGCCAGATTCTTGTGCCGCAGTGTTCTCCGGCAGTTTTTCGGCGGAAGCCGGGGCAGGCAGTGGCGCCCCGTTGGCCGAGACAGCCGTCAATCCGCCCGCTGGCCTTTGCGATTCAGCGCCCATCATGTGCGAACGGCGCATCATCATGAAAAACACACCAGCCGCGATTACCAATAAAATTCCAACCAGAGCTAATTTTTTCGCCATACCCAACCAAGCCTCCTGAATTTATTTTCGAAATAAGATAACAGCGCCCAAATCAAAGCTCTTTTTGTTGCAATTTACGCATCGCGGGCTGTTTTTTTATTGATACGCATTGGCATTTAGATGTGCAAATGGCCCGATAGTTGCATTGCAGAAAACATTCTATCACCCTGATTGTCTGTTGAAAATGATTTATGACAAGTCATGCACGCCTTTCTTAAAGTCGGTTTTTTCGCCAAGCCGCCCCCCCCTGCACTTCGGGGGGCCACCCCTCTGCACTTCGAGGGGCCAAGAGAGACCCAATAACGCCAAGGTTTTTTAGAGAAACGCGTTCGTATGTCCAGAACCACTCCATAAAGAGCGTAGAAACAAAGAATCTTGGCGGCTTGACGCTTTTCTTGGCGATCTTGGCGGTTAAGATTTTGACTTTAAGAAAAGCGTGACAAGTCTTGGCCGTATCGAGCGAGGGCTTGTGGCTGATGCAGGCAGGCAAATAAAAAGCCCCGGTTGGGGCTTTCGGTTACTGTGGATCAGCGACCCATGCTTTGATGCGCGCTTCTATCTGATCTCTCACCTGGCGAAATTTGGCGAGTTTTTCCTCGTCCGATCCTGCAACGGCCGCCGGATCTTCGAAAGACCAGTGTTCACGTTTGCTAATGCCGGGCCAGACTGTAGGGCAGTTTTTGTCAGCGTCATCGCAAACCGTGATCAGATATTGAAATAGCACTTTCCCCAAATATGTCCCAACACCTTTGGACTGTTGTTGGGAGACATCGATCCCAATTTCTTGCATGACTTGAAGCGTGAGTGGATTTAATCCCTTTGGCTCCAGGCCAGCGCTGTGGGCTTCGAACTGATCTCCACCGTATTTGCGTAGAAAGGCTTCCGCCATCTGGCTTCGAGCAGAATTGCCGGTACACAGAAACAAGACTTTTTGCATGGCGTTCTCCTTGAAATAGACTGATATGAATTTTAGTCGCAACAAGGCTGCCGGATTGTTATGGTCCTGTTAACGTGCTTACACAGGGGCGGATGAAAACCTATTTTCGTAATAAAGTGTCAATCTGAAGCTGGCTGCCAGGCGGTTTCCGGCCAGGTTTGGCTGCGGATGCCCTTATCCAGTTCATATAGGATCTTGTCCAACCGACTGTTACCCGGCTGGCGGGCGGGCATCTGCAGCAAGACTGCGCGCACTTCAGCTGTAACGTCTTCCATTGCCCAGCGAATCTCGCCATCCCCGATGTTTGGATCACCAGCGTGATCGAGCTCAAGCGCCAGCGCGGCATAGGCCGCTGGACCGAGGATGTGCTTTGTTTGGTGCACGTCCGCCAATGGATGTGTGTAAGCGCTTGACGCTGCCAGTCCAGCGGCGCGAGCGGCGGCAGCTGCAGCGGGATCGTCCACCTCCTGCGCAGCGGAAAACGCCGAGAGGGCAAGGGTACGCAACTGAGCGGTTCGTTTTCCCCCGCCGGCAAACACCCGAATGCCCTCAATCGCGGCGCGAGGCCGGCAGTCTGAACCGGCACGAGTCTCATAGATCGACAGCCCCCTCTCAGCGCAGTCCGCGGCCCAACTGCCAATGGCCCGAATCGACTCCAAACTTAGCGCAAAATACTTGGACTCAATCGCCATCAGCTGCCTCTAAAAATTTCAAATCCATGGGATGCCATATAAGTTGCTCTGTTTACAAGGAAAGCGCCATTGCGCTAAATCTGCCAGCTGCCCAAGAGATACCCTGCTATTTTAACCCTATCAGCCAGTTGGTTACGTAGGCGGATAATGGCAAGTAGACAGTCTCTGATATGACACCTGCAATGGCTTCTTTCCAAGTATAGTTTGGGCCAATGGCTTGCCCAATTTCGCCGATGACGAACATCAGCCACCATATCAAGGCATAGAGCAGCCATTGCCCGCTCAGTGAACTACGGGCGAAATAGAAGATAAGCACGAAGGCAACAGCCGTCCCGATTTTGGAAACAAGCACGCTGATCAAAAACCGTGCTGGGGATGCGCCTTCGGGTGTCTTCATCCCTGTTACGGCTGAGGCAAGACCATACACTAGAATCGGCACGATAAAGAGTATCGCCAACACAAAAACTACGCTGAATATTATTGCCGTCATTGAAACACCGCCTTTCTTTGAAAACGTAATTGGAATACACAATTGCTAACTTGTTATCCTGACACTGTTACAGGCGAGCGGACCACCGCTTAGCGTAGTGGATTCTGTTCGCGAGCAGGAAAAACTCGAAGCCAGCCTGTCCTGGTGATCTCCCGGGGAAAATGCTCCAAAAGCCGCACTGGCAGGTGATACCAATAAATGCGGATTCGGCGGAAAAAGGCCCATAGAAAAACACTCGTCGCGGCAATTACGCGATATACCACTTAAACTTTACATCGTTTCTGCGTAGGTTTCAAGCATACATCGCGCAAGGGATTCTGCAGCACTACAAAACACCTGTGCGCTCACCTGAAGCGCCTGGCACGAAACCGCGCACTATTGGCAGTAGTGAAAGTGACAGTCAACGTAAAGATGACCGTCACTTTTTTTGTTCCATGACGCCTGTCATGGCAGAAGGTGATGTTTGCATGGGATTTCCTCGAACTTGATGATTTGCTGCACTCTCAACAAAACTTTTACGTCGGTAGAATACATTCAATAAATAAAACACAAGGAGAATGACATGATAAAAAATATAGTATTTCTACCGTTCGCAGTATTACTGGCAGGGCTTGCCCAATCGACAATCGGAAACGCCGCGCAACCCGTTGTGGATACAGATGTTCGAGGAACCCATCATGAATAAATTTACCAGTTCGTTTTTTGCCATAATGACCATCCTCATCACTGGATGTCAGACCCTTGCGCCAGCGCAGTTGAATAGCCCATTAGCAGCGGTCGGTGCTATCGTGGAAAACAGGCTGATAAATTCCGTTGTAGACACACGGTCGCTTGACGGCAACGGCAACAATATTACCAACCCAACCTGGGGCAGTGTCAACGTGCAATTGCTCAGGCTCTCTCCCGCAGACTATGCCGATGGCATCAGCAGTCCGGCAGGCACAGACCGTCCAAGCGCAAGGATGGTTAGCAATACATTTTCTGTCAGCCCGCAGGACGGCATTGCCAATGATCGCAACTTTACCGCCTTCGTCTATGCCTGGGGACAGTTCCTGGATCATGATATTGATTTGACGAAAGCCGCAGCATCAAAAGAGCCGTTCCCAATTATTGTGCCAACAGGTGATTTATCGTTTGACCCAACCAGCTCAGGCACAATGACCATGCCCATGTCGCGCTCAAATTATGATCTTGCAACGGGAAACTTAGCGAATAATCCGCGCCAGCAAGTTAATTCGATCACGGCTTTTATTGACGGATCGCAAGTTTATGGCGTGGATACCGAGCGCGCCGCCGCGCTGCGCGAATTTACCGGCGGACTCATGAAAACCAGCAACGGGAATTTGATGCCCCTCAACACGACTGGTTTTGCCAACGCGAATGACGCGCATCGTGTGACGGATGCTGAACTGTTTTTGGCTGGCGATGTGCGCGCAAATGAAAACCCTGAATTGATTGCCTTGCAGACGCTTTTTGTCCGCGAACATAACCGCGTCGCCGCCGAAGCCGCACGTAGACATTCAGATTGGACCGACGAGGAACTTTATCAATACGCGCGCCGCGTTGTGATCGCCGAACTCCAGAAGATCACATACGATGAGTTTTTACCAGCCATCCTTGGGACCAAAGCCATGCCCGCTTATCAGGGCTATCAGGCAGATGTAAACCCAGGAATCGCCACCGAATTTTCCACCGCCGCGTTTCGCTTTGGTCACAGCATGCTGGGGAATGACATCCAGTTTTTGAACAATGAAGGAACAGAAATCCGCGACGCAATGCTTTTGCGCGATGCATTCTTTAATTCAACCGTCGTGGGGCAAACCGGCATTGACCCGCTTTTGAAATATCTTGCTTCTGACAATGCCCAGGAGATTGACACAAAAGTAGTTGACGATGTTCGTAATTTTCTTTTCGGCGCGCCGGGACAAGGCGGATTTGATCTCGCTTCTATAAATATTCAACGCGGACGGGATCACGGCATTGCAGATTACAACACGGTCCGCGCTGCCTACGGATTGCCGCGCATCACAAGTTTTGACCAGATTACTTCAGACAAAGCAACGCGGGCTTCGCTTGCATCCACCTACGGCAATGTGGACAACATTGACCTGTGGATCGGCGGACTTGCCGAAGACCATCTGCCAAACTCCAGCCTTGGCGCCACGTTCACCGCAATCCTCGTGGATCAATTCTCCCGTCTGCGGGACGGAGATCGCTTCTGGTATCAGGTTGCCCTGACTGATAACGAGCTACGCGATATTCAGAACACATCGCTGGCTGATATTATCCGCCGCAACACATCATTGACCAAACTTCAGGCGGATGTCTTTTCCTTCAATGAATCAACTGTGATGATTGAATCCACTCCTGAAACCCAAACGTCACAGAATCAAAATGGGCAACAGTCCCAAAATGGGGAGCAGGGCAGTGGTCAACAGCGTGGGCGCAGGCTTTCGCCAGCCGCGATCGATGCCTGCGCGAACCTTGCAGAAAATGCATCCTGCTCATTTATCGGTAGAAATCAAAATACGGTTAGCGGCGCTTGCGTTGTGCCGCCAAGTTCAAGTCAATTGGCGTGCAGGCCCGCAGACGGACCGTCAAGACCATAATTCAATTGGGAGTTCGGGAGTTCTTCTCTCGAACTCCCAATGCTGCTGCGCGACCGTGTTCTGCCAGAAGCGGGGAAAAGGAAAATCGTCCCTGTTCGGGACGACGGGTGGGTTTTATTGTCCCCCAAAACCCTTGAATAGTTGGAAAATCCCAAAAACAGCCAGCGCCAGGGCTGAAATTCCGAGCAATGACCGGCTGGCTCGTTCGCCAAACTGGCGGGCCGCGCCAAACAAAGCCATCAGCCCCAGAAATCCGCTGATCATGATGACGTAAAAGGCGGCCAAAAAGCTGAGACCGTACACCGGGCTGATCCGCCAGCCTGCCAGCAGCAGCGGACCTGTCACCAGGCTCCAGTAAATATAGGGAATCGGGCTGAGAGCGTTCATCATGGCGGCGCGCAGCAGGCTTTGGCTTGCTCCCGCGGCGGGCCTGGTGGCCAGGTTGGAGAAGGTGCGCCACTGCTGGAAGGCGCTCCAGGCCAGGTAAAGGATGAAGGCGCCCCCGGCTAAGTTTAAGCCGCGCTGGAGCCAGGCGGGCAACTGGCTGAGCACCAGCAGCGAGAGCGCAATGATCGGCCCATCGCTGAGCAGCGGCGCGAAGGCGGCAATCCATGCCCGCCGGAATCCGTGCGCCAGGGTTTGGGAAATCAAATAAGCCATGAAAGGCCCGGGCTGTACCGCGGCGGCGAAACCGAGGGTCAGGCCTTGTAATAGAAATGGAAGCATGCTCAGGGTTTCAGGGTGGGAACCGGGGTGGGCTGGCTGGCGCGGACGATGCGCGGGGCGATCCACAGGGCGCGGTCGCCGGTGGCCGGGCCAAAGGCCTTTACTTGCAGGATGAATTTGACATCCTTGCCGCTCAGGGAACTGAGATCAACATCCGCCTGGAAGGATTTTTTATCGTAGACCTCGCCGATGCTCCACAGGTTGGTGAGCGGGCCGCTGCCAATCTGGTAATCGAGGCTGAACAGCACCAGGCAGGCCGTCGATCCACTTTCGCAGCTGACGGTGGATTGGAAGTGGTCGCCGGACTGAACCTTGAACGGCGGGTAGACGCCCAGGATGTAGCCATCCTGAACGTTTTGCGGTGCTGTCAGCAGGCCGGGCAGCGAGGCCGTGGAACCATCTTCCAGTTTTGGATTGCGTACCTTCAGCAGGAAGCCCTGGCTGTCGCCATCAGTGCCAGGACAGGATAGCACGCCCTGTCCGCTCAACCAGGTTGCGGCGCAGACGTTGGTAAACAGGTCGTTGACCGTTCCCTGCAGGGTAGTCCGGTTGATGTTAATGTCAACCCACATCGGATCATTGGACAGGTCGCCGGTGCCGAAAGTTTTTCCTTGCGGATTCTTGAGAAGCCACAAGCCGCGATAGTGCCCGGAGAAAGCGGGGGCGAGCAGGTCGACGGAAATGTTTGCAATTTCTCCGGGGGCTACTTCGCGCCCCAGCGGGATCGATACGTTGGAGCCCATCTGGTCGCCGCCCGAAAAAATAAGCCTGTAACCCGATGACCAGGCGCAGCTGCCGGTATTTTTGAGCTGCCAGGTCTTGGTGAAAAGCTGGCCGGGATCAAGTAAGGTTCCATCCAAAATCGTCACGTCAGAGATAAATTGGATTCGCTCACATCTTGAATCGGGGGTGGAAGTGGGCGTCTTGGAGGGCGTCAAGGTTTTTGTCGGCGTGCGGGTGGCTGTCCACGTGGGCGTTGACGTTCGCGTGGAAGTCTTGGATGGGGTGGCGGTGGGGGTAAAGGTCTTTGTTTTTGTCGGCGTCTTGGTCAGCGTTGGTTTGCGGGTGGGTGTGAACGTGGATGTGTTGGTAGGAGTCCACGTTCGGGTGAAGGTCGACGTCAGGGTGGGCGTGAAGGTAAATGTGGCCGTGGCTGTACGAGTCGGAGTGTTGGTGCGCGTGAAGGTCGGTGTCGGCGTCCGCGTAGAAGTGTTGGTGGGCGTTGGGGTGCGGCTGGGCGTGAAGGTGGCCGTGTTGGTTGGGGTGCGTGAATTGGTGGCCGTGGCGGTCTTCGACGGTGTAAAGGTCAGCGTGGGGGTGAAGGTTTTGGTTGCAGTGGCCGTCTTGGTGCGCGTGAAGGTCGGCGAAGGAGTCTTCGTCGCGGTGTTGGATGGAGTCGGGGTGATGCTGGGCGTGAAAGTCGCTGTGTTGGTGGGCGTGCGGGAATTGGTCGGTGTGGCCGTCCTGGAAGGCGTGAAGGTCAGTGTGGGCGTGAAGGTTTTGGTCGCAGTGGCCGTGTTGCTGGGCGTGAAAGTAAGCGTCGAGGTGCTGGTGTAGGTGGCTGTGGAAGTGCGGGTGGCCGTGGAGGTGCGCGTGAAAGTCGGCGAAGGTGTCTTCGTCGCGGTATTGGATGGAGTTGGGGTGATGCTGGGCGTGAAAGTCGCTGTGTTGGTCGGCGTGCGGGAATTGGTTGGTGTGGCCGTCCTGGAAGGCGTGAAGGTCAGTGTGGGCGTGAAGGTTCTGGTGGCAGTGGCCGTGTTACTGGGAGTGAAAGTGGCGGTTGGCGTGCGAGTATAGGTCGATGTGGCGGTTTTGGTGACCGTGGATGTGCGCGTGAAAGTCGGCGAAGGAGTCTTCGTCGATGTATTGGATGGGGTGGGGGTGATGCTGGGCGTGAAGGTGGCTGTGTTGGTGGGCGTGCGGGAATTGGTTGGTGTGGCCGTCCTGGAAGGCGTGAAGGTCAGTGTGGGGGTGAAG